>CAYSZK010000001.1:0-130967 GCA_964435495.1 uncultured Verrucomicrobiales bacterium
TGGCGTCGAGGCTTTTGCGGTTGTTGTAGGGGTTGGGGAGTGTGGGATTCATGGGTTTGGGGGTGGGGTTTGGAGTTCGGAATCTGGGCATCAGGATCAAAGGAGAAGGCTAGCAATCGCGTCAAGGGCCGTCGAGAATAAACGCGCGAAAACCCATGCGGGAGGCTCGCGGCGCGGAGGACGGCGCCCGTCCTTCCGGTGCTCATGCTCAAGCGACCCCATGGCCAGCCCTTGACGTTGAGACCCGCCCTCCCGCCGGGAGCTTGCATAGCGGTGGTTGCCGGGGCTGGGGAAGAGGGGGTTGATGGGCGGGAGCGGGTGGGGTAAGCATGGGGCGCCATGCCAGCCACCGCGAAGCGCCTTGCCGGATTCACGGAGTCGGTGATCCGCGAAATGACGCGTGTGGCGCAGGCCTGCGGGGCGGTGAACCTGGCGCAGGGATTCCCGGATTTCGATCCGCCCGAAGAGCTGGTGGAGGCCGCGGCGCGGGCGATGCGGGAAGGGCCGCACCAGTACGCGGTGACGTGGGGGGCGCCGGAGTTCCGGCGGGCGCTGGCGGAGAAGCAATCGCGGTTCATGGGGCTGGCGCTGGATCCCGATGCGGACCTGGTGGTGACCTGCGGGGGAACGGAGGCAATGATGGCGGCCATGATGGCCGTGTGCGATCCTGGGGACCGGGTGGTGGTGTTCACGCCGTTTTACGAGAACTACGGGGCGGACGCGATTCTGTGCGGGGCGCGTCCGGTGTTTGTGCGGTTGCACGCGCCAGGGTTCCGGTTTGACCCGGAGGAACTGCGGGCGGCGATGCGCGGGGCGAAGGCGGTGGTGGTGTGCAATCCGTCCAATCCCTGCGGGCGGGTGTTCACGCGGGCGGAGCTGGAGGCCATTGGGGGGCTGGCGGCGGAGAACGGCGCGTGGGTATTGATGGACGAGGTGTATGAACACATTGTGTATGAGCCCCACCGGCATGTGTACATGGCGGCGCTGCCGGGCATGTGGGAGCGGACGCTCACGACGGGGTCGTTGTCGAAGACCTACTCGATTACGGGCTGGCGGCTTGGGTATGTGATTGGGCCGCCCGCGGCGATTGGGGCGGCGCGAAAAGTGCATGATTTTCTAACCGTCGGAGCGGCGGCGCCGTTGCAGGCGGCGGCGGTGGCGGGGTTGCGGTTCCCGGATGCCTACTACGCGGAGTTGCGCGGGGCGTACGCGCGGCGGCGGGAGTTGTTTCTGGGGTATTTGGAGCGGACGGGCCTGCCGTTCACGCGTCCGGAGGGGGCCTATTATGTGTTGGTGGACATTTCGCGGTTTGGGCGGGCGACGGACACGGAATTTTGCCGGTGGCTGGCGCGGGAGATCGGGGTGGCGGCGGTGCCGGGGTCGAGTTTTTTTGATGTGCCGGAGCACCGGTTCATGCGGCTGCACTTTGCGAAGCGGGACGAGACCCTGCGCGAGGCGGGGCGGCGGCTGCTGAAACTGGCGGAGTTCTGAGCGCCCGAATCGTGACGATGCGGGCCCGCCGCGGGATTCCGGTGCGCCCTTTGCCCGGATCGCAAGGATTCGGGCGCGTGCGCAAGGGAAATCGCGGCGTTGATTTGGGGGGCGGGTTTGTGCTTATCTCGCGGGCTGTGGAATACAAGGCGACGCTGAATCTTCCGAAGACGGACTTTCCGATGAAGGCGGACCTTCCGGTCCGGGAGCCGGAACGGTTGGAGCAATGGGGGCGGGAGGACGTGTACCGGCGGCTGATGGAACGGCGGGCGGGGGGTCCGGAGTTTGTGCTTCACGACGGGCCGCCGTTCGCAAACGCGGACCTGCACATGGGCACGGCGTTGAACATGGCGCTCAAGGATATGGTGCTGAAGTCGCGGAGCATGGCGGGGTTCCGCGCGCCGTACGTGCCGGGGTGGGACTGCCACGGCCTGCCGATTGAGCACAAGGTGATGAAAGAATCGGGCGCGGGCGCGATGTCCCCGGCGGAAATCCGGGCGAAGTGCGCGGCGTATGCCCGGAAGTTCATGGGCATCCAGAGCGGGCAGCGGCAGCGGCTGGGGGTGTTGGGGGAGTGGGACGATCCCTATTACACCATGGCGCCGGGGTACGAGGCGGATATCCTGCGCGTGTTCGCCGCGCTCGTGGGCAAGGGGCTTGTGTACCGCGGCCTGCGCCCCGTGCACTGGAGCACCGGCTGCCGCACCGCATTGGCTGAGGCCGAGATCGAGTACCAGCCGAAGACCGACCTTTCGGTGTACGTGAAGTTTCCGCTGGCGGACGCGGCCGGAGCGGGGTTGCCGGGGGACACGGCGTTTCTGGTGTGGACGACGACGCCATGGACGCTTCCGGCAAACCTCGCGCTGGCGGTGGCGCCGGGGCTGGTGTACGGGCTGTTCGAAACCGCGCGCGGGCCGGTGATTGCCCTCGTGCCGCTTGCCGCGAAGTTGCCGGGCTTCGAACCGGGCGCCGCGCCGGTGCGGACGTGGGAGGGCGCGGAGCTGGAGGGCTGGGCGTTCCGGCATCCGTTCCTGGAGCGGGCGGGAAAGGTATTTGGGGCGGACTTTGTGACGGACGACACCGGCACGGGGATCGTGCACATCGCGCCGGGGCACGGCCAGGACGACTACGCGCTGGGGAGGGAGAAAGGGCTGGCGGTGTTGTCGCCGGTGGATGACGCGGGGCGGTTGACGGCGGAGGCGGGATTGCCGGAGTTGGCGGGGACCTACGTGTTCGACGCGAACCCGAAGATACGGGATTTGTTGCGGGAACGGGGCTTCTTGTGGGCGGAGGAAGAGTTTGCGCACGAGTACCCGCATTGCTGGCGGTCGAAGACGCCGACGGTGTTCCGGGCGGTGCAGCAGTGGTTCATCAAGGTGGACGCGATCCGTGAGGAAGCGTTGCGCGCGATTGACGGTGTCACATGGGTCCCGGCGTGGGGGCGCAACCGCATCCGCGGCGCGGTGGAAAGCCGCCCGGACTGGTGCATTTCGCGCCAGCGCACCTGGGGTGTGCCGATCCCGGTGTTCTTCCGCGCGGACGGCGAGCCAGTGCTTGAGGAGCGCGTGATCCGGCGGTTCGCGGACTTTGTGGAGCAGCACGGGACGGACCTGTGGTTTGTGGCTTCCCATGGCGAGTTGGGAAAGGCGCTGGGGCTGGGGCCGGGGCTGGAGAAAGGGCGGGACACGCTGGACGTGTGGATCGACTCCGGTGTGAGCCACACGGCGGTGGTGCGCAAGCGGCTGCGGTTTCCGGCGGACCTGTATCTTGAGGGAAGCGACCAGCATCGCGGATGGTTCCAGTCGTCGCTGCTGACGTCGGTGGCGGCGCACGGGGTGGCGCCTTTCAAACAGGTGCTCACGCACGGGTTCGTGCTGGACGAGGACCGGAAGAAAATCTCGAAATCGGCCACCTACGAAAAGCCGATGGACCTGATGAGTTTCGTGAACCGGCACGGCGCGGACGTGGTGCGGCTGTGGGTGGCGAGCCAGGATTTCCGGGACGACGTGCCGTTCTCGGAGGAAATCTTCCAGCGCGTGGCGGAGACCTACCGCTCGATCCGGAACACCCTCCGGATTCTCCTGGGGAATCTGGCGGGGTTCGACCCGGCGCGCGACGCCGTGGCGTGGGACAGGATGACTTCAATTGATCGCCACATCCTCCTGCGCTTGCAGGCGGTGGAGGCGGAGGCAATCGGCGGGTACGACCGGTACGAGTTCCATGTGGCCTATCACGCGCTGAACCGGTTTTGCGCGGTGGACTTGTCGGCCTTCTACGTGGATGCGCTCAAGGACCGGATGTATTGCGACGCGGCGCGGTCGGAGCGGCGGCGGTCGGCGCAGACAGCGATGCGGGAGGCGGCGTCGAGCCTCTGCCGGCTGCTTGCGCCGATGGCGCCGTTCACGGCCGACGAGGCGTGGCGGGCGCTGGGCGGGCGGGAGTGCGTGCACTTGGAGGAGTTCCCGAAGCCGGTCCGGTTCGCGGCGGCGCCGGGGTTCGAGGAGGGATTCGGCGCGATCCTGGGCGTGCGTGAGAAAGTGAACGCGGCGCTGGAACCATTGCGGCGGGAGAAGCGGATCGGGAAGAGCCTTGAGGCGGCGGTCGAAGTCGGGACGGAGCTGTTGTCGGCCCGCGACGCCGGGGAGTTGGCGGAAATTTTCAACGTGTCGCAGGTGGCGTTTGTGAACGGGGACGGCGTTCGCGCGTTTCCGGCGGAGGGGAAAAAGTGCGTGCGCTGCTGGCGGGTGCTGCCGGATGTGGGCTTGAACGCAATGCATCCGGAGCTTTGTCCGAGGTGCGTGGAGGCGGTGGAGGGGGGAGGATCGTAGCCGATGGCCGGTCAAGGAGGTCCGAGCGGATCTCCAGAGATAGATTCCGCCTGCGCGCGTCCAGCGAAACCTCAACCGCCCGGGGGCGGCCCGTCAAGCCCCCTGCTCGCGCGGAATCCGGGCTGGCCGTTTGTGCGCGTCGCTGGCGCGGGACGTTGGCGCCTCGGCCGGGTCGCGGCCCGCCGCTTCCCCCTCGCGCCCCCGCCGCCCGATCCCCCACGCCCGAACCCGCGCCCAATACGCCAGATTCACGCCCGCCACAAACGGCAGCGTCGCCCAGCCGCGCGGACGCGCCAGGTGCCGCCCCACCCGGCGCGCAATCCGCCAGGGCCGGTAAAACTCCCGCGTGATCCAATCGTGCCCCCGCTGCAGTTGGCCCGCCGTCATCCGCTCGGGATGAAACACGGTATGATGAAAGTCGTAATGCGCCCAGTCCCAGTCAAAAATCCGCCCCGCCCACCGTTTGTGGGCCGGGGTCCCCGGCAACGGCGTGAAGATCGAGAATTGGACCGCGTCCACGCCCACCGCGTCCAGCGCGGCCAGGGTCCGGGCAAACGTCTCGGGCCCGTCCTCCGGAAACCCCAGCACGATCCCCGCCTCCACCCCGATCCCGTTCCGGTGGAACGCATCCACCAGCGCCCTGTAGCGGTCGATCCGGTTGAACCCTTTCTCCATCGCTTCCAGGTTTCCGCTCGAGAAGGTTTCCATCCCCACAAACACTCCAATGCACCCTGATTCCGCGGCCGCCGCCACAAACCCCGGATCCTCCGCGACGTCCAGAGTCGCCTGGGTCATCCACCGCTTGCCCAACGGCGCCAGCGCCTCGAACAACGCCCGCGCATACCCGCGGTCCGCCGCCAGGTTGTCGTCCATAAACAGCACGTACTTGTCCGCCACCGCCGCCAGTTCCGCGGCCACCTCGGCCACCGGGCGGCGCGAATGCGCGCCCCCGTGAAACGCCGACACCGCGCAAAACCCGCACCGGTTCGGGCACCCCCGCGTTGCCTCGACCGGATACACCGGCGCGTAGCGCCGCCGGTCAATCAAGTCGTGCCTGGGCGCGCCCAATCCCGCCAGCCCATCCTCCGGCGCCCCGCGATAAACCCCGCCCAACCGCCCCGCCACCGCGTCCGCCACCGCGCGCGGCCATGCGCCTTCCGCCCCGCCCGCCACCACGGCGTCCGCGTGCCCCAGCGCCTCGCCCGTGCACAACGTCGGATGCATCCCCCCAAGCACCACGGGAACGCCCCGTGCCCGGAACCGCGCCGCAATCTCATACGCCCGCGGCGCCAGCGCCGTCATGCATGTGATTCCCACCAGCCCCGCGTCCGCGTCCCACGGAACCGCGTCAAGCTGTTCGTCCACAATCCGAATCCGGTGCCCGGTCGGCGTCGCCGCCGCCACCCGCAGCAGGCTCAGCAGCGAAAACCGGAACGTACGGCCATTCCCGAACCGGCGGCGCCCGACTTGCCGCCAATGCCCCGACGCGGGCGCGATGAGTAGAATGTTCACGCTTTGAACCTGCCCCGAACCCGCGGGAGTGGGAAATTGATTGGATTTGGATGTATATTGATCCCATCAATGGCCTATGGCTGCGAAACCCGTGCCGCACGCGACGGGAGGTTCCCCGCATGGGGCTAGTCCAAGATCCGCCGAATCCTCCGGATGTTCTCTTCGACGGGCCGCAGGCCATCGAGAACGAGCCGCCGCGCATAGGCCGCCGGCAGGCCGTCGGACGGGGGGTTCGCAATGCGCTCCCAGTTCTTCCGCAATTGCGCGGGCCACTCCGCCACATCGGGATTGCGGCGTGCGACACGCTCCACGGCGCGACGTCCCGCGGAATGAGCAGTTGGATAAACAAGTCGGCGGGCGGGAACGGAAGCATGGAATCCACGAGGACGATGGGACGAAGGGTGAAGCGATTCCAGCCGGACTCCTCGGCGATCCGGCGGAAGGCGCGGAAATCGTACTCGGGACAGGCGCACACGGTTCCGACGGGCTGCGCCAGTTGGCGGGCAAGCCTTGGGAAATCGAAGCCGAGGTTTGAGAGCATCCGGCCGTCCCGGTCCTCAAGGTAGAAATCCGAGTTGATCGCCGTCATCCGCGCCTCGCCGTATTCCGCTTGCAGCGCGCGGGCCAGGGTGGATTTTCCGGCCCCGGAAGGGCCGAAGAGATTGACTATGCGTTTGTCGGGCGGGGATGGGTTCATCGGGAAACATTGAAACCATCATGCGGTCGGGAGGAATGGCCGGCGATGGGGTGGGGGAGATGGAATGTGGGAGATGGCCGGGCTGCGTTCGAAGTGCGCCTGCCCGTCCAGGGGTGTCATGGGAGCGATCGATTTCAGATCGAATACGGAAAGCGGACGCGGGGATCGTCTTTGGGGAAGTCCCGGCGGTTGCGGGTGACGAGGATGCATCCTTCCACATCGGCGCTGGCGAGGACCACGGCATCGGGCAGTTTGAGGCGGAGGTCCCGGCGGAGTTCCACGGCACGGCGTGCCACTTGCTCATTCAACTCCACCCGCGAGAGGGTGGCCAGCAGAGTATTCACCGCGACGGTTTCTCCCGGATCCCGCGCCCCGCAATGCAGCTCGATGAACGAGATCATCGAGTAATGCGGCTGGCGATAACGCGCCAATTCCTCGCGGGCTTCGGGCATCCCTTGCAGGAAATCGATCAACACGTCGGTATCCAATATCGCTTTCATGAGGGCCGCGATTCACCGCCATTCGTCGCGCAGGGTTTTCACGACGGCGCGGCTGTCGCCTCTGGACGACCAGGCCCCGAAAGCGGCGTCCCGGCGGCCGTTTCTCTGGGTGGCCAACAGTTGATCGACAGCGCGACGGATCGCTTCGGCGCGTGAAATCTTTTCCCGAGCGCAGAAGTCGCCTAGTGCCGCCACCTGCCTTTCTGCAAGGTCAATAATGGTTCGCATGATGACGCCATCATATATCATTCATTGGAGTTGGCAAGTTCTGGCTCCCCAGGCAACCTTACGGCTTCGGGTTTCCGGCAGCTCAACAGAGGTTACGAGGTGTGGACCCATGAACCGCGGAGGACGGGGTGGGGGGAATGGGGCGAAAGCGTTGCCCGACATGGATTCGAACCATGACCAGAGGCTCCAAAGACCTCTGTGCTACCCTTACACCATCGGGCAGGTGAAGACCCATCATTCTCGCCCGAAAGCGGGCTGGTGGCAAGCAGGGAGTGTCAACCGCCTTCGCTGAGGCGTTTCTTCGGGGCCTCGGCAAAAAGTTCGTGGGCCTCGCGGAGGATGGCGGGGATGCGGTCGGCGAAGGGGCTGGCGGCGACGGCCTTGCGGACGGCGGCTTCGTCGAACTCGGCGGCGTTGGTTCCGGGGAACCAATGCCCGGCGTTGCCCATGAGATTGTAGCGCATCTTGCCGAAGGCGACCAGGTCAAGGGCCTTGGCCCACGACCAGAGCCGGACGATTTCGCGGACGTTGAGCTGGTTGGGCATTTCGGTGTATTCGGGGAGGCCTTCGGGCCAGCGTTTCCACCACTCCTCGCCGAGGGCGTCGTTCATGGCGGCGCGGAGGCGCTGTTCGATGGGGGCGATGGCCTCGGCGGCGCGGTCGTAGTGTTCGAGCGCGGCGATGTGTTCGTCGAAGTCGGACGGGCGGGCGGCGCCGAGGGAAAGCGTGTGGACCTGGGGGCGGGCGAGGCACCAGAGGTCGTTGAACTGCATGGGGGTGAGGGGCTGGCAGAGGCCGGCGAGGCGCGCGGGGGCTTCATAGAGTTTGCCGCCTTTGTCGTTGGGGCTGATGATGAAGACGCCCATGTCGAGGCGTGCGGCGGCCTCGACCGCGGGCCAGTTGAGTTCATTGACGAAGTACCAGTGCAGATTGACGTAGTCGAAGGCGTTGGTTTCGATGGCCTGGAGGATGATCCCGCAGGGGGCGTGGGTGGAGAAGCCAATGAACCGGCAACGGCCTTCGCGCTGGAGCTGGCGGGCGCCGTCAAGGGCGCCGTCCTTGCGGATGGCGCGGTCGAGGCATCCGGCGTCGTTGATGCCGTGGAGCGAGAGAAGATCGACGTATTCGATGCCGAGATACTTCATTGACGTGTTGAACGTCTCGAGAAACTCGGCGCCGGTCTCCGCGGGGGCGACCTTGGTTTGGACGATGATCTTCCCGCGCGGAAGCGCGGGGAGCACGCGGCCGAGCTGCATTTCGGAGGAGCCGTAGCCGCGGGCGGTTTCGATGTGGTTGATGCCGAGCTCCACGGCGCGGTGGATGGTGGCTTCGAGGTTGGCCTGGTTGTCGGCGGGGATTTCCTCGGGAGGCACGTCCTGCCATTTGTGCTGGTAGCGCATGCCGCCGCAGGAAAAGACGGGCATTTGAAGGTTGGTGCGTCCAAACCGGCGGTAGCGCATGGAGGCCATGGGGGGAAGATTACGCGGCGCGGGGGCTGGGGGAAAGCACGAAGCGTTGGGTCAGGGTTTCACGATGATGCGCGAGCCGCGTTTGTACATGGCGTAGCTGTAGAACCATTGGAGAAGAACGGCAATGCGGTTGCGGAACCCGACAAGGAACACCAAATGGACGAAGAGCCAGGCGAGCCAAGCCGGGTAGCCGGTGAGCCGGACCGGGCCGATGTGGGCGATGGCGGCGGAGCGCCCGATGGTGGCCATGGAGCCCTTGTCAAAATAACGGAACGGGGGGCGCGACAAAGGTTCCGCGGCGGCGGGGTTATCGATGGCGGCGGCGATGAGGCGGGCGGTGTGGCGGCCCATCTGCATGGCAGCGGGGGAGACGCCGGGGACGGGTTTGCCGTCTTCGCCTGTGACGGAGGCGATGTCGCCGATGGCAAAGGCGTGGGGATGGCCGGGGAGCGAGAGATCGGGAAGGACCTTGAGGCGTCCGGCGCGGTCGGTTTCGACGCCCAGGGCGCGGGTGATGGGCGGGGCGGCGACGCCGGCGGACCAGATGACGTTGGGAGTTTCGATGCGTCCGGGGTGGGCGCCTTCGAGCGTGACGGTTCCGGGGGCGAGGTCCTTGACGCGGGTGTTGAGGAGGATTTCGACGCCCATTTGTTCGAGCTTGAGGCGGGCGTTTTCGGCGAGGCCGTCCGGGAACTGGCCGAGGAGCCGGGGGGAGGCTTCAACCAGGAGGATGCGCGTCTCAGCGGGGTTGATATGGTCGAAGTCGCGGCGGAGGACGTGGCGGGCGAGTTCGGCGAGGGCGCCGGCGAGCTCGACGCCGGTGGGGCCGCCGCCGACAACGGCGAGGGTCATAAGGGCGCGGCGGCGGGCGGGGTCGGGCTCCATCTCGGCGCGCTCGAAAGCGGCGAGGACGTTGGCGCGGATGGCCATGGCGTCGGCGAGGGATTTCAGGCCGGGGGCGTGCGCGGCCCATTCGGGGTGGCCGAAATACGAAGTGGCCACGCCGAGGGCGAGGACGAGGAAATCGAAGGGGAGCTCCCGGGAGGCCAGGGTGGCGCGGCGGTTTGGGAGGTCGATGCCGAGGACGTCGTCCATGAGGACGTTGAGGTTGGGGGCGCGGTTGAGGATGGCGCGGAGGGGTTGGGCGATTTCCGGGGCGGACAAGCCGGCGGTGGCGACCTGGTAGAGGAGGGGCTGGAAGAGGTGATGATTCTGGCGGTCCACGAGCGTGACGGAGGCGCGTGGGTGGCGGAAGGCCTGGCAGAAGGCGAGTCCGCCGAAGCCGCCGCCAAGGACGAGCACGCGGGCGGGCGAGGGGGGTTGCATGGAGGAGGGTAGGTGGGGCACGCGGGATTGCAACCGGGGTTCAGCGGGGCGTTTGAATTGAGGCTGGCGCGCGGTGGGAATGCGGCTAGATTCTCTGGAAGATGAAGAGGCGGCTGCTTTGGGCGGCGATGGCGGTGGTGTTGTTTCCGGCGGTGAGTCCGGCGCCGTTGGTGTGGCGTCCCGGGGAGGGTTGGAGCACGGAGGGCGGTGGCGGGGAGGAGGCGTCGAGTTCGCGGGAGCAGTTGGAGTTGGGCCGGCGTTTGGAGAAGGATGAGGAATGGAACCGGGCGCGGCTGGCGTATGTTTCGCTGGTGCGGCGGTGGCCGTTTTCGTTCAACGCGGGGGAGGCGCAGTTCAAGGTGGGGTGGTGCGCCGAGAAACTGGCGGATTTCGCGGGGGCGTTCAAGGCGTACCAGACGTGCGTGGAGAAGTATCCGGCGAGCAACTATTACGAGAAATCGCTGGAGCGCCAGTTCAACATTGCGAACCTGTTTTTGGCGGGGGAACGGCAGAAGATATGGAAGGTGCCGATAGCGCCGTCGATGGACAAGGCGGTGGAAATGTACGGGCAGGTGATCCGGAACGCGCCGTACGGGCGGTACGCGGCGGAGGCGCAGTTCAAGATTGGGCTGGCGCACGAGAAAAAGAAGGCGTGGAGCGAGGCGATCAAGGCGTATCAGGTGATCATCGACCGGTACTCGAACCACGACACCGTGGACGACGCGCATTACCAGATCGGGTACGCGTGGATGCAGGCGGCGACCTCCGGGGAATACGACCAGGGCGCGGCGGACAAGGCGATCGACGCGTTCAACGAATTTCTGACGCGGTTCCCGAACAACGAGAAGGCGTTTCAGGCGCGGGACAACATTGCCAACTTGAAGGGGCGGTTGACGGAGGGGGCGTTCAGCATCGCGAAGTTTTACGAGAGCCAGAAGAAGATTGAGGCGGCGATCCTGTACTATAATGATGTGATCCAGAAGGACCCGGAATCGGAGCAGGCGAAGGTGGCGCGGGAGCGGATCGCGGCGCTTACGCCGTTGAAGGAGTCGGGGCCGCCGAAACCCGAAAATCTGGAGCGCCTGGCCGCAAAAACGCAGGTGCGCGAGGCGCGCGACAAGAACCGCGAGGCGCGCGGGCGCGAGGCGGAGGAGGGCGGCGGGGGCGCGGGCGAATTTGTGGGGCCGGAACCGGAGCTGCCTTCGGAGGCGGGGGGGGAAGGGGCGGAGGGATCGTTGGCGCCTCCGGTGGAGACGGCGCCGCGGGTGGAGACTTCGGATTCGGACGCGTTCATTGGGCCGCGGATGCCGGAGCCGAGCGTGGAATAGGAGGAATATGAGGAGAGCATGGATGATGGCGGCGTTGGCCGTGGCGGCGCTCGCGGGTTGCGGGTACAAATTGGGCAACCTCGCGGGGCGTGAGTTGGAGGGAGTGAAGACTGTGTACGTGCCGGTGGCGCGGAACGAGACGTACGAGCCCGCGATTTCGGTGCTGGTCACGGATGCGTTGATCCGGAGGCTGCACGCGGACGGGACCCTGCGGGTGGCGCGGCGGGAGGAGGCGGATGCGACCTTGGCGGTGGTGCTTAAGGAGATCGACCGGAACCCTCTGCGTTCGGCGCGCGGGGACTACCGGGTGACGCAGGAGTTCCGGGTCAACCTGAGGGCGGAGGTGACGCTAACGCGGAAGGGGGGCGGCATTCCGATCATGAACGCCCGGGGTTTCACGGGCCGGACGGAGTATTTTGTCGGGCGGGACCCGCAGGAGGGCGAGCGCCAGGCGATGGGCTTGGTGGCGGAGGATTTGGCCAACGAAATTGTCCTGAACGTGGCCGAAGGATGGTGATCCGGCGGCTTCGCGCGAAGGAGAGGGGATTGGTGGCGTGGGGGAATTCCTTCGGGAAGGGCCGATGACGGGGCGCGCGCGCGGTTGTTGGGCGGGTTTGGCGGTTGGGGTCGCGGCGCTGGTTGTGGGGGCGCTGACGGTTCCGGCGTGGCTTTCGGGGATCGTGGAGGGGCTGGCGGCGAAGGATGGGTTTCGGGGGATGCTGTCGCGCCAGGTGGGCGGCGCGATGAAAGTGCGCGGGGAATTCGCGGAGCTGGATCTGAAAGATTGGAGGGTGCGCACGGCCCATTTCCGGTCGGAGGGGATGCCTGGGGAGGCGATTGAGGCGCTGGAGGCGGAGGGGATCACGGGGAAGTTTGATCCGGCGGGTGTGCTGCGGCGTGTGTGGCGGGTGGACTGGGTGGATGTGGAGCGCGCGCGGATCGCGCTGCGGATGCCGGATGACGCGAAGAAGATCGTGAAACAAAAGGGGCGGCGGCCGCCGTGGGCTGTGTTGATGCCGGACCGGTTTTCGTGCGGGCCGATTCGTTGCCCGGACGCGGTGATGGAATTCCCGTTCCAGGGGGGCACGGCATCGCTGACGAACCTGGCGGTGACGGCGGAGCTCATTGGCCGGGACTTCCGTTACCACGCGACCAATGGATTCCTGGATTTCCCGCTTTTTCCGCCGATGCGCGTGGAGGATTTGGTGATTTTCGTGACGCGCCCGATGATCGACGTCGAACAAGCGCGGCTGGTGGCGTCCGCGCCCGGAGACCCGGCGGCGGCGAACCTGAAAGTGCGGATGGGCATGCGCGAGGACAAGAGCGTGAAGGCGGACGTGGTGCTCAAGCGGATGCCGATTGGCCAGGCGATGCCGGAGCGCCTTCGCGGGCGGCTGGCGGGTCGGGCCTCGGGCCGGATGGTCTGGGAGAACGACCCGACCGGGGGGAATATCGTGTCGGACGGGGCGTTGTCGCTGGAGGACGTGCGGCTGGGGAACCTGCCGATGTTGGACGAGCTGGCGCGCCTGCATTCCAATCCGGAGCTCAAGCAGTTCGATTTCGACAAGTTCCAGTGCAAGTTTTTTGTCCGCACGAACCTCTTCTGGGCGGAGCGGCTGCAACTGGCGTCCGAGGGCAAGGTGAAGCTGCGCGGGGACGTTTGGTACCTTGCGAAGGAGCAGACGGGCGGGGTGGAGATGGTGCTTGCCGAGGTGCCTCTGGCGCGCTGGCTGCCGGAGGACGCCAAGCCGCGCGTGTCCGCGGTGGCTGGCGGGTGGTTCCGGTGGACGGGCCGTCCGGACAATCTGGAAGGCTCCAGCGGATCGGCGCTGCTGGAGACGGCGGGGGAGATTCGGAATCCGACAGGGCTCAAGTCGCTGCTGGCGCCGGTGGGCATCAGCGTGCCCGATTTCCTGCAAGTGACCAACGCGCGGGTGCAGCTTGATTACGCCGGGCGCGTGTTCGAGGTGCGGGACCTTGCGCTGGACGCGCCGGGATTCATCCATCTCCGGGCGAAGGGATCGTGGGCGCCGAATGATGTGCTGGAGTTGGATGCGGCAGTTGGGGGGCTGGAATTCGAGCGGTGGCTGCCGGCGGCGGCCCGAAGCTATGTGAAGGGAAGCGCGCGTTTGGAAGGGCGGTGGCGGTGTCCCAAGCTGGAGTTTGACCGCGGGGACGGGGAGGTCCGGCTGAACCTGGACGGGATGCGCGTGACGGACGTGAAGATTCTCCGGCAGGCCGCGCGGTTCCTGAAGGATTCCGGTTTGAACGAACTCCGGTTCCAGCGGGCGCGCCTGACGGCGGTGTACCGGAGGGGGAGGATTACCTTGCGGGACATTGACTTCATGTCCGCGGGAAAGCTGGGGGTGCGGGGAACTGTGGAGATTGGGTTGCGGCGGGAGTTGTCGGGGGGGCTGGAAGTTGGCCTGGCGCCGAAGAACGTCGGCTGGCTGCCGGAGGCCGGGGGCGGCCTGTTTTCCGGCCGCGGCGAAAACCTGGCGTGGGCGCCGGTGCGCCTGGCGGGGACGCTGAAGAAACCGGAGCAGGACTTTGACCGGCGCGTCTTGAGCGAAGTGAAGGGGAGCCCGTCCACGTTGGTTTGGCTGTTGATGAAGGCGGTGAGCTGGGTGCTGGGGGATTGGCTGGGGACGGCGCCGAAAATGTGAGCGCCTACTTGTAGCGGTCGAGGGTCTTGGCGAGTTTGGCTTTCTCGTCGGGGGACAGGTTCTGGCGGGACACCCAGGCGCGCGCGGCGTCGGCATCGGAGCGCACCCAGCGCCGGAGGACGTTGTCGATGGCCGAGGCGCGCTGGTTGGAGTCGCCGATGACGGCGGCCCAGTCGGCGGCGACGGAGGCGTCGAAAGTGGCCACTTCCCCGGCAAAAGCCGCGAGGGCGCGGTCGGTGGAAGCGCCGGCGGGGAGCGCGTCGAGCCATTTGGTGGCGCTGTTGGGATCGTGGCGGCCCCAGGCGCGCGCGACCTGTTCCAGGGCGCGGTCGCGGGCGCCGGAATCCTGGAGCGCGGCGGCCCACGCGGCCGCGTCGGCGGGGTTGTTTTCGGCCCATTCCCCGGCGATGCGGCTTGCGGCGTCGCGGCGGGCGTTTTCGTCGGTGATCTTGGGGAACTCGCTGGCGGCGAGGCGGGGGTCGGTGTCGGCGAGCGTGGAGAGGAGATTGGGCATGACCGCCGAGAGGAGCGCGGGATCGGAGACGGAGCGCGTCCAGGCCAGGGCGGCGGCGGAGTCGCGCCTGGCCCATTGGCTGACGGTTTGCTGGACGGCGCGGCGTTTGAGATCGGCGGATTCGATCCGAAGCGCGGCGGCGGCGGCCGCGGGCGGATCGGAATTGGCCCAAGTCGAGAAGATGTTGGCCGTGCCGTTGTCGCGGGATTCGCCGGGCGGAAGTTTTTGGAAGAACGCGAGGGCGGACTGGGGATCGCGTGAGGCCCACTGCCCGGCGACGGAGTCGAGAAACCGGTTGCGGGTTTCGCCTGGGGGCAGGCTCAGGGCGTGGCCTGCGGCGCCGACGGGGTCGGTGGACGCCCAGTTGTGGGCGATGGACCAAATGGCGTTGCGGGAGCCCTGGCCTGGGGGAAGCGACGCGAGCCATTGCGCGGCGGCTTTCGGGTCGGTCTGGCTCCAGGCGGAAACCACGGACTGGATGGCGGTGTCGCGGGCGCGGGAGGCGGGGAGCTGCAGCACTTCGGCGGCGGCCTTCTTTGGGTCCTGGTTGGCGGTTTGTTGCAGGACGCTCTGAAGGGCGGCGGTCCTGGCGCGTTCGTCGGGAAGGTTGCGTGCCCACGCGAGGGCGGCATCGGGGTTGGAAGCCGCCCAGGAGGAGGTCACGCTGTTGATCAGGTTGTCCCGTTCGGCAGCCGGCGGAAGGGCGAGGACGAACGCCGCGGCCGCGGCCGGATCGGTTTGCGCCCACGAGGCGATCGCGGTGGACGTGGCGGAATCCCGGCTGCGGCCCGCGGGCAGGTTGCGCGCCCAGGCAAGGGCGGCCTGGGGATCGGCGGATGCCCAGCGCGAGGCGATGGCGGAGTATTGCGATTGCAGATCGGAATCGTTGGCGCGCGAGGCGAGGGCTTTTGCGGCGGCCAGAGGGTCGCGTTCCGCCCAGCGGAAGAACACCATGTAATCAAAGCGGTGGTTGCCGGACTTCAGTTCATCGGCGAGGCGCAGCGCGCGCTCCGGGTCCTTCTCGGCAACCGCCTGGATGAGCGCGTTGGCCGCGATCATGCGTTCGCGGGGATTGCGGGACACGACCCAGGCCCCCGCGGCAGACGGATCGTTGGCGGCCCAGGAGGATACCGCGGCGGAGATGGCCTGGTAGCGGGCGTTCGGTTCGGTGAGTCCAATGGCGAAGGCCGCGGCGGCCGGCCCGTCCACGGCGCCCCATCGTTCCAGAAGGATTGGCAGGACGCGCTCGCGGTCCGTGGCGTTGCGGTCCGCGGCAAATCGCGTCGCGGCTTCGCGAAGGGCGGCCGGGTCCTGCGTGGAGGCCCAGGCGTACATTCCCGCGAGCCGGTCGAATCGCGACGAAAGCTTGAGGACGGCGTCGAGGCCGCTTGGGGCGGCGCCGGCGGTATCCGGCGGCTCGGCGGCTGGGCCGGACGCCTGGGAGGGCGCAGCCGCCGGGCGCGGTGGCATGGAGCGCCCGGCGGCGGCCGCGGTTTCCGAGGAGGCGCCGGGCCGTGGGACGGAGGGAGCGGAGGCCGTGGCGTGGCGGACGCTGAGCCGTCCGGCGACAAAGGCGGCGGCGAGGCATGCCGCGGTGGCGGCGAGACGCCATGCGTTCATAAGAGTATCAGTAGCGCGGATGGGGCGGATTGCGACTGAATACCGATGGGGCGGACGCCGGTTGCGGGTGGCACGGCGGGCGGGCGCCGCAGGGCTTCATGCCGCGATGTGCCGGGAGTCGTTCTCGTCCTTTTCCTTGTAGCCGGTGTCCTGGCGCTGCAAGTTGACGGCGTTTTTCTGAAGGTAAGCGTCGTAAACGTCCCTGGCGGACATGCCCATGACCTGGGCCGCGGAGATGAGGAAATGGAACAGGTCCACGATCTCGACGCGGGCATTCTGCTTGTCAAACTTCTGGTATTTCGCCCACCACTTCCACGGGACCGAGTCGGTGAGCTCGGCGAGTTCCTGGGTCATGGCGCGGCAGTAGTTCAGGAGCCAATGAATGCGTTGTTCGTCCGTCATGGAGGCGGTGTCCACGCCGATGCGGCGGTTGAGGGCTTCCTGGAGCCGCCAGATTTCGTCGAGGTGGTCGGGGTTTGTCGCGGGGTCGGTCATGGGACGGTGGTAGCGCCGGGCGCGCGCGGAACCGAGAAGAAAAAGTGGGGGGCGCCCCCCATGGCCGGGAGGCCGATGGCCCGGAAGATTGACGGGCGGAGGGAATGGCCCAAACTTTGCGGGCATGGGCAAGCGAGGTGAGCGGAGCGGGAAGATCGATGTTGCGGGGCCGGCAGCGCCCCTGGCCACTCCTTTTGCGGCGATGGACCTTGGGGGGTTGCCGCCGGGACCGGAGACAGAGGTTCGCCCCGGCGAAGCGCGCATGGGAACGAAGGGGCGCGTGGTGTTGCGCCGGGAAACAGCCCACCGTGGCGGCAAAACGGTGGTGGTCGTGGGCGGGTTTGCGGATTCGGTGGGCGCCGGGGAATTGGAGCGTATTGCAAAAGGATTGCGAAAAGCCTGCGGCTGCGGAGGAACGGTCCGTGGCCGGGAGATTGAAGTGCAGGGGGAGCAGGCGGACCGGGTGCGGGCCTGGCTGGAGGGGGAGGGCTATCGGGTGGCGGGGGTGCGGGGCGGCGGGTGAACGGCGACCCCCACGACTGGGAGGAGCGGTACCGCTCCGGGGAGATGCCGTGGGAGAAGGGGTACGCGGCGCCGCCGTTGACGGAGTACCTGGCGCGTTGCCGGATCGAGGGGCGGGTGCTCGCGCCGGGCTGCGGGTCGGGGCACGACGTCCGGGCGCTGGCGGCGCAGGGGGCGGAGGTGGTGGGAATGGACATCGCGCCCTCGGCGATACGATTGGCGCGGGCGCATGCGCCGGCAGGAACGGAGGCCTATATTGAGGGGGATTGGTTCGCTCCGCCCGTGGAGTGGTCCGGCGCATTTGATTGGGTGGTGGAGCACACCTGTTTTTGCGCGATTGACCCGGTGCGGCGTCCGGACTACGTGCGCTCGGCGGCGCATGTCTTGCGGGCGGGCGGGCGGCTCTTCGGAATATTCTACCGGGACCCAGGACCAAGGGACTATGTTGGGCCTCCTTACGGCGTGAGTGGCGCGGAGCTGGACGCCTTGTTTGGCCGGGCGTTTCGGGCGGTGGAGGAATGGGAGCCGGCCTCGGCGTATCCTGGGCGGGAAGGCCGGGAGTTGGTGCGGATTCTGGAAAGGGTCTAGGGTCAGCGGGTGAGGAAGGGCGGCGAAGTGACAATCGCGTTGATGAGGGCGGAAAAACGGAACTGGCCGCGGGTGGCGTGGGCGAGGATGGGCGGCAGATGCCGTTCGTCGGCGGGTTCGAGGGCGCGGCCAAGGGCGTAGAGCAGGAGTTTTTCCGTGAAGCCGCGGAGGAATTGGTCGCGGCGGGCCATGAGTTCCTTGCGCAGGCCGGCGGGCCCGGTGAGTTCGCCCCCGCCGGGGATTTG
The DNA here is from genome assembly GCA_964435495.1 of uncultured Verrucomicrobiales bacterium. Lineage (GTDB taxonomy): Bacteria > Verrucomicrobiota > Verrucomicrobiia > JADLBR01 > JAIBCM01 > CAYSZK01. Next base: position 18,030 of record CAYSZK010000001.1, read on the forward strand.
CGCGGTGAGATCGGCGGGGGAAGCCGCGCGGAGGGCGCCGATGCCGTTGAAACGTTCCAGGGGCAGGCCCCAGGGATCGATGCGCTCGTGGCAGGAGGCGCAGGACGGATCGGCGGCGTGCAGCGCGAGCTGCTGGCGCAGCGAGGCGGGGGAGGGTTCGGTGCTTGAGGCCGGAATCTGGGGCACATCGGCCGGGGGATTGGGCGGGGGACGGTTGAAGAGCTTCTCCAGGATGAACACGCCGCGCATGACGGGCGAGGAACGGGTGGGTTGGGAGTGGACGGCGAGGATGCCGGCGTGCGCGGCCACGCCGCCGCGTTCGGAGTCCGGCGGCAGGCTGACCCGGCGCATGGCGGCCCCTTCGACGCCGGGGATGCCGTAGTGGGCGGCGAGCCGGTCGTTGAGGTAGGTGAAATCGCTGTCGAGAAACGTGAAAACCGGGCGGTCCTCGCGCATCACGTCGCGGAAGAAATATTCCGATTCGGCGCGCATGGCTTTGCGCAGGGCCTCATCCCAATCCTTGAAGATGCCGGGGTCGGGCGCGATGTCGCTGATCCGGCGGAGGCCGAGCCATTGGCCCGCGAAATCCTGGACGAGGGCTTCGGCCCTGGGATCGGCGAGCATGCGCCGCGCCTCGGCCTGGAGGACCGACGGAATGCGCAGGCGGCCCTGGGCGGCGACTTCGAAGAGGCGGTCATCGGGCATGGATCCCCAGAGGAAATAGGAGAGCCGTGCCGCGGTCTCGAACTCGCCGAGATGCCCCCCGGGGCGGCGGTCTTCCACGAGATAGAGGAAGCTTGGCGAGCAGAGCACGGCTTCGAGCGCGGCGGCGAGTGCGTCGGCGGGTTTGGCGCCGGCGGCGAGTTCGGCGGAGGCGACAGCGGCGTAACGGGCGATTTCATCGTTGGACACGGGCCGCCGGAAGGCGCGCGGCAGGAAATGGGCGAGCACGCCATGGAAATCGCCGACCGGCGCCTCGCCGCAGACGAGGCGATGGCTTCGGGGCGGCCACGGGTTGCGGATGGGTCCGGCCAGCTCAATTTCGCACAAAACGAGCCGGGGCACATGGTCCAGCATACTGCGCCGGACCTCGGAGGCCGCGCCTATGTCCAGGCGGGTGCCGGCGAAGTCGGACTCGAACTCGAACTCGAACACCCGCGGTTCCCCGGTGACGGGCACGGCGAACTCGAACTTGCGGCGGTTGTTGACATCCACGCCCATGACGCAGCCGGACCTGGGTTCGACCACGGCGCCTTTGCGGTCCCGCGCGGGCTCGGCATACGCTTTGACCCGCACCTTGTAGCGTCCGTACTCGAGCGGGTTGCGGAACGCAATCGAGCCGCGCCGTTCGAGGCGGCCCGTGGGCGGGAGCACCACCTCATAGCCGTGGGCGCCCCTGCCTTCGCGAACGCTCCGCTTGTCGCCCGGGGATCCGGAGGAGTGATCGAGGCCGAGGAACTTGACCGGCGACGTTTCGTAGGCCTTCTCGCGGTCCCTGCCCGCCCATTCGTGGAGGCCGGTTGGGGAGGGCTTGATCCCGGACTTTGCGTCGCGCTGGTCGCGATCGACGGGATAATAGGTTGTCGTGGTGGTGGCGGGCTGGCTTTCTGTGACCAGGGCAAGGCGGACGAGGTCGCGGGCGGCCTTCTGGTATTTCTCAAATAGCATCGGCGAAATGCTCTGCACGTTGGCGATGCTGTCGAAACCTTCCAGGCCGAGGTCCTGGGGGAACGCATCCGCCGGGGCGATGTCCACACCGAGCAGGTCGCGGACGGTGTTGTTGTACTGGGCGCGGTTCAGCCTGCGGACGAAGCGGCCCGACGGGCTGGATTCACCGGCGAGCGAAGCCGAAATCCAGGCCCGCATGCGGTCGTAGTCCGCGGCGGCGGGGCGGGGGAGGCCGGCCGGCTTGGAGGGCGGCATGGCGCGGATTTCCAACTGGTCGCGGATGTCGCGCCATTCGGCGAGGTGTTTGCCGACGGGGCCGCCGCCCAGGAGCGGGCGCATGTCCACGTCCCCCTCGATCTTCGCGCCTTCGCCGTGGCAGGAAAGACAATAGGTGCGCAGAAACTGGCGGGCCTCGTCCGGACGGAGCGGCGGATCTTGTTCGGGGAATGCCGGAGCGCGCCCGCCCGCGGCAACAAGAACGGCGATCGCGAAGACGTGGCCCTGGAGTTGGAGCCTCGATCCCCAGCGGGCCGGGACGGGCGGGTAGGAGCGCAAGGGCGTGCCGCGCAGCGGGGGGTGGGCCATCGCGGCGGGGATCAGCCGAGGCCGGCCAAGGGGCCCGTGCTGTCGGAGAACCGGATGTCAGGTACGCCCGCGGCCCCGGCGATGGACACCAGGACGTTGGCAAGCGGGGTGCCGTGGTCGAAGTTGAGGTGCCGCCCTGTCTGGAACGCCCCCCCGCCTTTGCCGGCGACAAGGAGCGGCGTGTTGACCTGGCCGTGGGCGTCGAAATGGACGGAGTCGCCTTGGACCCGGCGCGAGGGGCCATTGGTCAGCCCGGCACCGTAAAGGACGACGCAGTTGTCGAGCAGGGGAACGCCGTCGGCGTCGGGAGTCGCCTTCAGGCGGGCCAGGAAATAGGCGAGCTGTTCGACATGCAGCCGGTCGATGGCCTTGGCGCCGGCGACGCGTTCCGGGCTGCCGCCGTTGTGGGCGTACACGCCGTGCGGGTCCTCCGGGAATCCGAGGAATCCGAAGCTGCCATAATACCCGCCCAGCCGCAACGTGGCGACGCGCGTGACGTCGGTCTGGAGCGCGAGGACGAGGACGTCCAGCATCAGGCGCATCCGCTGGACACGGTCTTCGCCCCGCGCGCCCGAGCCGCGGTCCTGGCCCGTCTCCGGGCGGACGGCGCCTGGCGGCAGGGTGATCGGGTTGTTTTCCCATTGCACCGATTTCTCGATGCGCCGCTCCACATCGCGGATGGCCGTGGCGTATTCGTCGAGCCTCTGGCGGTCTTCGGACGGGACGCGCCCGTCGAGGGATTTCATGTCGCCGAGGATGGCGTCGAGAACCGAACGCTTGCGCCGGCGTTCGGCGTCGCGTTCGGACTTCTGCCGCCCGGAACCATCGGTGAAGAGCCGGTCAAAGACCGCGGCGGGGTCGCCTTCGGTGGGGAGGGCGTTGCCATTTTCGTCGTAGCTCAGGAACCCCATGTATCCGAGGCCTGACGCCTCGCGGGTGTTGTAGGAACCATGCCCGACGGTGAGGGCAAGCGAGGCGACGCGGGTGTTCATCCCCGCGCCCTGCGCGATGAGTTGGTCGATCGAAATTCCGTTGCGCAGCGCGACGCCGGGCGTGGAGGAGATGTTCTGGCCGGTGAGGAGAGTCCCGAGATCCTGGCCATGGCCGTTGACGACGGAGTTGGGGATCGTGTCGTGCTTGTGGTGGAGGCCGCTGAGGATGTTAAAATCCGATTTCAGGGCGCGCAGCGGTTCGAGCGTGGAGGTCAGCTCGTAATCCTTGCCAGTGTGCGCCACGCAGCCGCCGGGCAGGACACCTCCCTTGCCCCAGTCTTTGGCGCGGACAGGGTCGGTCCACTCGCGGCAGGGAAAGAAACCATCTTCCCCAGTCCAGACGCCGCCTTCGACGCCGAGAAAGACCGTTCGAACGGGCGCGGCGGATTTGGCGCGGCCCAGGGCGGCCAGGACCGACGGGGGCGCCATGGCGTGGAGGAACGGGAGGGCAACGCTGGCGCCGAGGCCGCGGAGGATCGTGCGCCGCGAAAGGGGAGACAGGCCGGGATGCACAGATATAAGCTGTCAAGTTCACATGGGAAGTCCACCTAATGCTGATTCCGTCTTTGGTAGGGTGGATGCCGGCGCCGTGGCCTTCCAGCCCGGAAGCCGAACGGCTCCTCATTGCGCGGGTGGCGGAGCGGGAATGCGAAGGGAAAACCAGCCTCGTCCCTGTGACTTCAGGCGTCCTGGCCAAAGCCCTCGGTCACCCCACGGCGGTCTTTGCGGAAGCGGGAACCACGACGGGCGGTTCGCGTGGCGTGGACGCTGTCGAAGAAATCGCGTGGGAGACCTTTTCAAAGCGCGTCACCGTGAACGACTTCCCCGAATGCAGTGTGACAACTCTTCGGGCGCCTTCATGCAAACCGCAAGCCTTTGCCGTTGCCGCCATCTCTTCCAGGTCGATGTACGTGAAGGACGCGCCCACACCCGCCAGGCTCCGCGCGTACGGGGATGCGCTGACCGTCGGCAAGCCGACGCTCTTTCTCTGCACCAGAGCGCAGAGCGCGCCACCGGGCCGGATTGCGAAGGACAAGGACCTGATCGCCTCGTGGAGCCTTGTGTATTCGAATACAAGCGCCCCGAAAAAGAGGTCGAGCGGTTCCGTCAAGGAAAGCTTCTCAACCTCGGTGCAAAGCACCTCCAATCCCCTGATTTTTCCCAGGTAACGCTGGGAAAGCCGGTGTACGTAGGCGGGGTTGACATCAACACAAACAACACGGGCCAAATCCAGCCGGGCGATTTCATCCAGTCCGTTTCCGCCCGCACACCCAACGAGCCCCACAGAGCGTGCCCCGGACATTTCGACCGCGCGGCGGAATTCCCCGGCAAGCATGGCCGCCTGCCCGACTTCCGGCAGGGCCATGTGGCTTTCGTACTCCGCCAGGTCCACGGCAAGCCATGGATTGGCTTTCATATGATCCATCATCCCGAGGAAGAATCAGGCGGCTTTCATGTAGTCGAGGCTGCCGGCGGTCTTTTCGACCTCCGGCAGGCCGTCGAGCAGGTCGCCAATGGCGTCCCAGCGGCCTTCGAGCAATCCCTGGCGGGCGGAATCGCGCAGGGAACAGGGAAAGCTTTTTCCCGCGATGCGCAGTTGGAGTTTGACGATGTCCACGGCCAGTTCCTCGGCGGGGTCGCTTTCGACGATGGCGCGGATGGCGGCGATGTCGGCGCGGCTTGCGGAGACGCAGGGCATGCCCAGGGTGATGGAGTTGCCGAAGAAAATCTCGGCGTACCCTTCGGCGACGATGGCCTTGAAACCGGCGCGGCGAATGGCCTGGGGGGCGTGCTCGCGGGAGGAGCCGCAACCGAAATTATTTCCGGTGAGCAGGATGGTGGCGCCGGCGAATCGCGGGTCGTTGAGCGGATGGGGTTTGGGCCTCTTCTGTTCGTCGTAGCGGACGTCGTGGAAAAGGAACTCGCCGAGGCCGTCGAACGTGACGCACTTCATGAAGCGCGCGGGGATGATGCGGTCGGTGTCGATGTCATCGCCGGGGACGGCGGCGCAACGGCCTTTGACTACGTAGATTTTTGCGAGGGGCATGGTGGTGGGTATCCGGTTGGGCGGGGCGGGGGGGATCAGAAGTGGCCGTTGGGCCACTCGGCGGCTTGGTCAATGGCGTGTGTCATGGGGGAAAACTTCGCGGGCGTCGGCGACGTGGCCGGTGACGGCGGCGGCGGCAACCATGACGGGGCTCATGAGGATGGTGCGCCCCGTGGGGCTGCCCTGGCGGCCCTTGAAGTTGCGGTTGCTGGAGCTGGCGCAGATTTGGTCGCCGACGAGTTTGTCCGGGTTCATGGCAAGGCACATGGAGCAACCGGCTTCGCGCCATTCGAAGCCGGCCTCGCGGAAGACGCGGTCAATGCCCAGATCGCGGCAGTGGTTGTTGACAATCTGGGAGCCGGGGACGGCGATGGCCGTGACGCCTTCGGCGACCTTGCGCCCTTTGAGATGGCGTGCGACCTCGATGAAATCGGAGAGGCGCGCGTTGGTGCAGGAGCCGACGAAGGCGACCTGGATGGGCGTGCCTTGGATGGGTTTGCCGGGGGGCAGTTTCATGTGTTCCAGGGCTTCGGCGACCGAGGCCTTTTCGGACTCGGGACTGCCTTCGACGGTGGGGACGCTTTCGCTGATGAAGATCGCCTGGCCGGGGTTGATGCCCCAGGTGACGGTGGGTTCGATCGCGGCGGCGTCGAAGGTGGCAACGTCGTCGTATTTGGCGTCGGAGTCGGAAGCGACGGCGCGCCAGCGTTGCACGGCGCGGTCCCAGGCGGCGCCGGAGGGGCAATAGGGACGGCCCTTGAGATAATCGAAGGTCGTGTTGTCGGGGTTGACGTAGCCGACGCGGGCGCCGCCTTCGATGGACATGTTGCAGACGGTCATGCGTTCCTCCTGGGAGAAGCGGTCGAACACGTCGCCGCCATATTCGTAGGCGAAACCGGTGCCGCCGTTGACGCCGAGTTTGCGGATGATATGGAGAATGACATCCTTGGCATAGACGCCGGGGCGGAGCCTGCCGTTAACATTGATGCGGCGGACCTTGAGCTTGCCGATGGCCATGGTCTGGGTGGCGAGCACGTCGCGGACCTGGCTGGTGCCGATGCCGAAGGCAATGGCGCCGAACGCGCCGTGGGTGGAGGTGTGCGAGTCTCCGCAGGCGATCGTGGTGCCGGGCTGGGTGATGCCCTGCTCGGGGCCGACGATGTGGACGATGCCCTGTTTGCCGGTGGCACGGTCGAAGAACGTGACCCCGAACTCGCGGCAGTTCTTGCGCAGCTCGTCCATCATGGCCTGGGCGAGCGGGTCGCGGTAGGGTTCGGCGAATTCGTCGGTCGGGACGATATGATCGACCGTGGCGAAAGTGCGTTGGGGGAAGCGGACCTTCAGCCCGAGTTCGCGGAGCATGGAAAAGGCCTGCGGGCTGGTGACCTCATGGATGAGGTGGGTGCCGATCAGGAGTTGGGTCTGGCCATTGGGAAGCGTGCGCACCGCGTGCGCCTCCCATACTTTCTCGAACAGTGTCTTGCCCATTGTTGTGTCTCCTGAATGCGGTGAACCATCTAAGCTACACCATCGGCGGGCGGGATGTCCAGCGCGCGATTGCCGTCTGTCGCGCCCGGTTGGTCACCGCCCCAGCGCCCAACCTGTAGCGCACTGTTGCCGGTTCGTTGACCGTGCCGGACATCCATGTGGCCGTGCCCGCGGCCACGTTGGTCACCTGGTTGAGGCCGTTGTGCTTCGCAGCGCGCAGCGTTGTGCCCGCTTTCTCCCAGAGCCGGTTGTCCGCCTTGTCGTAGCCGTAGCCGTAATCGGTCTCCGGCGTCCAGTTGCCCCCGCCGCTGTCCCGCCACACGGGCGCGGCGACGAGCTGGTTCACCTCGTCATACACCGCCCGCATTTCCCGCGCCGGGTCCACCCCCCGAATCTGCCCCCATTGCGTGATTTGGTCCAGCGCATCGTACTCGTAGGTGAACGTGCTCAGGTGCGTGGCGCCCACGCTGTTGGTGATGCCCCGGAGCCGCCGATCCCCCATGGCGTCCCAGTATCCAAAGGCCGTGGTTTGGCTGTTGGGATAGGCGCGAATCTCAATTCGCCCAGTGAGGCATTACAACAAAATGCGCAAAGAGGAGCCCATCAAAAACAACAGCAACAAAGAGAAGCGCGTTGCTCTTGAAATAGAAGGCGAAAGCGGTACCTATGACCGAAACACAAAATAGCGCCACATTGAAGCGACACACCAAAGAATAGGCACGGCTCGCCGATTCGTGAAGAAAGCCCATCGATGGATACAGTAATAAACATGAACTCACGAGAAGGACACTCATTATTGCGGTTTTACACAATTTCATGGCTTACTACTCCGGTACTCAATCAGCTTGGCCTCCGCGTCATTCTTAACTTGAATAACATCGTCGCGCTCTCGGGATCCTCGCGGCAGCGATTGCTCATCGAGCAGCATCATGCCAGCCAAATCCCGCTGGAGTTCGTAAGCGGGAATCTCATTGGCCGCTTCATTGAAGAAATCATCGAAAAACCCTTGTCGCGAGTGGACTTTCTCATGTTCATCAATAATTGAACGAGCCGGGCATGACAATTCATAATATCGTCTCCCATGGAAAACGAAATCGGTTCCCTTAATGGTTAGCGCGTATGCGTCTCCAATGGTAAGATCAATGGCGAATTTGGCGGCAACGACTGCTGCAGCGCCAACGAGTCCGGCCCCAATAACCGGCACGACTGCAAACTCCCCTGTGGAATCGCGGTAACTTAGCGCACGATCGCCCGCATAGGCATACACGTTGATGCCCCCATTCTCCGCGATTCGATCCCTCGAGACCCACCTCCCCAACTCCGCCGAATACGCCCGATACGGGGCCAAGTGCAACCCACTCAGTGCGTGGAAATAGTGCCCCGTAAAGGCGAAATCCGCATCCCGATCCCCTGCCGTCTTCGTCACCCGGCCCCAGGGATCGTAGCTGTAGCCGGCGCGCAGCGCGCCACTGTTGTCCACCATCTCCCTCACGGAGCCCAGGTGATCCCGCGTGTAGAAAAGTTTCTCTCCGCCTCCGGTCTCTACCCCCTGTGGGAAAAACTGTTTCACCACCGCACCGCTCGAGTCCCGCTCCTCGCACAACTCCAGCCCGCACCAGACAAACCGTTTCACCGCGTTGGTCACCGCCCCGGCCTTCTCCACGATCTGCACCCATCGGTCCAGACCGTCGTAGCTGATCTGGGTCGTGTTGGTGCCTCGGGTGATCTGGGTAAGCCGGTTCTTCGCGTCCCACTCATCTTAGACCAAATCCAATCTAACCCGCTTCCGAACGCTGGCGGACTGAGTTCGAATAAAACTCATAATGTCTTCAAAGGACGCTTTGGCAAGTGTCAGATGGTCGCCTGAGTGATGTTCTTCAAGCCAAGTCGTTGCCTCTTGAAAATCTCTCCATGCGGGGATTGAAAGAACGTCATCAGGCAATTTCCTTAACACATAGCCTGCCGCGCCACGTTCACGGACTACCCACACATGGCCACTGCCATTCTTAAACTGTTGAAAGAAAATGACCTTTTCAGAATTCATGCCATTATTTCAAAAAGCCTTATTGCTCCTCAAGATTCATCAAATCCCCTAGCGCACTTGACCGCGGGTCATCGCCCGAGCCTTCGATGTAGCCCCCGTTCCCAATCAAACCTCCATATGGTATGTCTTTGTATTTGACAGTTTCTCCGGTGGGTTGACCGCCTTTGATAATCGGCAACTCATCATCGGGATCAAATGTCTTGCTGGGAGGCAGGCCCTGCCTGGCGGGCTTGCCGGACACGGTTCCCGGTCTCCAAGCGACTCATGAAACAAGGGTCCAAGAAAACCAAGCACCGCCGCCGCGGCCGCCAGTTTGGTCCGCAAGTCTGGCGGCCTTGGCGTCGGACTTTCCGGGGTCGGCGCGTCCGCGTTGTCGGGTTCGACAAGGAGCAGCGTCGCCACAACCGCCGCGATCACCAGCGGATTGTCCCCTTTCGGGTCAGTGTAGTTCACCGGGTTATTGGCAAGGGCGCCGTAGATGTTTATCCCTCCCCGCTCGCCAATGGCGTCCCGCCGGAGCCACCTTCCCAGAACCGCGCTGTAGGGCCTGCCGAGTTTCGGAAACTGCAGTTCTGACAGGCCATGCGCATACATCCCCTGAAACAAGAATTCCGCGTCCCGATCCCCCGCCGTCTTCGTAACACGCCCCCAGGGATCGTAGCTGTAGCTCGCACGAACTGCCCCATTCGTGTCCACGAGTTCCCGCACTGAGCCCAGATGATCCCGCGTGTAGAACAGTTTCTCCCCGCCTCCGGTCTCCACCCCCTGCGGAAAGAACCGCTTCACGACCGCGCCGCTCTGGTCCCGTTCCTCACACAACTCCAGCCCGCACCAGACAAACCGCTTGACCGAGTTCGTTGTGGCTCCGGCCTTCTCCACAATCTGGACCCAGCGGTCCAGACCATCATAGCTGATCTGGGTCGTGTTGGTGCCACGGGTGATCTGGGTGAGCCGGTTCTTCGCGTCCCAGGAAAGGATGCGGTCATAGACCGCATCTATAGTCAGGTTGCCGTCGGCGTCGTACGTGAGGCTTTGCGAGGGGCTGTTGGTACCGATCACGATCCTGGTCCCCCCTAGGGCCGGCGTTCGTCGCCAAGCGCACCAGCGGCTCCGCTTATACTTGGCGTAAAGCATATCGTCAACTTTTTAGATCCAGCAGAAAGAGTTCCCATTTCTTCGCTTAAGTGCCAATGCCCGGATGGTCCCTCCTTGCCAATAATGCGTTCACAAATCTCGGCCAGAAACCTCAATCCTGCTTCGTTAGCCACAATATCAACCTCGCTGGATTCCTCATCTAACGAGACATTAATCTCTATATTGCTCATTTCGGATGCCAATTGACCCCGTCTGGAGACCACTCCTGTTGACTCCCATCACGCAAATGCCCGCGATCCCAATGCGGCTGACCACCTCGTTTATCGTGAGGGCTCTTATCCCAGTGATAATGCCAATCATCATCTCTCTGGTCCATTTTATTGTTTGGATCAAAGCTACTGCCTCCACCTGAATCTGATGGACAGATGTCATTTGAATCCCGAAATGACTCATGAAACAAGGGTCCAAGAGAACCAAGCACCGCTGCTGCGGCAGCGAGTTTTGTCCGCAAGTCCGGCGGCCTTGGCGTCGGACTGTCCGGGGTCGGAGCATCCGCGTTGTCGGGTTCGACAAGGAGCAGCGTCGCCACAACCGCCGCGATCACCAGCGGATTGTCCCCTTTCGGGTCAGTGTAGTTCACCGGGTTATTGGCAAGGGCGCCGTAGATGTTTATCCCTCCCCGCTCGCCAATGGCGTCCCGCCGGAGCCACCTTCCCAGAACCGCGCTGTAGGGCCTGCCGAGTTTCGGAAACTGCAGTTCTGACAGGCCATGCGCATACATCCCCTGAAACAAGAATTCCGCGTCCCTATCCCCTGACGTCTTCGTCACCCGGCCCCAGGGATCGTAGCTGTAGCTGGCTCGGACTGCGCCACTGTTGTCCACAAGTTCCCGCACCGAGCCAAGATGATCCCGCGTGTAAAACAGCTTCTCGCCGCCGACGCCCTCGGCCCCCTGGGGAAAGAAGCGCTTCACCACCGCGCCGCTCTGGTCCCGTTCCTCGCACAGATCCAGCCCGCACCAGACGAACCGCTTGACCGAGTTCGTTGTGGTTCCGGCTTTCTCTAGGATCTGCACCCAGCGGTCCAACCCATCGTAGCTGATCTGGGTCGTGTTGGTGCCGCGCGCGATCTGGGTGAGCCGGTTCTTGGCGTCCCAGGAGAGGATGCGGTCACAGACCGCATCTACAGTCAGGTTCCCATCCGCGTCATAGGTGAGGGTTTGCGAGGCGCTGTTGGTCCCGATAACGATCTTGTAGTGGTTCGTCGCGGTGTTGGTGTTGCCGTCGGTGGCGGTGATCGTGAGCAGGTTCTCACCGGGCACCAGGTTGTTGAGCAGCGCGGAAAAACTGCTTCCTTCCGTCTGTCGCGCCTTGTTGGTCACCGCCCCACCGCCCAAGCGGTAGCGCACTGTGGCCGGTTCATTGACCGTGCCCGACATCCATGTGGCCGTGCCCGCGGCCACGTTGGTCACCTGGTTGAGGCCGTTGTGCTTCGCAGCGCGCAGCGTTGTGCCCGCTTTCTCCCAGAGCCGGTTGTCCGCCTTGTCGTAGCCGTAGCCGTAATCGGTCTCCGGCGTCCAGTTGCCCCCGCCGCTGTCCCGCCACACGGGCGCGGCGACGAGCTGGTTCACCTCGTCATACACCGCCCGCATTTCCCGCGCCGGGTCCACCCCCCGAATCTGCCCCCATTGCGTGATTTGGTCCAGCGCATCGTACTCGCAGATGAAGGTGCTCAAGTGCGTTGCGCCCACGCAGTTGGTGATGCCCCGGAGCCCACGGTCCCCCATGGCGTCCCAGTAACCGAAGGCCGCGCTTTGGCCGCACAACGCCCTCTGGTAAGCTCATATGAATGTCATGACCGGCTCTAAGCCACATAAATGCGCCCGTCCAAGTGAACTTGAAACGATTCAAAGTCCCTCGAACTATTGAAAACATCTAGTGAGTAACTATTCTCAAACATCAATATCATTCCACCTTCCTCGGTGCGCGTCGCGTGCTCACACGAAAGCCCAACTAGCTGACAAATCGCCGACGCATGTATTGTGTAGTCGCTGAATTCCGATCGGAGTGTGATGCCATGCTTAAGCAGGCATGCCCCCTCAATGGACACCCTGCTGTCTTCAAAATTCAAAATGCATTGGTGTTCACTAATGCAGACTTGAAGCACCTTCTTGCCAATAAGGGGACTTAGATCGATCTCAACAGGCAATCCATTCATAAGGCTACCTAGGGGGAAGGGGAACATGCGTCTGGGCCTGAAACTCAGGCCTGCTCACGTTGGAAGGAGGCTTTCCAGTAGCGGGATTTACTGGCTGGCCATTCTGATTGTATTGCCTCCAATATCCGTTTGGATACTGCTCAGTTGGCGACATTTCTCGAATGGTATGTCCAGGTGGAAGCTCGTCTGGCGTGGGAGGTTCTTGTGGAGAATTAGTCGGCTCCTTGAAATATGGACTAGGCTTTGGAGATGCGGGGTTTACGGGACACGGCTCCCCGTCTCCAAAAGACTCATGAAACAATGGTCCAAGAAAACCAAGCACAGCCGCCGCGGCCGCCAGTTTTGTCCGCAAGTCCGGCGGCCTTGGCGTCGGACTGTCCGGGGTCGGAGCATCCGCGTTGTCGGGTTCAACAAGGAGCAGCGTCGCCACAACCGCGGCAACAACCAGCGGGTTGTCCCCTTTCGGGTCAATGTAGTTCACCGGGTTGTCGGCAAGGGCTCCGTAGAGGTTGATGCCGCCCCGCTCGCCAATGGCGTCCCGCCGCAGCCACCTGCCGAGCAAGGGGCTGTAGGGCCTGCCGAGCTTCGGAAGTTGCAGCTCTGACGAGCCATGCTGATACATGCCCTGAAACAGGAAATCCGAATCCCGATCCCCTGCCGTCTTCGTAACACGCCCCCAGGGATCGTAGCTGTAGCTCGCACGAACTGCCCCATTCGTGTCCACGAGTTCCCGCACTGAGCCAAGATGATCTCGCGTGTAAAACAGCTTCTCGCCGCCGACGCCCTCGGCCCCCTGCGGAAAGAACCGTTTCACGACCGCGCCATTTCCATCCCGCTCCTCGCACAGTTCCAGCCCGCACCAGACAAACCGCTTCACCGCGTTGGTCACGGTCCCGGCCTTCTCCACAATCTGGACCCAGCGGTCCAGGCCGTCGTAGCTAATCTGGGTTGTGTTCGTGCCTCGCGTGATCTGCGTGAGCCGGTTCTTGGCGTCCCAGGAGAGGATGCGGTCATAGACCGCATCTACAGTCATGTTCCCATCGGCGTCATAGGTGAAGGTTTGCGAAGCGCTGTTAGTGCCGATCACGATCGTGTAGCGGTTTGTTGCCGTGTTGGTATTTCCATCCTTGGCTGTGATCGTCAACGTGTTGCTGCCCACGACCAAATTGGTCAGCAACGCCGAAAAACTGGTTCCTTCCGTCTGTTGCGCTTGATTGGTCACCGCTCCTGTACCGAGCCGGTATCGCACCGTCGCCGGTTCGTTCACCGTGCCGGACATCCATGTGGCCGTGCCCGCGGCCACGTTGGTCACCTGGTTGAGGCCGTTGTGCTTCGCAGCGCGCAGCGTTGTGCCCGCTTTTTCCCAGAGCCGGTTGTCCGCCTTGTCGTAGCCATAGCCGTAATCGGTCTCCGGCGCCCAGTTCCCCCCGCCGCTGTCCCGCCACACGGGCGCGGCGACGAGACGGTTCACCTCGTCAAAGACCGCCCGCATTTCCCGCGCCGGGTTCACCCCACGAATCTGCCCCCATTGCGTGATTTGGTCCAGCGCATCGTACTCGTAGGTGAAGGTGCTCAGGTGCGTGGTGCCCACGCTGTTGGTGATGCCCCGCAGCCGCCGATCCCCCATGACATCCCAGTAACCGAAGGCCGTGGTCTGGCCGTTGGGATAGGCGACGCCCGCCAGCAGCGGCGACACCGGGTTTTCGTAGGTGTAGGCGAAGTCGCCAAGGGCATTGGCCGCGTTTGTGGCGCGCCCTTGGCTGTCAAACGCCCAAGCGGCCACCACGCCGTTGATGGCGCGGTTGGTCATGCGCCCCAGTCCGTCATAGCCGTAGGAGACAAGATCATTGGCCCATGGCCCGTCTTCGGCCACAAGCTGGCCGGCGTTATCGAAAGTGTAGGCGGTGGCGCCGATGCCGTCGGCCATGTTAGTGCGCCAGTTGCGCCGGTCATAGCCGAAACTCACCGGGGCCAGGCCTGTGCCGGTGATGTTGGTGAGGTTCCGAGCGGCGTCGTAACGGAATTCGTTGGTCTGGCCCCGGCTGTTGACCGCCGCCGCCAGCAACCCGCGCGGGTCATAGGCGTAGGCGATCCGGTTGCCGTCGCTCCACTCCCGGTTGGTGACGCGGTTGAGTGCGTCGTAGGCAAAGCGCGTGGCGTTGCCGTTGCCATCGCGCAGAACGGTGAGATTGTCGGCGGCGTCATACTGCATCTGAATCCAGCTTCCGTCGGGGCGGCCCTCGGCCACCATCCGTTTGTTGCCGTCGTAGGCGAACACCGTCTTGCGCCCAAGCCGGTCGGTCACCGAGGCCGGCACGCAGCATTCCCACTCGTACTCGTCGAAGGTCCCGTCAGGGCGGGTGGCGCGAATGAGCCGGTTGAGATTGTCGTAATCAAAAGACCGCGTTCTTCCCGCGGCGTCGGTGGAAGCCTGGACCCGTCCCACTGCGTCATAGGCCGCCGTGGCGACGGCCAGGCCCTGGTGGGTGACATTGGTTACGCGGAAGAGGTGGTCGCGTTGGAGGGCGGTGACTTCGCCCAGCGCGTTGGTGACCGCCGCAGGCAGGCCGTTGGGCGCGTAGGCAACGCGGGTGGCGCGGTTGAGCGCGTCGGTGATCAAGACGGGCTGGCGCGCAGCGTTGTACTCGATCCGGGCGGCGCTGTTGCCCGCGCCGTCGATGATGTTGGTCACGTCCAGGCCGTTGGCGGCGTAGAACCAGCGGTTGGTGTTGTTGCGGGCATCGACGCGTTCGATGGGCATACCCTGGTCGTTGTAGGCCATCCGGACCATTACGTTGGCGGGGTCAATGATGCGGCGGGGATGGCCGTCGAGGTCGAAGTCCATGAACTGCCAGCGGGTGCCGTCGGCGCGCTTGATTTCCGACAAGAGCGCTTTGCCTTCGACGACCGAGTAGCGCAGTTCGGTCTTGGGCGCCTGTTTGGCAGGCAGCGGGGATTCCATCTGCCGGCCATCGCGAATCCAACTGAACCGGCTGTACCCATTGTAATAATACTCCATCCGGTTGTTCTCCGGGGTTGTCACGGTGATGCGGTAGTTCTCCCACATGGCGGCGCCGGTGGCGGGGTAGTAGTTGGCGGCGCGCACGCCGTCGGTGGGTTCGGTGAGAAAACCGGTGGCGCCCATCGGGGTGGTGACGCGGTCGAGGAAAAGATTCCCGTTATTGGTGGTGTAGCCATAGGAGTAGGCGACGCCGCCCATGTCGGTTTGGTTGGTGAGGTTGCCGGAGGCGCTGTAAAGGAACGTGGCCTGGCGTCCAAAGGGATCGGCAATCGCCTGGATTTTTCCCTGGGCGTTATACGACACCGTGAAATCGCGGTTGAGGGCGTCGGTGACTTTGAGAATCTGGCCCGCGGCGTCGTGGGTGACGCGCACGGTGTTGGTGTGGGGGTCGCGGATTTCCAGCAGCAGCGGCGTGGCGCCGCCGCCGCCCATGGCCGCCGGGATGCCGTAGGCGTAGATCATGCCCTCGGGAGTCTGGACTTGATAGGCGCTGGCGGCGGTCTTGCGCAGCGTCCACGCCCCGTGTTCGATGGGCGGGAGATAGCCGCCGACGCCGTCGGGGGTGTAAACGTCGCGGCGCCCGTCGGGCATGATGACGGTGACCTTGCCGTCCGGCCCAACCAGGGCGTAGGACGCGTAGTTCAGCGTCCATTTGTTGCCGACGGGCCGGGCTTGGTTGAGGGCGTCCTGGCTGTTGTAGGTGAGGTCGAAGGAAACCGCGGGGCCGAGCCCGGAGTTGTGCCACAGAGGCGTGTCCAACACGCAAAGGTTGAGATTCGCCGGATTGATGTCCCAAACGGGGAGGCCGGAACCGGCGGGCAACCCGCCGCCGCCAGACTCGTCACGTTCGCCCTGGCATCGGCGTTTGTCGGAGCCCAGATCGTCCTCAGGGCGGGGAATGCCACAGCAGCCGCCGAGGACCTCGGTTTCGGAAGGTGTCGCGGCGGGAAACGCCCGCGCGGCGCCGGGATCGAAGACCACTGCCAAGCCGCTCCATTGGGAATCAAACTGCTCGAGCGTGAGGGTGACGGTTTGCTTGAGGCGGGGGTCGTAGATCGTGAGGAGAGCCGGGGCGGCGCCCGATTTTTCCAGACCGCTGACGACGACGAAGTGGAGGTCGCGGTAGTGGGCGATGAAAGGGCGGGGGAGACTGGCGATGCCGCCGGCGTCGGCCTGGACGGCGGCGGTCTCAAGGCCGTGACTTTCGGCAAACCGCTGGAGTTGGCCGATGGTAAAACCCTCGTCGCCGGGGGCAGGGAGGCGGCGGACCTCGCGCGCCTCGCGGATGCGCCCGCGCAATTCAAGCACACGGGCGACGGCTTCGGCGCCGCAATCGCGCAGCTCGGCGAGGTGGCCTTGGAAATGGTTCAACTGGCGAATCCAGTTCTGGGCGTAGGTGCGGCGTTCCCACTCCGTCTCCACGGCCAGCATATCGGCAAAAGCGGCGCGTGAATTGGCTATTTCGCCCCGTTCCATCAGGAGGACCGCGCGGCGGAGCCTGGCTTTCTGGCGCATGGCAAAAGCCGAGTCCTGGGCCGTCTCCGGAATGGCGGAAAGGATGGCGTTGAAGTGGCCCTCGGCTTCGTCCCAGCGCCCCGTGAATTGCGCCTCGCAACCCAGGTGCAGCCGCGCCTCACCGGCCCACGGACTGTCCGGGAACTCGCGCAAGTGCGCATGGAAGACCGGAACGGCCTCCGCATACCGGTGCGCATTCCACAGATTCATCGCGCGGGCGAAGTGAAGATTCACCCGCTCCATCCGCGCGCGCTGTCCGGCATCCTTCAGCCGTAGCGGCTCGGCGGGCGCGGTGGGCGTCAACGGGCTGCCCAATTGTCCGGCCATTCGGAGTTCGCGTTCGGTGGGCACGCGGTCGAGGCGCAAATCGAGCAGGCTGATTGCGCCTTCCACGCCGCCATAGAGGCTGGCGCGCTGGCCGCGGCGTTCAGGCGGGTCGCGGCGTTCGAGGTCGCGGATGCGTTCTAGGGTGAGAGGCGGCTCGATCCTGGCGGTTGGCGCCTGCGGGGCGGGCTTCGAGCAAGCGGCCAGGAGCACGAACGCCATCCAGTGGAGATGCGGTCTGTGACAGCGTCGGACGCATTCCCGGTTCTGGGATGCGTGGCTGGCATGGTTCGGGCGGTTTGTGGCGGATCGTCGGACGGCATGGCACACTTCCATGGAGAACGACCGGATGCGGTCACAAGCCGAATCGACAGAATAGGGAGTCGGGATCATGGCAGGGACTCCGCGTTGGCGGGGGTTTGAAGCTGGATCACAGGGGCCGACACATCACCGGGCACGAAACCGGGCGGTGCAGAACGGGCAGGGTCGAGAGGGAATGCGTCGAGCGCGTCGTTCACGCCGTCACCGTCTGAATCCGTGCGGAATGGGCTTGTTCCTTTGGCGGCCTCCTGGCTCAGGCTCAAGCCGTCGCCGTCCGGGTCGCCGCTGGCGGGATGCAGGCCCGCGGCCCACGCGGCGCCATCGAGGAGCCCGTCTCCGTTGGTGTCGGGATTCTGAAAATCGCTGGGGGGCGAGAGTGTAAGCTCGGCGAAGTCGGAGAGGCCATCGCCATCGGTATCGCCGCCTGAATAGACAGTGACGGAGACGGGCGTGGACACGGTGGAGACACCGCGGTCGTCGGTGGCGACGGCCTTCAGGATGGCCGCGCCGAGCGGCGCGTTGGTCCATTGAAGGGTGTAGGGTGACGAGATATCCTCGCCGATCTTATTCGTGCCGGAAAAGAACTCGACCTTGGCGACGTAACCGTCGGGGTCTGAAGCGGTGGCGGCCAGCCAGAGCGTTCCGGTCGCATCGGTGGCGGCGGCGCCGGCGGCAGGAGAGGTGATGGCCACCGTGGGCGGATAACTGAAGACGTTGAACCCGGTGATGCGCGTTGGGGTTAAACGGTTGTCGCTGTCGCCCAGGCCGAGGCGTCCGCTTCCCCCGGAGCCCCACGCCCACACAAAACCCGCCCCGTCGATGGCGAGGCTGTGATGGGCGCCCGCGGCGATGGCGATGGCGTTGCTGAGCCCCGGCGCGGCGGCCTGGCGCGGTGTTTCCACATCGCCGCCAGTCGTGCCGTCGCCCACCGCCCCATACTCCCGGCGTCCCCACGCCCAGACCGTGCCGTCGCTTTTCAAGGCGAGCATGTGATCATTGCCCGCGGCGATGGCGGTAGCGTTGGAGATGCCGGCGACAACTGTGGGATTGCCATCAAATCCGTTGGTGATTCTGCCGAGCTGCCTGTCGCTGTTCTCGCCCCATGTCAGCACCCGTCCATCCGAACGCAGCGCCGCGGCAAACTGGTAACCAGCGGCGATTTCGATCATTGTGCCGCTCCCCGACCATGAAGTCAGGGCGTCATATATGGCGGTCGTGTCGTTCTTGACCTGGCGCATGCTGTTGTCGCCGGTGGCGCGCGGGTTGGGCGTGGTGACGGTTTCGGCGATGATATGGCTGTTGCGGCGTCCGGCGGCCACGCGAAGCGTTCCAACCGCCGAGAATGTGATTAAGCGCGGCTGATTTGTCCATGTGGACGCTCCGGAGTCCCCTTTCCCCAACTGGCCCCGTTCGTTGCCGCCCCATGTGTACAGCCTTCCGTTGGTTGTGACACACATGGAATGGTCCTCCCCGGCCGAGACCGCGGCGGCGTTGGGATGATGTTGACGGTGACCGGGCTCTGCTTGTCCTCGTCGTCCCCGTTTCCCAAACGGCCTTCAGCGCCGGCGCCCCAGGCCCGCAGCCGCCCGTCGTGGCGCACCGCCAGGCAGTGGAGGGAACCCGCCGCCACCGACCGGACCAGGGAAATCCCCGAAACCTGCGCGGGACGGTTCGTAGAGCCCGCGTCCGAACCGTTCCCCATCTGGCCGGAGGAGTCTGAACCCCAGGTCCACACCGTTCCATCGTACATCAGCGCGATGGAATGCTCGTCGCCGCCGTCGATGCCGACGGCTCCGGTCTTGTCGTCGTCGGAAATGGTGTTGGTTGCCGTGCCGGGAGAACCGATGTTGTAGCCGGAACTGGTGGAGATCGCCACGGCGACGGTTTCATTGGTTTCAACCACGGTGTCATCGAGTACGGAGACCTGAAGATTCGTGAAACTTGCTCCGGCCGGGATCACCACGGGCGAGCTGATCGCGCGATAGTCGCCGCCGTTGCTGGCGGAGCCGCCGATGGAAAAGTTGACCGCCAACGGCCCGAACGTGTTGCCGGTGCGGGCAAAGGTGAACACTCCGGAATTGAATCCAGGCTCCGACGCCGATGGATCGGAGGCGGCCACCGTCACCGTGGGTTTGTTGCCGCTGGACTGCGCGAAAGCCTCAAAAATCACCGCCTGTCCGACCGCCTGGGTGCTCATCGCCAGGTCCACGGCCTGGGCGTAGATCGTTTGCAGCGCCCCGGTGGGGCACATCTTGAGAAACACGGAAGCCTCGCCGTTGGCGGCCGTGCGGACCGTTCTGGAGGCCAGTTGCGAGCCGCTGCCCTTGTTCGTGGCGAACAACCCGCCAACGGGCGAGATCGAGAACGTAACCGGCGCGTTGGTGAGAACATTGCCCACGGCGTCGCGCACCAGCACCACGAGTGGATTGGCCGCGAAAGCGCCGGTGTTCGTGGTTTGGCGGTCTCCGCTGGCCAGCGACAGCAACGGGGCCTGGCCATTGAAAAAGTCGTTCGGCAGCGTGCCCGCTTGGAACTCCGCCAGGTTTGAGGCGCCGTCGCCATCGTAATCGCCGGCGGCCGGCTGGTTCGTGCCGCCAAGCCATTCGTATTCCCATGCGTCGTCCATGCCGTCGGCATCGGCATCGCCGCCCACGATCGTCACGGAGACCGGAGTGGTGTTGGTGGTCGCGCCGCCGTTGTCGGTGGCGCGGGCGGTGAGGACATGGGCGCCGAAGCCGGCATTGGTCCACTCCACCGCGTACGGGGCGAGGCCGTCCTCGCCCAGCTTGTTGGTCCCCGCAAAAAACTCGACCTTTGCAACCGTCCCATCCGTGTCGGCGGCGGACGCGCGCAGCCAGACGCTGGCGGAATTTAGGACCACCGCGCCATCCATCGGGGCGTTCCAGGCCACCGATGGCGGGATGTTGCCGTCAATGAGCCCATGGCCCGCCACGGCGGAAAAGGATGCCGCCTGTTCGGAAATGGGATCATCCCCAGCTCCAAACAACCCCGCAAGCGCCGTTTCGGGCAGAGCCACGTTCATCACGCCGCGCGGCGACCAGTTTGTGCCGTCGGTGGAGGTGAAAGCCGCCACCGCCTTGCCGCCGCGGTCCAGGCGCAGCCAAAGGGGCGGGTTGGCCAGGGTCCAGTTGGTCAATTGCCAATCCGCGCCATCGGCAGTGCGCCACGCCATGGACCACGCGGCGATTTGGGAGGGGAGCGCCGCGGACACCAGGAAAAGGGAAGCGTAGGCGGCATCGGGCGTGTTCGTGGCGCGGATCATGAGGCCGGCGTTGGCCAGCCGGCCAGGCGAAGCGTTGGAAACCTGGACCAAAGCCGAAATGCTGCCCGTGGTTCCCATGGGCGCGTGGCGGAAGAGAATCGCGTCGGCGCCGGGACCCAGTTCCGTGTTTCTGGCGGCGATCGCAGCCTCGTTGGAAGAAACGGTGAACGTTCCCGACTCGCCCTGCAAAGCGGGAACGGGGGTGATAACCGAATTGGTCCAGGTCTGCGCGTGCGCCACGGCGGCGGCGAGCGCGGCGGCGGGCAGGAGCGGGCGCAAGAACGGCTTCATTGCGCGAGCACCCGGTAAAGGTTGGCGGAGTCCGCGGCCAAGCCGTTGGTTTGGACAACCGTCTCGGGGGCGCCGGCGCCGGTGACGGCTGCGATGGGCCGGTAGGTCTTGCCGTCGGTGGAGTGTTCGACGACGTAATCCACGCCAACTTGGGCGTCGAAGGTGATGGCAATGCCCTGGGGCGCACCCTCCAACTGGACAACAGGCGGCGCGGCGGGCGCGGCGTTGGTGAGCACGTTGCACCACGCGGCCATGGACCAGCGCGAGAGCCAATTGCCGTCGCGGAAGGCGCCGGCGTGGGCCGCGGGGGCGAACCAGCCGTTCCACGGGGCGGCCAGCGCGATGGAGCGCGCGCCCGCGCCGGCGGCGAGGAGCGGATTCAGGGCGCGTTCGTTGAGCCGCGCGATGCGGCGCAGGCCGGGGTTTTCCGCAAATACGTTGCCGTTGCTGCCCGCGCCGAGGATCGGGGCCACTACCGCGTCGTTGGCGCCGCCGTTGACGCTGGCGGCGTCGCACGCGCCCGTGGCGCCGATGCTCCACCAGTGGACGCCCTGGAAGGAAAGATCGGGGCCCGGCGCGGCGGCGCTGTCGGCGGCCAGGTTGAATTCGCCCCCGGAACTGCGCGTGGCCGCCAGGCGCGCCTCCTGCAGCGCGTTGGTCCCGATCCAGAGGCCGGGACCGGCGGTGTCCATGACGATGCTGTTGCGCAGCCGCCCGCCGGAGTTGTGGCGGAAGCGCAGGCCGTTGCCCGGCGCCGTGTTGCCCGAGTCCGTGCCGCGCCCGATGAGCGTGGCGTTGTAGATGAGCGGGACCGAATACGGACCCGCGGGATTCATGTCGTCGGGTTCGGGGCCCTGCCCGTCGAGGAGGGCGTCGCCGGCTTCGGCGACCGGGTCGCGGCCAGTGCCGTCGCTGGCATTGTCCTGGATGGCGAACCATTGCTGGCCCAAGCCATGCCAGCCTTCGTCCCAAGCGAAGGCGTCCTGTCCGGCGAACCACGCCGCCGCCCGCGCCAGCCGCGCCGAGCCGCCGCGCAGCTCGAAGCCGTTGCCCGCGGCGTTCCAGACCTCCACCAGTTCCACCACCGTGTTGCTGCCCACTCCCGCCAGCGCCAATCCCGCCAGCCGGTGCGCGCCCCACGCGCGCGCACCCGCGTAGCGGATCGACACGAACCGCATCACCCCGCTATCGCTGCCTTCGTCAGTGCCCCCGTAGAGGCCCTTTGCGGAGCCCTCCAAGCCGCGGAGATAGTCGCAGCCGGTTCCGGTGTCGATTGCGCCGGGGTTATCGATGAATTGCGCCCCTGTGGCGTTGCCCTGGGCGACGGGCGCCTCGCCCAGCAGAACCACTCCGCCCCAGAGGCCGGAGTGCTCGAAAGCATTGGGCTGGCCGGGATCGGCGGTCTGGTATTGGCGGCGGTTGGCGGGGTCGGTCAAATCCCGGCTGCCCGCTCCGGCAAGCGGGTTTTCCCATGGCGGAATGGTGTTATCCCCGCACGGAAGCAGCGGGTCGTCGATGGAGGTAAAGATGATGGGGGATTGGGCGGTGCCGTTGGCCACCAGCTTGGCGCCGCGGCAGACGATTAGCGCTCCGGCGTCGGAGGGCGACTGCCCGGAAATGCCGGTGGTGGTGGGGCCTTCGGCGCGGACGATGGTGCCGGGTTCAACAATAAGAACCGCTCCGGCGCGCACGTAAATGGGGCGGTCGAGCACATAGATATTGTTGGCGGTGAAGCGCGTGTCATTGGTGATGTCGGCAACGATCTTGAGGTAACTGCGGCTGTTCCACTGCTGGGGGCGCCCGCGTTGTACGCCGCCTCGTCAAACTCGGGCGCTCCCTCCATGCCCATGAGCGCCATCATGCCGCCCTCCGGCGGCGGGGGATCGGCGAGAAGCTCCGCGCGATGGGCGTCGAAGTAGCCATGGACCCAGTCCAGGAAAGCCGCGTCCTCCGGACGGAGGGGCTTGTCATGTTTGGCAAGCACGGGAAATTCACCCGGCCGCGGCCCGCGCCACTGGGAGGCCTCCTGCCCCTTGCCTGAAGCGGCGGCCAATTCGTTCTTGAGCGCCATTTCGGAAGGCAAAGCCTCCCATTTCCGGTAGTTCTCCCAATCCCCGCAAAACCGCAAACACCACGCGCCATAACCGGCCTTGGGGTCTTCCCAGTCACGATGGTTTCGGATGGCGTCAAAAGGGATTGAGGAGATGACGCGCGCCCAGCCGCTTCCCGTCCATATTTGGATCACGGACAGGCCATTGCCGAAGCACTCCACCCAGAGCACTTGGCGGACGATCGGCGTCTGAGTCTTGGCGGGTCCGGCTTCAAGAGCGATGGGCTCAGCGGATGCCGTTTCGACGCCGTGGGAGAAGAGGCAGAATATGCCGCAAACCGCAAATGCGGCGAACGAAACGCGGGCGGCGACCAGCACCCGCTGGAAAAAGTCCCCAGACCCCAGTCTCATTCATGCGAAGGGTGCGACTGGGAAACCGTGGACGTCAATGGAAAAATCGCCGAAGTCGGGTGGCGGTTTGCGTCACGCGGTTCCCGTTAGGAACCAGGTTGCCATGGGGCCTTTGCCCTTGATCTCGATTTCGCCCCGGGGCTCGAACGTGAAGGCGCCGCCCAAGCGTTCCTTGACGGCGGCGCTCACATGGATTTTGCCGGGTTCGCCGTGGGATTCCAAGCGGCTGGCGGTGTTTACGGTGTCACCCCAGATGTCGTAGATGAATTTGCGCTTGCCGATGACGCCGGCGACGACGGCGCCGGCGTGAAGGCCGATGCGCAACTGGAGCGCTTGGCGCCCGCTGTCGGCGACCGCGGCCCGCATCTCCAGGGCGAGCCGGGCCATGGCGGCAAGGTTGTCCGGACGCGGATCGGGCAGGCCCCCGGCCACCATGTAGGCGTCGCCGATCGTCTTGATTTTCTCCAGGCCGTGTTTTTCGACGAGGTTGTCGAAGGCGGAGAACACGCGGTTGAGCATTTCGACGAGGCTGATGGCGTCGAGCTTCGCGGAGAGCGGCGTGAAATTGACGATGTCGGCGAACAGCACGGAGGCGTCTTCGAAACGTTCCGCGATGATTCCGCCGCCGCGCTTGAGGCGGTCGGCGATGGGGGCGGGGAGGACGTTGAGGAGGAGGCGGGTGTTTTCCCGGTTGAGGCGGTCGAGGGCGAGATGGGTGTTGACGCGGGCTAGCAGCTCGTGGGCGTTGAACGGCTTGGCGACGTAATCCACGGCGCCCAGTTCGAAGCCTTTGACGATGTCGGCGGTCTCGGTCCTGGCGGTGAGGAAGATGACGGGGATGTCCCGCCAGCCGGGATGTTCCTTGAGGCGGCGGCAGGTTTCGAAGCCGTCCATTTCCGGCATCATCACGTCGAGAAGGATCAGGTCGGGGACCTGCCGGGCGAGGGCGTCGAGGGCGATCCTGCCGTTGGTGGCCACGCTGATCTGGTAGCCTTGCTCCTTGAGAATGGCGGTGACCGCCTGGATGTTGGCCGGGGTGTCCTCGACCAGCAGGATGCGTCCTTCTTTGTTCATGAAATTCCGTCCGTGGCGGAGGGGCATGCCTCGTCGAGCCGGCCCAGGGCGCCGTGGAAGTCGTAACCGCGCACGGCGGCGGCAACGGCATCGAACGCCGGGGCGGGCATGGCGGCGCGCAGGAGCGCCTCCGATTCGTCGAGCCAGTCCACCGAGGCCGCGTCGAAATCGGCGAGGCGGCGGCGAAGCTCGATGGCCGCGGCGCGGGCCTGGGCGGGGTCCACGGTGGCGGTTTCGGCGGGCGCGGGCATGGCGGGCGCGGCGGGCGCCGGTTCTTCGGGGAGACGCAAGAAAGCGCGCACTGCGGGGAGCAGGGCGTCGAGCGCGGCGGCGGTGGCGGCGTGAAGGCTCTGGATTTCGGCGGCCGGGGCTCGGGAACGGAGGGCGGCTTCGAGTTGGGCGGCGGCGGCATGCAAGGCTTTTGCGCCGAGATTGCCGGCGACTCCCTTGAGGGCGTGCGTGGCGGCCTCGGCGGCGGGGAGGTCGCCGGAGGCGATGCTGGTCCCGATGCGGGCGGCGGTCCCGGCATTGTTCTCCGCGAACTGGCGGAGCAACTTGTCGTAGAGCCTGGCGTTGCCGGCGACGCGCATGAGGCCGTCGGCGGTATCGAGGGTGGGGAGGGCTGGGGGCGGCGCGGGTTCAACGGGGGAGGCCGGGGGGGCCGGAGGGGCGGGGAGTGGGGCGGTGTGGGTTGGGCGGAAATGCTTGGTGATGGTGGCGAACATCTGGACGGGGTCGATCGGCTTGGCGATGTGGTCGTTCATGCCGGCATCAATGCAGCGTTGCCGTTCCTCGTGCGTGGCGTGGGCGGTCATGGCGAGGATCGGCAGAGCCGCGAACTGGGGATCGGAGCGGATGAGCATGGTGGCCTGGTATCCGTCCATTTCGGGCATTTGCAGGTCCATGAGAACCAGATCGAACGCCGCGGGCGCGGCGGCGAGTTTTTCGACGGCATCGCGCCCGTTGTGGGCGAGGGAGACGGTGGCGCCGGCGCTTTCGAGGAGTTCCGTGGCGACCTGCTGGTTGATTTCGTTGTCTTCGGTGAGGAGGACGCGGGCGCCATCGATCCGGGCGGTGGCGTCGCGGGGCGCGGCCTGCGCGGCGGCGCCGGAGTCGGGTGCGAAGACGTTGACGAGCGTATCGACGAGCATGGACTTGGTGACGGGCTTGACGAGGAATCCGTCCACGCTCTCGGCCTCAGCCTCCTCGCGGACTTCCTCCCGGCCGAAGGCGGTGACGATGACGAAGGCGGGCGGGTTGGGGATGGCGGGATCGTTCTTGATTTGGCGGATGGCCTGGATGCCGTCCATGCCGGGCATGCGCCAGTCCATGAAGACGATGTCGTAGGGGCTGGCGGCGGCGTGCTGGCGGACGGCGGCGATGGCTTCGAGGCCGGAGGCGACGGCATCGACGGCGGCGGCCATGGGGGCGAGGGCGTCGGCGAGGATTTCCCTGGCGGCGGCGTTGTCATCGACGACGAGGGCGCGGAAGGCGCGGAGGCCATCGGGGACGAGGCGCTGGGAGGAGCGTCCGGCGCCGATGCCGAGCCAGACGGTGAAATGGAACTGGCTGCCTTTGCCGGGCTGGCTTTCGAGCCAGATTTGGCCGCCCATGAGTTCGACGAGCCTGCGGCAGATGGTGAGGCCGAGGCCGGTGCCTCCGTGCTTGCGGGTGGTGGACATGTCGGCCTGGCTGAAAGGCTGGAACAGGCGGGCGGCTTGTTCCGGGGTCATGCCGATGCCCGTGTCGCGGACGGTGAACTGGAGTTTGGCCTTGTCGCCGGTGCGCTCGGCGACTTGGGCGGTGACCCGGACTTCGCCGGTTTCGGTGAACTTGACGGCATTGGTGATGAGATTGGTGAGGATTTGGCCGAGGCGCAGGGGATCGCCGACCAGGTCCTGGGGGACATCGGCGGGGATATCGACTAGGAATTCGAGGCCTTTGTCGTGGGCCTTGCCGCCGGTGATGTTGACGGTGGAGGTGATGACATCGTCGAGGCGGAAGGTAGTGGATTCGATTTCGAGGCGGCCGGCCTCGACCTTGGAGAAATCGAGGATGTCGTTGATGATGGAAAGCAGGGAGGTGCCGGCGTTGTGGATTTTGGCGAGGTAATCGCGTTGTTTGGGTGTGAGGGCGGTTTTGAGGGCGAGGTGGGCGAGGCCGATGATGGCGTTCATCGGGGTGCGTATCTCGTGGCTCATGTTGGCGAGGAACATGGACTTCATCTGGGTGGCTTCCTCGGCCCTGGCCTTGGCCTCGATCATGGCCTCCTCCTGCCGGCGGCGCAGGGTGATGTCGGTGAAGCTGACGACCGCCCCCACGACGGCGCCGTCCTTGCGGATCGGTGTGGCGCCGTATTCGACGGGAAGGGGCGAGCCGTCCTTGCGCCAGAGGCATTCGTCGTCCACAACGCGGGCCTCGCCGCGGGTGTAGGCGGCGTGCATCGGGCATTCCTCGACCGGGTAGTCCGAGCCGTCGGGCCGGTGGTGGTGGATGAGGGCGTGGGACGGCTGGCCGATGAGATCGGCGGTGTCGAAGCCGAGCATTTTGCAGGCGGCCGGGTTGACGAAGGTGACGCAGCCTTTGACATCAACGCCGAAAATGCCCTCCGACGCCGACTGGAGGATCAGGCGGTTGCTTTCCTCGGCGGCGCGCAGCTCGGCGTTGCGGGCGGCGAACCGGAGGGCGTTGGCGACGGCCTCGGCGGCCTTGTCCAACCATTTGGATTGGATTTCCGAGAGCGGCTTGAAGAGGGCGAATTCGGCGGCGCCGACGAGATCGTCATCGGCGAGGAGGGGTTGGGCGACGATCTCGGCGGGGGCGACTTCGCCAAACCCGAAATGGACGCGCAACGAGGAGGCGTCGGGGCCATGGACCAGGCGCTGGCGGGAGCGGGCGGCCTCGCCCACGGTGCCGACTCCGGGGGGATAGGCATGGCCCGCCGCGGCGTCCGGGTAGGCGTGGGCGGCGAGGCGGTGGAGGTTGCCGTCATCGGCGAGGGTGAAGATGGCGCCGGCCGGGGCTTCGAGGAACCGGATCATGACGCCGAGGGCGCGCTGGGCGAGATCGGCGGTGGACAGGCAGCCGCGGAGGCTGGAGTTGAGCTCGGAGAGGCTGGATTCAAGGGCGGCCTGCTGGCGGGCTTGGCAGGCCTGGGTTTCCAGGGCGTCCTCGGCGGCCTGGCGGCGTTCGGCCATGAGATTGATGGCGTCGGAGAGGGAATCCTCGCTGCCGCGGCGGGGCACGCGGCGGCTGAAATCGCCTCCGGCGATGGAGGCGCAGACCGAGGCAACGTGGCGGTAGGAATCGACGACGCGGTTGAAGCTGCGGAACATCGCGCCGATCTCGTCTTTCATTCGTCCGGGATCGGGGAGGTCCTGGCCGAGATTGCCGGAGGCGACGCGATCGGCGGCGTGCAGGGCGAGGCCGATGCGGCGGGAGGCGGAGGAGGAGAAGGCCCATGCGAGCGCGAGCGCGAGGCCGAGGGCGGAAAAGGCGATGGTCGAGGCCAGGAAGCCATGGCGCTTGATGGGGCCGAGGACGGCGGCCTCCGGGAACTTGACGAGGACCATCCATTCCCCCGTGGGAACGGGGGCGGAGGCGAAGTAGCAGGGTTGTCCATCCACGGGATCAACGGCGGCGGTAAACCGCGCTTCCTGGCGGTTGGCGTGGAAGGCGGAGGCGATCTCCTTGTAAGGGGTGTCCTTGATCTCCTTGGTCCGGTAATGCACGGCAAGCGTGGAGGCGATGAACCGTCCCCGGCTGCTGATGAGGATGACGCCGACGCCGGTGTCTTTCTGGATGGACAGGAGGGATTCGGCGATGTCTTCGAGGGCGCGGTCCACTCCGGCGACGCCCGCGAAACGCCCGTCGCGGACGATGGGAAAGGTTTGTTCGACAATCATTTTGCCCTCGTACACGTAGGGCTCCGTCACCATGGGAACGGGTTTGCCCTCGGCCAGGAAGCGGTCTTTGCAGCCCTGATAGTACAGGCTTTTTTCCATGTCGATCAGGGGGGTGAGCGAGATGGCGCCCGCCGCCTTGTTGTCGCGGAACCAGTAGGGGATGAACCGGCCTTCGGGACCAAAGGCGTTGCCGAGGGCGGCGGCATCGGGCGTGCCGGCGTAGGCGGCGTCCTGGCCGTCGGCGCCGGGTTCGTAGCCGAAATAGGCGCCTGTGAATTCGGGCGATTCTTCGAGAATCCGGCGGGCGTAGCGGAGGGAGGCGCCGCGGTTGCCGAAAAGGCCCTCCTCCTGAGCGAGGGCCATGATGCGGGCGGTTTGGACGGCCCGCTGGTTGCTTTCATCGATTTGGACGGCGATGGTTCGGGCGCGGGCGCGGAGGAGGTCCTCGGCCTGGGCGCGCATGGCTTTCTGGGTGCGCGAGGAAAGGAAGAGCAGGACGGCGGTGAGGACGGCCATGGCGGGGAGCATGACCCAGAGCATGAGGCGCCCACGCAGGCTGTGGCGGAAGGCGACGCGGGTGGGCGCGGTTGCGGGGGTTGGAGTTTGATCCGCCATGGGAGATATTTTGGCCGGGGCTTTGGAGAGGGGAGCGTAGGGGATGGAGCGGGGGATTGTCGATGGCGAACCGCTCGCACGCGGGGTTCAGCGCGTGAGAAGGGGTCTGAAGAGGGTTCGGGAAAAGGCGAAAAGGGGTCAGGGCGCACAAATCAAGGGCCTTGCGCGAGCGCGGAGCGCTTCTTGCCAATCCAGCGGCTCAACCCGGGGGGCAGCAGTGACGAGGGCCAATCCCCCAATCGACATGATCCGGGCGGTCCGACTGCGGGGGGGAACGGATTGACGGAAAGCCGTAAAGCCGGTATGGATTTCCATATGAAGGTGAAAACGACACTCAACATTAGCGGCGCGACGATGCGGGAAGTCAAGCGTGAGGCCGCGCGGCGCCGGCAGACCATGTCCGAACTGGTCGAGGCCGCGCTGCGGATCGTTGTGGAACCGCAACAGCACGGCACGGTGCTGCCGCCCCTGCCGGAGTTCCGCGGCGGCGGGCTGCGCGTCGATGTGGCCAACCGCGACGCGCTATACAATGTAATGGAGCGGTAGCCGTGTTCGTTGTGGACACCAACATCCTGATCTACGGGTCTGACAAGGACTCGCCCGATCACAAGCGATGCCGGGGATTGTTGGAATCGTGGAGGACGCAGCCGACGCCATGGTATGTGACATGGGGCATTGTCTATGAATTCCTCCGGGTGGTTACCCATCCCCGTGTTCTTACCCGCCCTTTTACGCCGGAGGAGGCATGGATGTTTTTAAACGCCCTGTTTGCCTCCCCGCGTCTTGGCGTGCTCGCCGAGACGGACCGGCACCGGCATGTCGCCGCGGAAGTGTTTTCCGAAGTGCCCGGCATTTCAGGCAATCTGGTGTTTGACGCGCATACCGCAATCCTGATGAGAGAAAACGGCATCCGGACGATTTACACACGGGATTCAGATTTCAATCGGTTTCCGTTCCTGGATACGATCGATCCGATTACGGACAACCGACGAACCGGCAAATCCCGCGTACGCGGCAAACCGCGCCGCTGATTAGCGGCCCGCCGCGCAGCATGAAGGGGCCGGGGAGCATCAATCAAGGGCCTCGCGCGAGCGCGGAGCGTTTTTGCCAATCCAGCGGCTCAATCCGGGGGGCAGGTCTCCTTTCCCAAAGGGACGCTTCAAGGCAGAAGCAGGAGATAGCTTTGGGCGGCGAGGAGGGTGGTCAGGTGGAAGAACAGGGCTTCTTCCAGGGGGAGAATGCCGAAGAGACGGATGCCGAGAGTTTGGGAATCGTCGAAGAACCAGACGCCCGCGGCGATGGCGGCGGTGTCGAAGGCGCAGAGGATGAAACCCAGACCGAAGGTAACGGCAAGGACAGGGACGGGCATGCCGATCCAGACGCCACCGGCGCACCACTGGAGCGCGATGACGGGGAGCATCCAGACCAGAAGATGGCGAAGGTAGGCCAGGCGCGGCGGAAGGGGCAGGCGGAGGATAACCCACCCTGCGGGGATTGAAGCGGCGAGGGTCCAGGCGGCGGCAGTCCAGTCGGGCGGAAGTTTCATGGGGATGGGATGGCCGTGGAGCTTCCAAATGGTGACGTGCATGAGGAGGCAGGCCTGGACGGTCTGGATGACGAAAAAGGCGTATTCTTCCACGGGGCATTTGCCGATGCGGAAGCGGATGCGGTTGTCGGGGAAATCCCAGATGCCGCGGGCAACGGCCCAGTTATCCCAAGGGGTGGTGAAGGCGACGGCGAGGAGAACGACGCCGGCGGTGACGGCGGTGTCGGTCCAGGTCCAGGTGAAGGAGGCGGCGCCGGCGAGGAGGAGCAGCAGGGGCGCGTTGAATCGCCAATGGAAGGATTCGTAGGTCATGATGCCGGGGCGCCGCGCGGGGGTCAGCGCGAGATGTCGTGTTGGGTGAGGATTTCATAACCCGCGGCGCGGAGGACGGTGCGCGCGCAGTCGCGGTCTTCGACATGAAGGACGAGGCAGGGGCGTCCGCGCGGGCGGGTGAGGAGCGGGTACATGAAAAGGATGTTGCACTCGCCCTGGAAGAGGGCGGCGAGGAGGCCGCGGAGTTCGGCGGCCTCGGCCATTTCGGCGACGAGGACGTGGGTTTCGGTGAAGGCATGGGCGTGTTCGTGGAGGATGTGGCGGGTGCGGTCCGGGTCGCTGACGAGGATGCGTTCGATGCCGCAATCGGAAGTGTCGAGGACGGAGACGGCGACGATCTGGATGCCGGCGGTTTCCAGCATGCGGGTGAGGTCAAGGAGGCGTCCGACCTTGTTTTCGAGGAAGACGGAGAATTGGATGGTGCGTTCGGGTTCGCGCGCGCGTTGCGTTTCGGCCTGCACGCCCCCAGCTTGCATGAAGGCGCGGAAAAATCGAGCCTTTCAAGAAACTCGCATGGGCGCCGGGATCAGGCGGGTTTTGGGGCGACGGACTCGAGGGTGGAAGCGAGGCGCGCGGAGATGATGCGGGAGATATTGAGCAGGACCTGGGAGACAAGGTAGGGGGAGAAGCGGCGGAGGGAAAGGAGGGAATCGTAGTCGAGGCTGAGGAGGCGGGCCTGGGTGCGCGCGACGACGTCGGCGGTGCGGGGGCGTTGGGAGACGAACGCCATTTCGCCGAAGATGTCGCCCAAGCCCAGGGTGGCGACGGTCTTGCGCGCATCGCCGGCGCCGACGGCGACTTCGAGGCCGCCGGAAAGGACGACGTACATGCGCGCGCCGGGTTACCCGGGGGGGACGACGAGGGAGCCCGGGGGATGCTCTTCGATGTCGGAGGCGAGGATGATTTTGCGTGCCTGCCATGGGGTCAGCCCCTCGAAGAACGGGGATTTGGCGAGCAGGGCGGTGCGGAGGTGGAGGCCGACGATGTCCCAGAGCGTGACGACGCGGGTGTGGCCGAAGAAGAGGGGGGTGACAAGCATTTCGGTGGCGAGCGCGACGAGCATGACGCCGGCGCTGAGGAGGCCGAATTCGCGGACGGGCTGGAAACTGGAGAGGCCGAGGACGGCGAAACCGGCGCCGAGGGCGAGGGATGTGGCGGTGATGGGGACCAGCTCGTCGCGGATGGCGGTGCGCATCCCGGCGCGTTCGTCCTTGAGGCGGCGGGCCTCGCGGTTGAAATGGACGAGCAGGTGCATCGTGTCGTCCACGGCGATGCCCAGCGTGATGGCGGCGACCATGCAGGTGCCGACGTTGAGGGTGATGCCGGCGGCGCCCATGGCGCCGAAGATGGCGAGGACGGGGAGCATGTTTGCGACGACCGTGAGCGCTCCGCAACGCCAGGAAAGGAAAAGGACCCCGACGATGAGAAAAAGCGAGAGCATCATGCCGCCGAGGGAAAGGGTCTGCGCCCAGGTGATCGAGTCGGCGCCGCCGGCGAACAGGAGGGCGCGCCCGCCAAGGCTGTACACTACCGGGCCGAATAGTTGGGCGTCGAGGGCGGCGCGGATGCGGGCGGCGAGGGCGCTGATTTCGCGGCTTTGGTCGAGGTGGCAACGGATCACGAGATTGGCGCGGGCGAGGTCCGGGGTGAGCAGGCTCTTGTATTCGGCGGGGTGGGCGAAGAGGAGAAGCTGGCGGACGGCGGCGGCGGTGGCGGGGACGGTCTGGTGGACGGGATCGCCGTCGTGGATCTGGCCGTTGATGCGGGCGAGGAGCCCGGCGGCGGACATGACGCTGTCCACGCCTTCCTGTTTGCGGAGGAAATCGGCGATGGCGGCCACCTGGCGGAGGGCTTGGGGATCGGCGAAGGCGCCTGGGGCGGCGTGGAGGGTGAGGTTGAGGACTTGGAGGCCTGGGAGGCGGGCGGTGAGGCGGTTGTTGTTGAGGATGACGGGGGAGTCCGTGCGGAAGAAGGCGCGGAAGTTGTTGCTGACCTCGATGCGGACGGCGAGGAAAATGGATGCGGCGGCGAGGAGGGCGAGCCCGGCGAGGACGGCGCGAGTGTGGCGGAACAGGAGCCGGTCCAGCCAGGCGACGATCCGGTCGGGCCAGGTGCGGCGGGAGGGGGCGCGGTTGCCGTGGAGGAGCGGGGCGGCGAAGCGGAAGCAGGCGGGGAGGAAGAGGATGGAGACCAGGAACCGGGCGGTCATGGCGAGCGCGGCGGCGATGCCAAACTCGCGGAGGATGGGGACATTGCTGGTGGCGGTGGAGGCGAACCCGAGGATGGTGGTGCCGGAGGTGAGGGCGAGGGCGAGGCTGATGCGGCGGGCGGCGTGTTCGACGGCCTGGCGCGGGGACGCGCCCGTTTGGAGGTGTTCCCGGAACTCGTGGATGATGTGGATGTCGCTGGTGGCGCCGATGACGAGGACGAGGGCGGGCAGGATGTAGTTGAGGGGGTTGACAGGCAGGCCGATGGCCGCCATGGCTGCGCCGGTCCAGAGGACGGCGATGGCGGCGTTGAGGATCGGGAAAACCGCGGCGGGCAGGCTGCGCAGAGTAAAGATCAGGAGGGCGAAAAGGACACCGAGAGACAGGGGGAGCAGCACGGCCTGGTCGCGGACCAACTGGCGGCGCAGCCAAGTCTCGGACGCCGGCGCGCCCGCGTAGAAAAGCGCGGCGAAATCGCCGGTGAACTCCGCAAGGACATGCTCGACCGCGGCCGTGACCCGTTCGGCGGGAGGCGCATCCGGGCCGTCGGGGAGGTGAAGGAGGAAGAGCGTGGCTTCGCCGTCCTGGGAGACCACCTGGCCGGTGAGGAGCGGGTTGGCGATGACGCGGGCGCGGAGGGCGGCGGCGGCTTCGGGGGTGGCGGGTGGGGAGGCGATGGCGGGGCCGGTTTCCAGGATGCCGTTTTCGTTGCGGATATCGGAGAGGTTGAAGAGGCTTTCGACGCGGGAGAAGACGGGAAGGGCGGCGAGGCGGTCGTGAAGGGCGCGCAGGCGCGCGAGGCGTGCGGGGGAGAAGAGAGCGGCATCTTCCGCATAGACGGCGGAGGGTTCGCCGCCGCCGAAGTGGCTGCGCAGCGTGTTCCATTCGTCGCGTTCGCGGCTGGCGGCGGGGATGAGCGCATCGCCGGAGACTTCGACGCGGACCTGGCGGGCGACGGGAAGGGCGAGGACCGTGGCGAGGATTACGGCCAGGGCGATCCAGCGGGCCTGGTCAAACGCGAAAAGGGGAATCCGCCACACAACCGGGCCGCGCTCCTTAGCCGCCGAACCTCATTCGAGCGTGACGGTCATGCCAAACTGAAAGATGAACTCCTCGACATCCTCCGGCTTCCATTTTTCCTGGAAATCCGTGGAGAAGAGATGGTCTTCAAATTTTTCATTGAGGCGCCCTTCGACGACAAGAAACTCGGTGAAACTGCCGCGGGCGAAATCCTTCATGATGGCGGATTTGGGGCGGGTGGTCTTGCCCTTGACGTCGGGGGAGCGGTAGCCGGAGGCTTCGAGGGCCTTGATTTTCCCGCCGTTGGGGCCGTAGAACTCGGCCTTGAGCAGGTCGAACGTCTCCTGGTCAAGGAACAGGTCGCGATGGGCGTAGGCGCTGGATTTGGAGGCGCGGGACTCAATGGCGCGGACGACGTAACATTTGCGGTTGTCCACCACGGCGTCTTCGAGGCGTTCGTAGGTGTGGGCGGAAGGCATCTCCTCCAGGAGGTCTTCGTAGGTGAAATCGGAGCCGAGGAAGGCGGAGGAGCGGGCGCCCCCGGCGAGATCCTTGGATTTCCCGACGGCGGGGAGGAAGAAAAACTGTTTGAGGCCGGCCACCGGGTCGTTGACGGCGAGGACGGTGACGCCTTCGACGTCCTTGGGGCGAACCATGCGCAGGAAGTAGGATTGGCCGCCGCTGGGATTGGTGCGATAGACGACGAGGAATCGATGTTCCTTTTCGGGGGCGCCGGGCACGCTGGTGGTCATTTTGATGAAGGCCATTTCCGAATCGCTCTTCTTTGTGGCGATCCAGCGCTCGATGATCTCGTTGGCCGGCGGCGTGGCGGCGGGGGCGTCCACGGCGTTCGCGCGCGGCACGGGGACGGCGCCGAGGGCTCCGGCTGCGAAGGTGATGGCGGCAAGGGCCGCACTGCGTGAAGGATTCCACTCCCGAGGCTTCATTTGGCCGGAAAGATGCCTTCCGGGGGCGGGTGGTCAAACGAAATTGACAGATTCGCGGATGGCGAAATCGGCGGCAGCCGCGTGCGCCTCCCCAATCCTGGCGGTCCGAGGCAGAGCGGCGCAAAACGGGCGCACCGCGCGCATGGGCGATCGTCAGGAATGGGGCGTGTGTCTATTGGCTTCCGACCTGTCCGGTGGCGGCGGTGTCGGCGGCGGATTTCGCGGTATCGCCGCGAAGGGTCCAGACGCGGGCGCGCTCGCGCAAGGCTCGGGCGTGGTCGGGGTCCGCGGCAAGGGCGTGTTCGAGGGCCTCGGTGGCCTTGGGGAGGTCGCCTGTGGCCGCAAGGAGGATGCCTTGGAGCGTCCAAACGTCGGCGGGAACGGCTTTGAGCCGGAGAAGCGGCGCGAGGACGGCGAGGGCATCGTCGTGGCGGGCAAGGGTGTTGAGCACGACCGCGTGATTGTACGCGATGGCGGAGTCGCCGGGCCGGAGGATTCCCGCGCGGCGCAGATCGGCTTCGATGATCTCACCCATCTGCGTGCGCACAACGCCGCGGGAGGCGAGCGCGCCGGCGTCCTTGGGATCGTTCAGGATGATGAAGTCATAATCCGCCACGGCGCCCTTCCAGTCTTTGAGGAAGCCGTGGATCTGGGCGCGCATCTTTCGGGCGGGCATGGCGTCCGGGGCCGAATCGATGGCGCGGTCGAGATCGCGGCGGGCGTCTTCGAACCGGCGCTGGCTCATGAAAACCTTGGCGCGGAGAAAAAGGCACGCGGGGTCGCTGGGCTCGGATTCGATCCCCTTGTCAAGGTCCGCCAAGACGGCGCCGATCCGGGCCGCCCGCAGATGAATGGCGGCCCGGAGGCAAAGCGCGGGCGCGGAGCGCGGATCGCGGGCGAGAACGAAGTTCACGCGGGCCTCGGCCCCCGCGGTGTCGCCCCTTGAAAAAAGTTCAGCGGCCTCTTTGAGCGGCTGGGGTGGGGGCGTCGGACCAAAACTCCGAACCGAGTCCCTGTAGGAAGCGTGGGTGGAAAGATTGGTGCGAATGAACTCGGCGGCGCGCGCGGGGGTGACATCCTGAATTGCAATAGGCGGTTCTGTGTGCGCGCTGGATGTCTGGTGGCGGCGCGCAAGCGGCCAGAGAACGGCTGCCGCGGCGGCAAGGGCCACGGCGGCGGCCGCCGCGACCGGGGGCGGAACCCTTTGCAGTGTGCGCCAAGCGCCGGCCCTGATTGAACTTCTTCGCGACCCCATGGGAAGGACGGTACCAAGCGGGAGGCGACCTGTCTATAAAAAATACAATATACACGTATTTGAGGTTTTGCTTAAATGTGGCGCATCGCTGCTAATCTTGGCGATTGGGGGGGCGCCAAGGCGTTCGGCTGGCTCAGGCGGATCGCCGTTGGCGGCATGCGGCCGTTCGGTCCGTGCGGGGAGTGGATCAAGGGACGGTTTGAGGAGCGGCATTGGCGAACCAGGGAAGAGGGAATAGGAAGTGTGGGACGGGGGCCATGGCCGCCGCCGCATGAATCCCGGCGCCCGCCTGGGAGAGGCCCGCCCTCACGCGGCGTCGATCCATTTTTCTTCGTTGCCGTGTTGGAGGGCGTGGACGCGGGCGCGGAGGGGGAGGTTGGCGGGGGTTGTGAGGGCGGGATCGAGGTTCACGAGTTCGCGGGCGGCGAGTTGGGCCGCGCGGATGATGGGGAGGTCTGTGTGAAGGTTGCCGAGGCGGAAGGGTGCGGCGCCGCTTTGCAATTTGCCCATGAGATCGCCGGTGCCGCGGAGCTGGAGGTCGGCCTCGGCGATGCGGAAGCCGTCGCGGGTTTGTTCGAGGACCTTGAGCCTTCGCCAGGCGGGGGACTCCTCGTCGGCGGTGACGAGGACGCACCAGGACTTGTGGGCGCCGCGGCCGACGCGCCCGCGGAGCTGGTGGAGCTGGGCGAGGCCGAAGCGTTCGGCGTTTTCGATGACGATGACGGAGGCGTTGGGGACATCGACGCCGACCTCGATGACGGTGGTGGCGACGAGAACGGCGGCACGGCCGTCGCGGAAGGCGCGCATGACGGCGTCGCGGGCTTCGGGGTCAAGGCGTCCGTGGAGCTCGGCGACAGTGTGGGGGGCGAGGCGTTGGCGGAGGCGTGCGGCTTCCTGGCGGACGGTTTTGATTTCGGCGGCGGCGGATTCGATGTGGGGATAGACGACGTAGGCCTGGCGTCCGGCGGCGCACTCGGCCTTGACGAAGTCCCAAATTTTTTCGAGGGCGGCGGGGGAGCGGACGGCGGTGAGGAGCGGGCCGCGTCCGCGGGGGAGTTCGTCGATGA
Organism: uncultured Verrucomicrobiales bacterium; assembly: GCA_964435495.1. GTDB lineage: Bacteria > Verrucomicrobiota > Verrucomicrobiia > JADLBR01 > JAIBCM01 > CAYSZK01. Next base: position 55,352 of record CAYSZK010000001.1, read on the forward strand.
CGGAGACATCGAGGCCGCCATAGACCGTCAAGGCCAGCGTGCGGGGGATGGGTGTGGCGGTCATGACAAGGGTATGGGGGGCGCGGCCTTTGGCGCGGAGGCGGGCGCGTTGTTCGACGCCGAACTTGTGTTGTTCGTCGATGACGGCGAGGGCGAGGTTTTCGAGGGGCGCGTTGTCCTGGAAGAGCGCATGGGTGCCCGTCCACAGGCGGGGTTGGAAAAAAATGTCGGGGCGCGATTTCTCGGAGCCGGTGAAGAGGCCGACTTCGAGGCCGAGGCCCTGGACGAGGCGTTTGAGGGTGGCGTGGTGCTGGCGGGCGAGGATTTCGGTGGGGGCCATGAGGACGGCGGTGGCGCCGGCTTCGGCGGCGTGGAGCATGGCGAGGGCGGCGACGAGCGTTTTGCCGGAGCCGACGTCGCCCTGGAGGAGGCGGTTCATGGGCGCGGGGGCGCGCATGTCGGCGAGGATTTCGCGCAGGGCGCGGGCCTGGGCCTGGGTTGGAGTGAGCCCGGAGGCTTCGAGGGCGGCGGCGGCGAGGCGGCCCGGGGTTTTGATGGGAAGGGCGGGGGATTGGCGGGCGCGGGCGCGGCGCTGGGCCACTGCTGTTTGCCAGACGAGGAACTCGTCGAAGGCAAGGCGGCGGCGGGCGATTTCGGCGGCGCTGCGGGACGAGGGGAAATGGAGGGCATCGACGGCATCGCGCCATTCGATGGGGGGCGCGGCGGGGAGGCGCCAAGGGGCGGAGTCGCGGGGGATGGAGCGGAGCGTGCGAAAGATGACGGCACGGTAGAGGCGCTGGCCGAGGCCTTCGGTGGTGGAGTAGATGGGGACGATGCGGTCGGTGTGGATTTGGCGGTCTTCGTCTTCGGGAACGATCTCCCATTCGGGCATATCGAGCATCCAGCGGCGGCCCTGGCGTTTGAGTTTGCCGAAGACGCAGAGCGTGGGGGGTTGCGGGGTGAAGGTTTTGGCGAGGTAGGGGACGTTGAACCAGCGGAGGATGACCGCCTGGGAGGGGTCGGCTTCACAGGCGCCGCGGAGCTCGACGACGGCGCGTCCGAAGCGGAGGCGCCGGAGGGCGGCGGGGCCGGCGGGGCGGAAGCGGAGGGCGGTCCATGCGCCTTCCTCCCAGTGGTCCGGGGGGCGGAGGCGGCGGTCCTCGTAGCGGCGGGGTTTGGTGAAGAGCAGGTCGCCGGCGGTGAGGATGTCGAGGCGGGCGAAGAGCGCGGCGCGGACGGGGCCGACGGGGGGGATGGCGTCGAGGGGCAGGTCAAGGCTGAAGGGCGCGGAGTTCAGAATGGGGAAAATGGCAGCGTTGGGCGTCCGCCGCAATCCCATTGCCCTCCGGCAAAAGCCTGTCTAGTCTGGGGGCTTGAAGACATTGGCACTTGCCTGGGTTCTGGCGGCGCTGGCGGCGGGGTTCGCCCTGGCGCAGGATCCGTCCGCCGACGAGGAGGCGGCCCCGGAAAAGGACCGGCTTGAGGAGCTAGCGCGGCCCGGGGCGGCGGTGAAGGGGTTTAGCGTGCCGGATTTCGACGCGACCGGGGCGTTGCGCGGGAGGCTGACGGGGATTACGGCGGTGATGGTGGACGATCACACTTTGAAGGTGCAGGGAATCCGGTACCAGCAGATGACGAACGGGCGGGTGCTGGTGGGCATTGAGGTGCCGGAGTGTTTGTTTGACCAGCGGACCCAGACGGTGACAACGCACGAGTTTGTGAAGGTGGAGCGGCAGGGTGTGTCGATTTCGGGGCGCGGGTTTTTCTGGAGTGTGCCGCACCAGCGGGGCAGCATCCAATCCAACGTCGTGATGGTGATTCACGACATTGAAAAGGGCTTGGTGAAGAGGGATAAATGAAGGCGTGGCATGGAAACAGGCGGGCCGTGGCGGCCGCGGGGCTGGCCGGGGCGCTGGCGGCGCTGGCCGGGGTGGCGGCGCGGGCGCAATTCAGTCCGGTGCCCGAGCCGGCGGCGCCCGCGGCGGTCGGGACGGGGGCGGTGGCCGCGCCGGTGGCGGGGACCAATTCGGCGACGATAGTGACGGCGGACCGGTTGGACGCGGACCTTCTCAATCGGACGGCGGTATTCCGGGGGAACGTGACCGTGCGGGACGCGGCGTTCCAGATGCGGTCGGATGAGATGACCGTGTCCTTCAACAACGGGCAGAACGGGGTGGACTCGATCCACGCGAAAGGGCGCGTGGTGATCACGCAGCAGGACAAGTCCGCGTCGGCGGACGAGGCGATTTACGTGATCCGGGAGGAAAAGATCGTGTTGAACGGAAGCCCGAAGGTGCAACAGGGGGCGAACACGCTGACGGGGGCGAGCATAACCTTTTACCGGAACGAGAACCGGGTGCAGGTGGACGGGCGGACGATCCTGTTGATCCAGAATCCCGGGGCGCTGGGGACGTTTACGCCAAAGCCGCAGGCGCCGTCGCCGCCACAGGTTCCGGCGGCGCCGGGCGGGCCGGGGGTTGGAGCGCCCTGAGGGCGAAGGAGGCGGGATGGATTTGTTGCAGACGAGCGATTTACAGAAGGCCTACGGGGGGCGGATGGTGGTGAAGGGGGTGAACATGTCGGTGCAGGCCGGGGAAATCGTGGGGTTGCTGGGGCCCAACGGCGCGGGGAAGACGACGACCTTTTACATGATTGTGGGTTTGGTGCCGCCGACGGCTGGGGAGGTGTTTTTCCAGGGGCGGGAGGTATCGCGGGAGCCGATGCACCGGCGGGCGCGGATGGGGATGGGGTATCTGGCGCAAGAGCCGTCGGTGTTCCGCAAACTGACGGTGGAGGACAACATGATGTCGATTGCGGAGACGATCGCGTGCGGCCGGGAGGAGCGGGACGAGCGGGTGGACGCGCTGCTGGGGGAGCTGGGGTTGAGCCATTTGCGCAAGGCGCGGGCGTTCACGTTGTCGGGGGGCGAACGGCGGCGGCTGGAGATCGCGCGGGCGCTGATCACGCAGCCGAGTTTTCTGCTTTTGGACGAGCCGTTCAGCGGCGTGGACCCGAAGGCGGTGAACGACGTGCAGGACATCATCCGCGCGCTGCAGGCGCGGGGGCTGGGGATCTTGATCACCGACCACAACGTGCGGGAGACGTTGTCGGTGTGCAACCGGGCGTACCTGATCTGCGAAGGGCGGGTGGAGCGGGAGGGGACGAGCGACTTTCTCATCAACGACCCGGTGAGCCGGGACTTGTATCTGGGGCCGAGGTTCTCGATGTGACGGCATGAAGCGCGCGCGGACCCTGATCACGGTTGAGAATTTCTACACGATCCACGCGGGGGCGCTGCATCTGCGGATCATCGCGGGGGCGTCGGGGCTGAAGCGCCCGATCCGGGAGGGTTCGGTGAACCGTCCGGGGCTGGCGCTGGCGGGGTATTACCGGGATTTTGCGAACAAGCGGGTGCAGGTGATCGGGAAGCACGAGACGGGGTACCTGAAGAGCCTTCCCGCGGAGGAGCAGCGGCTGCGGATCAAGCAATTTTTCAACCAGCGGATTCCGTGCGTGATCGTGGCGCGGAACCTGCAGCCGCCGCGGATGTTCATGCAGGAGGCGGAGGCGCACACCATACCGGTGTTTGCGTCGCCGATGATCACCTACCGGCTGGTAAACGCGGTGACGATCTGCCTGGAGATGGATTTTGCGCCGACGGTATCGGAGCACGGGAGCATGGTGGACATCCAGGGGATCGGGGTGTTGATCCGCGGGAAAAGCGGGATCGGGAAGAGCGAAGCGGTGCTGGGGTTGATCGAGAGGGGATACAGCCTGGTGGCGGACGACGTGACCAAGTTCCGGTTGATTGAGGGGCGGGATTTGGTGGGGACGTCCGACGACCTGGTGCGGCATCACATGGAAATCCGGGGGTTGGGGATCATCAACGTGGGGACGGTGTTTGGGGTGGGTTCCATCCGGTTGGAGGAGAAACTGGACCTGGTGGTGACCCTGGTGGAGTGGGACGAGGCCACGGATATCGACCGGACGGGGCTGGACGATTTGTATTACGAAATACTTGGCATTCGCGTGCCGCATGTCATAGTGCCGATCAAGCCGGCGCGCGATGTGGCGCGTTTGGTGGAAGTGGCCGCGCTGGATGCCAAGCTCAAGCAGATGGGGCATCATTCGGCGCGGGAGTTCAACGCAAAGTTGTTGGCGGCAATGAAAGCATCGTGAGGCATGGTGAAGACAGCGGAAAAGGATAAGAAGGCGTCGCGGGAGATGCTGATCTCGAACAAGCTGGGCATGCACGCCCGGCCCGCGGCGCTGTTTGTGAAGATGGCCAACCGGTTTGCGTGCGAGGTTTGGGTCGAGAAAGACGGCGAGGAGGTCAACGGCAAGAGCATCATGGGCCTGATGATGCTGGCCGCCGGGTGCGGCTCGAAAATCCGGGTGACCGCGACGGGGGACGCCGCCGAGGAGGCCCTGCGGCAACTGGAGGAACTGATCAACCGGAAGTTCGACGAGGACTAGGCGCGGCCGCGTCCCGTCAAAGGAGCCTCAACCCATGGCCGTCCGGGGCGCTGAAGAAAGCAGAATCCAGGGGATCGGCGTGTCGCCGGGGATCGCGCACGGCCCGCTTTTCATAATCAGCCGGGACGAGCCGGTGGCACCGCGGCGGGAGATTCGGGAGGGGGATTTGCCGGGCGAACTGCGGCGCCTGGAGAAGGCGATCCAATTGACGCGGGAGCAACTGCTGGAAATCCAGCGGGACACGGCGGCGCGGTTGGGCGGGGCGGAGGCGGGGGTGTTCGAGGCGCACCTGCTGGTGCTGGAGGACGCGACGCTGCTCGGGGCGGTGCACAAGCAACTGGAAATGAGCCGCCACAACGTCGAGTCGGTTTACGCCCATGTGATCCGCCGGTATTCCGACGCGCTGGAGAATGTGCCCGACTCCTATCTGCGCGAGCGCGCGGCGGACGTGCGGGACGTGGGGCGGCGGGTGCTGCGCAATCTGATGGGAACGGAGGACCGTCCGTTTGCGGGCATCACGGCGCCGTGCGTGGTGGCCGCGCACGACCTTGCGCCGAGCGACACGGCGCGGTTGCCGCGGGACTTGGTGCTGGGCTTCGTGACCTACGCCGGGTCGAAGACCTCGCACACGGCGATCATGGCGCGGTCCATGGACATCCCGGCGGTGGTCGGCATCCATCCCGATCCGTCCCATCTGGAGGAGGGCACACAAGTTATCGTGGATGGGTACGGCGGGTTGCTGATCCTGCATCCGTCGCCGGCGACGGTGGCGTCGTTTGGGGCGATCGAGACGCGCCACGAGCAGGTGGAAGAAAGCCTGGAGGCGTTGCGGGCGACACCGGCGGTGACGACCGACGGGCGGCGGGTGGTGTTGTCGGCGAACATCGAGATGCTGGAGGACCTGCCGTGGGTGCTGGAGTCGGGGGCGGAAGGCATCGGCCTGTTCCGGTCCGAGTTCCTGTTCACGGGGCGGCGGGATGCGCCCGAGGAGGAGGAACAGTACCAGGCGTACGTGAAGGCGGCGCGGGCGGTGGCGCCAAACCATGTGGTGCTGCGGACGCTGGACATTGGGGGGGACAAATTTCTGGACCGGATGCAGGAGGAGAGCGAGGCGAACCCGTTCCTGGGCCTGCGGGCGATCCGGTTTTGTCTGGTGCACAAGCCGCTGTTCCGGGTGCAGCTGCGGGCGATGCTGCGGGCGAGCGTGGAGGGCAACGTGCGCATCATGTATCCGATGGTATCGGGGATTGATGAGGTGCGCCTGGCGAACCGGCTGCTGGAGGAGGAGCGGGCGCGGCTGTTGGGCGAGGGGGTCAGGGTGCCCGAGGCGCTGGAGATCGGGGTGATGATCGAGGTGCCGTCGGCGGCGATGACCGCGGAGATTCTCGCGGAGGAGGCGGACTTTTTCAGCATCGGGACCAATGACCTGATCCAATATTCCATCGCCATCGACCGGGGCAACGAGCTGCTTGCGCACCTGTACCAGCCGACCCATCCGGGAATCCTGCGCTTGATCCAGCGCACGATTGAAGCGGGCCACGCCGCGGGGATATCCGTGTCGGTCTGCGGCGAGATGGCGGGCGAGATCACCCTGGTGCCGCTGCTTCTGGGGATGGGTGTGGACGAGCTTTCGACCGGCGCCGCGCTGGTGCCGCGCATCAAGAAAGTCGTCCGTTCCGTCGCCCACAGCGAGATGCGGAAGCTCGCGGAGGAACTCCTCGCGAACCCGTCCGGAGAAGCGATTCAGGAAAAGCTCGCCGCGTTCGCGAAAGAGCGGTTTGGCGACCTCCTGGACTGACCTGGGTTGTATTGTGAACCCGGCCGCCGCAATCCGCGCCCTCGTGGAGATGGCCCTGGCCGAGGATGTGGGGGCGGGGGACCTGACGTCGCGCTGGTTTGTGCCGGAGGGACTGCGTGGGCGCGCGGCGGTGATGGCGCGCCGGCCGCTGACGGTTTCCGGAACGGACGCGGCGGTGGAGGTGTTTCGGAGGCTGGACGCCGGCGCGGTTGTCGAGGTGTTGATTGGCGACGGCGGGCGGGCGGAGGCCGGGACCGCCTGCATGCGGGTGGCGGGGCGGCTGAGGCCGATGCTGGCGGCGGAGCGGACGGCGCTCAATTTCCTGCAGCGGCTCTCGGGGGTGGCGACGTTGACGCGGCGGTTTGTGGAGGCGGTGAAGGGCACCAAGGCCAGGATTCTGGACACGCGCAAGACGACGCCCGGCTGGCGGGCGTTGGAGAAGGCGGCGGTGCGGCACGGGGGAGGGTGCAACCACCGGCAGGGACTCTACGACGCGATTTTGGTGAAGGACAATCACTGGGCGGCGCACCCGCCGGACGCGGCGTGGCTGGCGGACCGCATCGCGGCGATCCGGCGCGAGCATCCCGGGATCGAGATCGGATTCGAAGCCGACACGCTGGACCAGGCGGCGCGGTTCGCGGGGCTTGGCGTGGACGTGATCCTGCTGGACAACATGAGTCCGGAGGCCCTCCGCGCGGCGGTGGGAGTGGTGGCGGGCCGGGCGCAAACCGAGGCTTCGGGCGGGGTGACCCTCGAGACCGTGCGCGCCATTGCGGAGACGGGCGTGGACAGGATTTCGGTGGGGGCGCTCACCCATTCGGCGCCGGCGGCGGACCTTGCGCTGGACTTCGAGCCCGCGGGATGAGCCCGCTGGCGGTGGTCTTCCGGGAATTGGAGGCGGTGGCGCCCGCGCATTGTCCCGTGCCCCGGCTTGCGAACGCGGGCGTGGCCGGGGACGCATTGCGGGCGGCGATTGCGGAACTTGCCCACCTGGGTTTCCGGCCGGAGGCCGATCCCGTCGCGGGACTGCGTCTCGGGGCGCGCCCGGACGTTCTTGTGCCCGACGAGATTGAGGCGGTGGCGGGGACGGGCGGCGGGTCATTCCGCGTCCGGGTATTCCGAAGCACCGAATCGACCAACGACTTGGCGGCGCGGGCGGCGGCGGCGGGCGGGGCGGCGGGGCTGGCGGTGTTTGCGGAGGCGCAAACAGCCGGGCGCGGGCGGCGGGGACGGGCCTGGGAATCGCGGGCCGGGCTGGGGCTGTGGTTTTCGGTTCTGGCGCGGCCGGGGGATGTGGCACAGCCGGGGCGCTTGTCGGCGGCGGCGACGGTGGCGGTGGCGGTGGCGGTGCGGGAAGCGGCGGGGCTTGGCACGGAGGTGAAGTGGCCCAACGACGTGCTCGTGGGCGGGCGGAAGTTGGCGGGGATACTGATTGAGACGGGCCGGGACCGGTCGGGCGTGCCGTTTGCGGTGGTGGGGATTGGCTTGAATGTCAACCACGAGCCGGGGGATTTCGGGGAGAAGGCGGCGGGGCGGGCGACGTCGGTTCGGATCGAGACAGGGCGGCTGGTGCGCCGGGCCGGGCTGGCGGGGGCGATCCTGGCCGGGTTGGCGCGGCGTCTTGCCGAGCCGTTCGAGGAAGTCCGGCGGGAATGGATGGCCTGGTGCGGCACCCAGGGCCGGATCGTGCGCGTGACCGGGGATCCGAAGGTTGAGGGATTTGTGGAGGGCCTGGACGATGACGGCTCCCTGCTTGTGCGGACCGCGGGCGGAGTGTTGCGGCGGGTTGCGGCGGGCGAGGTGCTGGTGTAACACCAGGAAAACCGCCACTCGGCTTTGCGGGAACGGGATCGGCACCCGGATCATCGGGGCCACCAGGAATCTGAACAAGAAAGCCGAACCCGCAGGTTCAGGCGAGGCTTGCCCGCGCGCGCCCCGCCGCGTTGCCCGCCGTGGCGAAAAGTCCCCCCCGTGCGCCCCGTGCCCTCTGTGAGAGATTTCCCGCGGCGCTTGCCCGCGCCCCATTGAACGGCGCGAAATGGGCTTCCGGCAGGCGGGTTGAGAGGCAGTTTGCGAGGCGGCGCGCGGCGGCCAGGTGGCCGGCGGCGCCGTAAAACCTGGAGAGGAGACAGAAGAATATGGATGGCTTGTTATTTTGGATCATCATTGGGTTGCTGGCGGGATTCCTCGGCACGCTCGCCACCGCCACAATCGGCGCGATCCCGCTGATCTGGATCGTGTCAAGACTCAAAAAGAAGAGGCGCCCGCCGCCAATCCGCCGCGCGCAAACGCGGCGAGCAGGCCCGGGAGCCGTTCGACCGGCAGGCCGATGACGTTTGACATCAGGCCTGAGACGGATTCGATGATCTGGCCGCCGTCCTCCTGGGCCGCGTACGCGCCCGCCTTGTCGAGCACATGGACACGGGCAAGATACGCGTCGATGCCTTCGGCGGTGAGCGGACGGAAGCGCACCCGCGTGGTTTCCAAGCGCGCGAGGATTTCCAGCCTGGGACCACAGGCGCGGGCGAGCACGACGCCGGAGTGCACATGGTGAACGCGTCCGGCGAGGCTGGCTAGCATGGCCCGGGCGTGTCCCAGGTCGCGGGGCTTTCCCAGGATGGCCGCGCCGATGGCCACCTCGGTGTCCACGCCAAGGATCAAGCGGCCCGGCATGGCGCGGGCGAGCGGACAAGCCTTGCGCGAGGCGTTGAGCAGCGTGATTTCGGCGGGGGACAGATGGAGGATTTCGCCTGGGGCGGCCTCGCGGTCGGGCGGAACCACGACTTCAAAGGCGATGCCGGCTTCGCGGAGCAGGGAGGCGCGCCGCGGGGAGCGGGAGGCCAGGACCAGGGGCGCGGCGGGTGTCATGGGAGCGCGGCGGTGTGCGAGGGCGGGCGGGCGGCGTGGGTCAGTCACCCGTGGGATGCATCTCGAACGCATGAACTCCCCAGGCGGGGAGATCGACGAAGAGACCGGGGTCGGCCATTTCGGCGGCGTTACGGGTAAAGGAAGGGCCGCCGAGGCGGTCTTCGAGGCGCCAGGCGCGGAATTCGGGACCGGTGGGCAGGGGGAGCCGGCATTGGGCGCCGGCGTTGGAAAGATTGGCGGCGACGAGCGCGGCGGGGCGTTGGTCCTTCATCCAGGCGAACGCAACGAACTGGTCGTGGGTGGGATTCCCGCCCCAGACCTGGCGGGGCTCGATCAAGCGCCAGTCATCCGAGTGGAATACGCTATCCCGCAACCAGTTAAGCAACTTTTCATAGTATTGATGAATGGCGTGATCGGGTTTTTCGCGGGGGATGCGGGCGAGTTGCATGGGTGCGCGGAACCGGCGGCCCTGGAGTTGGCCCTCGTGGAAAAAGCGGAGGCCGGGGGTCAGGAACGCCACGGCCGCTGCAGCGCGGTGATGCTCGGGAGAAAAGGCGGCGGCCGCGCGGGGTTCGTCATGGTTTTCGAGGAAGCGCGCGAGCCGGGCCTGGAAACCGATGCCGGCGGCAAGATGGGCGCGGACGGCGGAAGCGGGCCCGTGGAGGAGGCGGTCGTAGAGCCTTTTGTCGTAGGTGAAGTCGAAGCCCTGCTGTTGGAGTTCCCATTCGAGGTCCCAATAGACTTCGGCCATGAAGGTGAAGCCGGGCCGCGCCTGGCGGATGCGGTCGATGGCGGCGGGCCAGAAGGGTTCCGGGCGCATGCCCCAGGTGCGTTCGAACACTTCGGGAAGAATGAGCATGGCCATGTCGCAGCGGACGCCGTCGCAGCGTTCGGCGACGCGGGCAAGTTCGGCGGCCACCGCGGCGCGCGCGGCGGGGTGGGCGTAGTTGAGTTGGAAGGTGTCGCGCCAGCCGGGGAAGTTCGGGTCCCGTCCGTGGGCCAGAATGCGCGGGCCGGCGGCGGTGTTGGCCCTGGCGAAGTTTTCCGGCGCGCGCGCGAGGTCCTCGGGAGAGCCTTGGACAAAGAACTCGGGATGCTCCCTGAGCCAGCGATGTTCGGGTCCGGTGTGGTTGGGGACAAAATCGAGCATCAGGGCGATGCCCCGGCGGCGGAGGCGTTCGCGAAGAGTCGCGAGCGCCGCGTCGCCTCCGAAATCGGCGTGGACCGCGTAGTCGGCGACGGCGAAAGGCGAGGCGCAGACGTCCTGTTCGGTAAAGGCGGGGACTTTTTCGCGGAGGTGGGCGAGGAGGGGGGCTTCGCGGAGGGCGGCGGCGCGGGCGAGCGGCCCGGTTTGCCAGACGCCGAGGAGCCATATCCAGTCGAAGCCGAGCTGGGCGATTTCATCGAGATCGGCGTCGGGCCAGTCGGCGAACGTGACCCGGTGGCGCGCGTGGGAGGCCCAGGCGGCGAGCTGGGTGCGGGCGTTGATCTGGAGGAGGCGCGGGTGGCGGGAGGGCATGCGGAGAAACATGGCGCGGGCTTGGCGTTGAGGCAACGGTGGAAGCGGCGTCCCGCCGCGCACCGGGAGCAGCGCGAGGCGGGGATAGGCGGCGGGGAGTGGGGTGCGGCGGGACTCCGTGAAAGGTGGTTGCCAAGGGCGAAACGGCCTGTTAGAAGGTGGTGATGGGTCTGGACAAGCCTCCGGCGGACGACACGGAAAAATTGAAGGTGCTGTTTTTGTGCACGGGGAATTCCGCGCGGAGCATCATGGCGGAGTTCCTGCTGCGGCGCGCGGCGCGGACGCGTTTTGAGGCGTTCAGCGCGGGTGCGAACCCGGCGGGGCGTGTGAATCCGTTTGCGCTGCGGGTGCTGCGGGAGATGTACAAGATCGACGCGTCGGGCGCGCGGTGCAAGTCATGGGACGAGTTCAAGGAGACGCGGATGGATTTTGTGATTACGGTGTGCGACGACGCGCGGGAGACGTGCCCGGTGTTTCCCGGGCAGCCGATCACGGCGCATTGGCGTTCGCGGGATCCGGCGAAGTGCGAAGGGCCCGACGAGGAGAAATTCCGGGAGTTCAAACTGGTGGCGCAGCAGATTTCGCGGCGGGTGGACCTGCTGGTGGCGTTGCCTGTGGAGAAGCTGGACCGGCTGCGGCTGGCGGAATTGGCGGGGGCCATTGGGAGCAAGGCCTGACGGGGGCGGTGGCGCCGGAGCGGGTGGGGCGGCGGGGCGGGTGAAATAATCCAGAAATGCGCTTGCACGCGCGGGGGCAGCTTCTAGTTTTGGCGGATGCCGGAGGCAGGCGAGGTCAGCTACAACTCGAAGGTCGAGGGGAACGTGGTTCTCACGACCCTTGACGCGTCGATCAACTGGATTCGCAAGAACTCTTTGTGGCCGATGCCGATGGGGCTGGCCTGTTGCGCGATTGAGTTGATGGCGGCGGCGTCGTCGCGGTTCGACATTGCGCGGTTTGGGGCGGAAGTGATGCGGTTTTCGCCGCGGCAGGCGGACCTTTTGATCGTGGCGGGCACGGTGACGTACAAGATGGCGCTCGCGGTGAAACGGATTTACGACCAGATGCCCGAGCCCAAATGGGTGATTGCGATGGGGGCGTGCGCGTCGTCGGGCGGCATGTACCGGAGCTACGCGGTGTTGCAGGGGATCGACCGGCTGCTGCCGGTGGACGTGTACGTGTCGGGGTGCCCGCCGCGGCCGGAGGCGCTTCTGGAGGGGTTGATCCGGTTGCAGGCCAAGATTGACCGGGAGAAATCGCTCCTGGCGCAGAAGCGGGCCGCGTGAGGACGAGGCGCCCCGCACCATGAACCCGGACAACCTTGCCGCCCGGCTCGACGCCGAGTTTCCGCGCCAGATCACGCGGTTGCCGGCATTCCGCGGGGAGACGGCCTTTGCGGTGGCGGACCGGGGGCGGATCGGGGACGTGGCGCGGTTTTTGAAGCGGGAGTGTTCGTATGACTACCTGGTGGACATCAGCAGCGTGGACAACGCCGGCGATTCGCCGCGGTTCGAGGTGGTGTACGAGTTCTATTCCCACAACAGCGGGCGGCATGTGCGCGTGAAGGCTGCGGTGCCCGAGGAGGCGTGCTCGCTGCCGAGCATCGCCGGGGTGTACAAGACCGCGAACTGGCACGAGCGCGAGATTTTTGACATGATGGGCATCCGGTTTGACGGCCATCCGGACCTCCGGCGGATTCTGATGTGGGAGGGGTACCCGCACTTTCCGTTGCGCAAGGAGTTTCCCCTGGAGGGCCTGCCGACGCTTGCGCCGGACGGGCATTTCACCAACCCGGCGCCGATGGCGGGGGGTCCGTTTGTGGCGCCGGCGGCGGAATTGGCGGGCGGGCGGGAGCCGCGGTCGGCGGCGCCGGAGCCGGCGTGACGCGTTGGGAGGGCCATGGCGACGACGATTGAGCAGCCCGACATTCTGGCCCGGTACGCGCGGCACGCGGCGGACGCGGGCGCGCCGGAGGGGGAGCGCCTGGTATTGAACATGGGGCCGTCGCATCCGAGCACGCACGGCGTGTTGCGGATCGTGCTGGAACTGGACGGTGAAGTGATCACCAAGGCGGACCCGGACATCGGCTACCTGCACCGGGGCGACGAAAAGATCGCGGAGAACATGCAGTACAACCAGTTTGTGCCGTACACGGACCGGCTGGACTACCTTGCGCCCCTGGCGAACAACGTGGCCTACGCGCTGGCGGTGGAGAAGCTGATGGGCTGGGAGCTGCCGCCGCGGGGCCAGGCGATCCGCGTGATCTCCTGCGAGATGGCGCGGATTTCGTCGCATCTGCTGGGTCTTGGGGCGTTCGCGATGGATTGCGGCGCGATGACCGTGTTCCTGTACACCTTCACCGAGCGCGAAAAACTTTACAACCTGATCGAGATGCTGACGGGCGCGCGGTTCACGACGAGTTACACGCGGATCGGGGGCATGACCCGTGATTTGCCGGACGGATTCCTTCCGGCGCTGCGGCGGTTTTTGGACGATTTTCCCGCGCGGGTGGACGACATCGACAACCTTCTTTCGCGGAACCGGATTTTTGTGGACCGGACGCGGGACGTGGGTGTTTTGGCGAAGGAGTTGGCGGTGGACTACGGGTTGACGGGGCCGAACCTGCGGGCGTCGGGGGTTGCGTACGACCTGCGGCGCCGGCATCCGTATCTCGGCTACGACCAGTACGATTTCGAGGTGCCGGTGGGGACGGCGGGGGATTGCTACGACCGCTACCTGTGCCGGCTGGTGGAGATGCGGGAGAGCGTGAAAATCCTGCGGCAGGCGGTGGACAAGCTGCCGTCGGGGCCGATTTGTGTGAACGACCCGAAGGGCGTGCTGCCGGCGAAGGACAAGGTGCTCACGAAGATGGAGGAGTTGATCCACCAGTTCATTCTGGTGACCGAGGGGATCGACGCGCCGAAGGGGGAAATCTATTTCGGCGCGGAGAATCCAAAGGGGGAACTCGGGTTCTACATCAACTCGCGGGGCGGCGGCGTCCCGCACCGGCTCAAGATTCGGGCGCCGTCGTTTGTGAATTTGAGCGTCTTTCCCGCGTTGTTGCCGGGGCATATGATGGCGGACGTGGTGGCGATTTTGGGCTCGTTTGACTTCGTGATGGGAGAATGTGACCGATGAAAAAGAACCGGACAGTAAACCTGGCGTGGACCGCGATGGCGGCCATCCTCTTGGCGGCGTGCGTGTCGAGGCTGACGCCGGAGAACCTGGCGCGGGTGAAGGACGGAATGAGCGAGCAAGAGGTCCGGACCATTCTGGGGGCGCCGACGGAAACGAAGACGGGCAGCTTCCTCGGGGTGACCGGGACGACGCTGGTGTACAGCAACCGGGCGCAGCGGGTGATTTTTGTGTTTGTGAACGGCAAGCTCTTTGGGCGGGAGGGGACCCTGTGAGCGAAGCCGCGCCGCCGCCCGCCTTTGTGGCGCGGGCCGACGAGGTCCTCGGGCGCTACCCGGCCTCGCGGCGGAGCGCCGCGCTGCCGCTGCTGCATCTGTGGCAGGAGGAGTTCGGGTTCATCTCGGACGCGGCCATTGAATGGATCGCGGGGAAACTGGGCTTGCAGCCGGTCCACATTTTGGAGTTGGTGACCTTTTACCCGATGTTCCGGCAGCGGGCGTATGGCCGGTTCCACATCAAGGTCTGCCGGACGCTGTCCTGCGCGCTGGGCGGCGGCCACGAGTTGTTTGAGACATTCCGGAAGCGGCTGGGATTGGAGGGGGACCCGCACGACGGTCCGCTGCATTCACCGGACGGGCGGTTTACGCTGGAGTATGTCGAGTGCCTGGCGAGTTGCGGGACGCCGCCGGTCTGCATGGTGAACGAAGATTTCCACGAGAAGGTGGGCGACACGGAGGCCGAGGCGATCCTGGCGCGGTGCGCGTGAGGGGGTCCGGAGAAACGGCGATGGCGATTGGCGAACGGCGCATTATTTTCCGGAACATTGACGTGCCGGGGTACACGCCCGACATCGGGTGTTACCTGAAACAGGGCGGCTACGAGGCGCTGCGCAAGGCCGCCGGAATGAAGCCCGCGGACATTGTGGCCGAGGTGAAGACCTCCGGGTTGCGCGGGCGCGGCGGCGCGGGTTTTGCGTGCGGCTTGAAGTGGACGTTCATTCCGCCGAACAACACCAAGCCGGTCTATTTGATTTGCAACGCCGACGAGTCGGAGCCGGGCACCTTCAAGGACCGCCAGATCATCCACAAAGACCCGCACCAGCTTCTGGAGGGCATGATCATCTCCTGCCTCGCGGTCGGGGCGCGGCTCGCCTATATTTACATTCGCGGCGAGTTTCCGGAGGGGGCGCGGATTCTGGAGCGCGCGATCCACGAGGCGAAGGGGAAGGGGTTTCTCGGGGAGAATGTCCTGGGCACGGGTTTCGGGCTGGACATCCATGTGCACCGGGGCGCGGGGGCCTACATTTGCGGGGAGGAGACGGGTTTGATCGAGTCGCTGGAAGGGAAGCGCCCCTATCCGCGGATCAAGCCGCCCTATTTCCCGGCGGTGCTGGGCTTGTACATGTGCCCGACCATCGTGAACAACGTGGAGACCCTGTGCAACGTGAAGCACATCGTGGCGATGGGCGGCGCGGAGTACGCGAAGCTCGGGCGCCCGAACAACACCGGCACGCGCGTGTTCTGCGTGAGCGGCGACGTGAACAAGCCGGGCTATTACGAGTTCGAGGTTGGGGCGCTCACCCTGGGCCAGTTGATCCATGACGTGTGCGGCGGGATTCGGAAGGGCAACCGGCTCAAGGCGGTCATTCCCGGGGGTTCCTCGGCGAAGGTGTTGAAGGCGGGCGAACGCTACCGGATCAAGGAGCGGGGCGCCGACGGCGCGGTGGCCGAGCGGGAGATAGGGCTGGAGGATATTCCGATGGATTTCGATTCCCTGGCCGCGGCGGGGTCGATGGCGGGTTCCGGAGGCGTGATCGTCATGGATCACACGCGGGACATGGTGGACGCGCTCGCCAACATCAACGAGTTTTACGCCCACGAATCCTGCGGCCAGTGCACTCCGTGCCGCGAAGGGTCGTTGTGGATGAAAAAAATCACCGCGCGCATGTTGCGGGGTGGCGCGCGGCCGGAGGACGCCGCGTTGCTCAAGTCGGTGGCCGACAACATCGCGGGGCGCACCATTTGCGCCTTTGGCGAGGCGTGCGCGTGGCCGACGCAAAGTTTTGTGGCCAAGTTCCGGGATGAATTCGACGCAAAGGCCGCCCACGCGCGGCAGGTCCAGGAGGCGGCATGACGTGGAGCGAGGTGTGCGAACATTCGGCCTTGCGCGATGCGCCGTTCAAGGTGGAAACCAATGAATGGGGACAGGTACTCATGAGCCCGGCGACCAACAAACATTACTTCGCGCAGTACCGGGTCGCCAGGCTCCTGGAAGAGCACGCTGCCGGCGGGGTCGTATTCACGGAATGCGCCGTGGAAACCGGGCAGGGAACCCGGGTGACCGATGCCGCCTGGATTTCGGAGGATCGTTGCCGCCCGCAAATTGACCTGCCCGCGTTCCGCGCCGCTCCCGAGATATGCGTGGAGATCGATTCCCCCGGGAATTCAGACGGAGAATTTGCGCTGAAGGCCGGCCTTTATTTCAAGGCGGGCGCCGAGGAAGTGTGGCGGGTTGACGCCGGGGGGCGGGTCCGCTTTTTTGCGCCGGGAAGGCCCATCGGCCGTTCGCTTCGTTGTCCGGCGTTCCCGGACTTCATCCAGCACCTGACGGGAAAGTCATGATCGCGCCCTCCACCAACGCCGCCGCCGAACTGGTCAACGTCCAATTGGACGGGCAGTGGGTCCAGGTTCCCAAGGGCATGAACGCGATTGAGGCCGCGCGCGGCTTCGGCAAGTTCATCCCGCACTATTGCTACCATCCGAAGCTCGAAGTCGTCGGCAACTGCCGGATGTGCCTGATCGAGATCGGCACGCCCAAGATGGGCCCGGACCGCAAGCCGGTGATGGGCGCGGACGGGCGCCCGGAAATCCTGTGGATGCCGCGCCCGCAGATCGGCTGCGCCACGAAGGTCTCCGACGGCATGGGCATCCGGACCACATCGCCGTTGGTCGAGGAATGCCGCAAAGGGGTCATGGAATTCCTCCTGCTCAACCATCCGCTGGACTGCCCGATCTGCGACCAGGCGGGCGAGTGCAAGCTGCAGGAGTTCTCGGTGGAATACGGCAACGGCGGGAGCCGCTTTGTCGAGAAGAAGGTCACCAAACCCAAGCGGGTGGACATTGGCAGGAATATCATCCTGGACGATGAGCGCTGCATCCTTTGCTCGCGTTGCATCCGGTTCATGCGCGACGTGGCCAAGGACGACTGCCTTGGCTTCACCCAGCGCGGCAGCCACACGACGCTGTCCATCCATCCCGGCAAGCGGCTCGACAGCAATTATTCCTTGAACACCGTGGACATCTGCCCGGTGGGCGCGCTGACCAGCAAGGATTTCCGCTTCAAGATGCGCGTCTGGTTCCTCAAGGAGACCCCGAGCATCTGTGCCACCTGCGGCACCGGCTGCAACACGATCATTGGCTCCCGCGAAGGCGTGGTGTACCGCCAGACACCGCGCGAGAACGGCGCCGTCAACGAATGCTGGATGTGTGACCGCGGGCGGTTGAATTTCCATTTCCTTCACGATCCGGCCCGCCTCACGCAGCCGCTCCTCCATGGCAAGGCGGCGTCCCGCGAGGATGCCCTCGACGCGCTCGCCACCGCGCTGAAGAACGCCGCCCCGCCGAAGATTGCCATCCTGGCCTCCGCGCGCATGACCAACGAGGAGTTGTACCTTGTCCGCCGCCTTCGCGGGCGCCTGGGCGGCGCATCCGTGAAGGTTGCCACCGTGCCGCGCCCACAGGAAGCGGACGGGCTCCTGGTCTGCGGCGACGGGAACAGCAACACGGCGGGCGCCCGGTTGATGGGCATCCCGACCGGCGGCGAAGAGCTTGCCGGGCTCGCGGAGGGGGCCAAGGCCGGCGCGTTCGACGTGATCGTCGCGCTGGGCGAAGACTTGGCCGCGTGCGGCGTGCCGGAGGAGGCGCTCCGCAAAGCCGGGTGCGTCGCGGCGGTTGCGTTGCTGCCGAACGGGACCACGGCGTCCGCGGGAGTTGTCTTGCCCGGGGCGGGTTTTGCCGAGAAGCGCGGCACGATGGTGAACGTGAAGGGGCGCATCCAGCGGTTGAACAAGGCGATCCCGGTTCCTGGCGGCGCCGCGGACGACTGGGAGATTCTAGCGGGGCTGCTGGGGCGGCTGGGCGACGACAAGGCGTTCCCGTCGATTGACGCGGTGTTTGCGGCGATGGCGGCGGAGGCGCCCGCGTTTCATGGGTTGACGATGGCGCGGGTGGGCGATGGCGGGCTGCAACTGGAGGCGGCGGAAGCCGCGTAAAAGGAGCAATGCAATGCTGATCCTCGAAACCGCCATCATTCTGGCCAAGATCGCCGTCGTGATCGGCGTCGTGCTGTTCCTGGTGTCCTACACCGTACTCGCGGAGCGCAAGGTGAGCGCCATGATCCAGGAGCGCGTGGGTCCGAACCGCGTTGGGATTCCGTTTTTAGGGAATTTCGGCGGCGCCCTGGCGCTGGCGCAGCCGGTGGCGGACGCGCTGAAACTGATGCTCAAGGAGCAGTTCACGCCTGGGCACGCCAACAAGTTCTATTACTGGCTCGCCCCGGCGCTGGCGATGGCGCCGGCGTTGATTGCCCTCGCGTTCCTTCCGTTCGGCAGCGTCATCGATCTGGGCTGGATTTGGGCGCTCCTGCCCGAGGCGGCCCGGACCTGGCTTACGGAGTTTGTCGGCGGCCCGCTGCCCCAGTCCACGCGCGGCGTGATCGCCGATGGGAACGTCGGCATCCTGATGGTGTTCGCCATCACGTCGCTGGGCGTTTACGGGATTGTCCTCGCCGGATGGGCATCGAACTCCAAGTACCCGTTCCTTGGCGGCATCCGGTCCAGCGCCCAATTGATTTCCTACGAGCTGGCCATGGGCCTGTCCGTGATTCCCGTGTTTCTGGTGATCGGCAATCTCAACCTGTCGGCGGTGGTAACCCACCAAATGCAGCACGGCTGGCTGGTCCTGCCGTTTTTTGCGGAGCAGCTGGACTGGAAGAGCTTCGTGTATGCGGCGCCGTGCGCGCTCTCGTTCGTGATCTTTACCGTCGCCGCGTTCGCGGAAACCAACCGGCTCCCGTTTGATCTGCCGGAGTCGGAGACCGAGCTCGTCGGCGGTTACAACACCGAGTACGCCGCCATGAAGTTCGCGCTGTTCTTCCTGGGCGAATACGCCGCGATGATTGTGGCGTCGGCGTTGATGGTGACGCTGTTCCTAGGCGGCTGGTCCCTGCCGGGAATCGGGTTCAAGCTAGTTCCGGGGGGCGAAGGCAATTTCCTGTGGGGCATGGCCAACGCGGGCGTGTTTCTGGGGAAGATTGTCTGTTTTCTTTTGTTTTTCATCTGGATTCGGTGGACGGTGCCGCGGTTCCGGTACGACCAGTTGATGAACCTCGGGTGGAAGGTTTTTCTGCCGCTCGCCCTGGCCAACGTGGTCTTTACCGCCATCCTCGTCGGCATTGTCCGCTGAGGCGGAAACTTCGACGCCGCGTCCGGACGGCGCGTCAAACCCGTTCCCGGTGCAACGACGCATCCACCGCCGCGGCCATCCGGGCCGGGTCCGCCGCCGCAGTCAGGAAACCCGCAATCCGGCGGGCCGCGTCGAGGGGCGCGGTGAGGCACTGGTGGTGCGGCACGCGCAGCCAGCGGATGTCGGACCGCATCGCCAGTTGCGCCGTGATCTCCGCGGCCTGGCGCGCGATGGCGGAGGCTTCAAACCCCGCGGGGTTCGTGCGGGTTCCCGCCGTGTTCCGGGCGAGGCGGCCGAGCATGGCGCGCTGGGACTTTTCGATTTCCACCGCGTCGCGGTCCATGAATATGATTTCGTAGCGCGGTCCCGGCGGCAGGAAGGGCAGGAGCGGGGCGACGATCTTGACCGCCTTGCCGCGGGCATCTTTGAGCCAGGCCGTGTCACGGGCGATGCCCTTCACCTTGTCAAACTCCAGGTATCCCTTGGGATTGCTGGCGTCGGCGGCGCGGGCGCCGTCGCTGAGGATGGCCACGCCTCCGGCGGCCAGCATTTGCATCATCATGGACGTGCCCGAGCGCGGCATGCCGGAGACGACGATGATGGCCTGGGCGGGATCGGACGGCCAATCGTGGGGGCGCTCCGGGCGGTCGGGTGAGGGGTCGGGCGGGGGAGGGACGTTCGGAGCCTCGGGCGCGGGGTGGTGGAGGGCGGGGCGGGCTTCGGCGAGTTCCCTGTGGCGGGCGGCCTTGGCGGGGTCGTTGAGATGATGCTCGTAAAGGGCGGCGAGGCGTTTGTGCGCCTCGCGGAAGCCTGGGTTCTGGGCGGCGGCGATTTCGAAGGCCTGGGCGGCGCGCGGCGGATGGCCCAGACGATTGAAGCAAACGCCGATCACGTAATGGGCGCCTGGGAAATGGTACTGGACACCGACTGCGGCGAGGGCTTCGGCGGCGGCTTCCACGAACCGTTTGCCCCGTAGAAAGGCGCGGGCGAGTCCGTAGCGGGCGGAGGCGCAGTCGGGGTCGCGGGCGAGGGCTTTGCGGAAGGCCGTGGCGGCCTTGGCGGGATCGCCGAGTTTGAGGAAGACGTTGCCGATCTGGACGTGCAGGTCCGGAAGGCGGGGATTGGCGAGGGCCGCCTTTTCCAGGTGCTTGCGGGCGGCGGGAAAGTCGGCGGCGGCAACCGCCACGAGGCCGAGAAGGTAGTCGGGCAGGAACGGGTTGAGGACGGCGCGCTGCCGCAAGGTTTGGAGCCGGCGCTGTTCGCCGGGGTTGAGGTCCTTGGGCTTCTCTTTGTGCCAGCCCTTCTTTTCGATTTCTTCGCGGGCTTCCGCGGCCAGGCGGACGCGGGTTTCGAGGAGGGCGTGGATCGTGTCGCGGAACTCGGGGATGCGTTCGAGTTGTTGATAGGTGTGGGCCAACTGGAACAGGAAACGGACCTCGTCGGGTTCCACGACGGCGAGTTCTTCGTAAATGGGCATGGCTTCGGCCGGGCGGCGGGCGTGGACGAGGGCCTGGGCAAGGTTGTAGGCGGCCTCCCGTTCCGTGCGCCACGCGGCCATCTCCCGGTTGGGGCCCGGGTCTTCGATATAACCCAGCTCGATGAGCTGCCGCAGGCCGGCGCGCGCTTCTTCGGGCGTGAGATTCTGGCGCGGCGGAAGCTGGCCGGACGCGCCGGGGATGGAGTCCCACGACGGCACGGATTCCGCGGGCGGGGATTGTTCCCACGCCTGGAGCAGCGGCCTGCCGTCCATGTCGGCGCCCACGGCGACGCCGAAATGGGTGAGGACGGTGGGGGCGATGTCGAGAAGGGAGGCGCCGGTGAGGCGTTCGTCGCGCCGGATGCCGGGGCCGGCCATGACGAAGATGCCAAAGGGACGGTGCTCGGCGGCGGGGCCGGCGGGTTCGTCGGGAATGACGGCGGGCCGGAGATGGTCGGGATGGAATCCGTGGTCGGAGACGAGCATGACGGTGGTGTCCGGGCCGGCGAGCCGGAGCAGGACGGAGAGCATGGCGTCGTGGAAACGGTAGGCGCCTTCGATCACGCCGCCGTAGATTTCGAAATCCTTTTTGGAAATCCACTCCTGGCGCGGCGGATGGTAGCGCATAAAGCCGTGGCTGTAGTGGTCAATGGCATCGTAATACACGGCCATGAGGTCCCAGGGTTCCAATTGCATGACGGCGGTCGCCGCGGCGTGGATGGTTGAGCATTCAGCGGTGATCTTGGCGAGCATCTCCGGGCGCCGATCTTTTTCCTGGTCAATTTTGGAGGCCTTGGGAATGAACGGCATGACCTGCGGGCCGGCGATTTCGCGGGGGTGGACGCGCAGTTTCTTGAGGGGCCCGGCAAGGCGTTCGGGATGGACTGTGCCTGGGCGCATGGCCCAGGGGACGCGCGGACGCCGGGGGGCCTTGTGAAAGAAATCGGACACCATGACGCCGTTGATGGGCTCCGCGGGGTGGGACGGCCACCAGCCGATGACGTGGGTGCGGTATCCGGATTGGGAGAGGATGTTCCAGAAGGCCTTGGTCCGGCGCGTGCGCGAGGAGACGGGCTCGACAATTCCGGTGGCGGGATTGACCTCGGTGAAGCCGTGGACGCCATGTTTGTGGGCGTACTTGCCGGTGGCGATGGAGGTCCAGAGCATGGGCGAGAGGATGGGGCGGAGCGTGGCGAGGTTGCCGATGACGCCGCGTTCCACAAGCGACTGGAGGGCGGGCATTTTGCCGGCGTCCACAAGCGGGTGGATGACCTTCCAGTCGGCGGCGTCCCAGCCGACGAAGAGCAGTTTTCCAGGGTGCGGAGGAGTGGACATGGGAAGAGGGGCGGGGGGGGGATTCAGGGGAGTTGTCGCACGGGTGGGGTGGGGGAATCAGCCGGGGAATTCCAGGCCGCCCGCAATCGGGCGACCTCGATCACGGAGAAGCGGTTGTCGCGGAACACAATGGCTTCCGGGGGGGGCTCGCGAAGGACGAGGTCCTCGCGGCGCAGGGTTTTGAGGAAGGCTTTGACGTCCGCCGGGGGAAGGCGTTCATAGCGTCCGCGTTTGCGGAAATCCTCCCCATAGCGGGCCGGGACGGCCAGGAGATGCGTGATCTTGTGGCGGTCGGCGATCCTGAGCATATCCTTTCGGTCGGTTGCGTACATGGCGCGCAGTCCGTCCCACGCGCGGGCGAACGCCTCGCGCCACAGGAGGGAATAGTAGGGCTGGTCGAGTTCGAAGCCGCAGAGGGCGGCCCGCCTGCCCCAGAAAGGGATGTCGTCGCCGTCGTTGGGATGGCTCGCCAACCGGGAGTCGGGGGGGAGCGTGTTCAAGAAATCGTACAGGGCCGCATGGTCTTCGCGGCGGATATTGGCGCCTTCGGAGGGTTCGTAGTTCCCGCCCCACAGCATCCAGAATCCCGCGACAAACGCCGCGCCAAGGAAGTTGCGGACTGTTTGTTGTGCCAGGAACGAGCGGCGCGGCGCCCGGAGCCCGCCGAGGGACGAAATCACGAAAGCGGCGGCCGCGGCGCCAAAGCCGTACTCCGGGTAGCGCTGGGGCAGGTAGAGCCTGAAAGCGAGGGCGGCGGCGGTCCAGTAACAGATGACGGACCCGCCGAATAACGCGGCGGCGGGCGCCGGGAGCGGAATCCGCCTCGCCGCGAGAGCCCACGCGAGGGCCGCGACGAGAGCCCACGCAAGGATCGCGGCGGGAGTCCCGGCCCAGCGGTTTGTGGCATCGTCCCCGGTGCGGGGGCGCGGATCGAAGATGGCGAGGTATTCCAGAACGCCTTCGGTGAAAGGGGTGAGAGGCGGCGGGGTGGCGATCTGCGGAATCCCGGCGTAATAGGCGGGTTCGGCGGCAATGGCGGCGCGGGTGATGACGGGTCCCAGATCGCGATTGCCGGCGCGGCCCGCGCCGATCACCAAGGCACACGCGCCCAGCATCCCGGCGGAAGCCGCAAGGTGGCGAACCCGCCGGGCGTGAGGGGGCGCAAAACACCCCGCCAAAGCCAGAAGGCCTTCGGCGGCGAGGATGATCAGCGTTGCGACCGGATAGATGCCGGCGCTCAGAACGGCGGCGAGCGCCCGAATGGGAAAGCGTCCAGACACCGCGCCGGCGATCCATAGGGCCAGCAAGGGAACACCGAAATGACGGGGCGTGCCGCCAATCCACCAGGGGAATCCGACCGCGGAAAGAATGACCATGGCGGACGCGCCGGGGCCCGCCCGCCGGGAGCGGGCGAGGACCCAGGCCGCGAGTCCGACGATGGCGAGGGACAGGAACTGGAACACCTTGGCCAGCCCATAGACGCCGGTGAGCGGTGCGAGGGCGCTTCCGAGCAGGCGCGGCAGGAGCGGCTGCATGGCAAGGCAGTTGGCGGTGACCGGGTCGTTGGCAAGCGGCGCGCCGGGCGTGAACTTGTGGAACCCGACGAGGTGCGTGCGCGCGTCATCGGTTTGGACGCCCGGATCGAAGAGCGCCCCCCAGGAACGGATCGTCCACGGGACGGCGAAGGAAACAAGGGCGGCGGCGAGGACGAGCAGGGAAAGCCGGTGGAGGAGAAGGGCTGTTGCCGGTTCCGGACGGTCACCGCGGATCATCCGGCGAGGATGCCTGAGGGCGGGGGGAGACGACAAGGAGGAACGGGTCTTGCGCCCCCGTCGATGGGGTCCATGGCCGCATCCAGCCCTCTCCAGGGGGCGGTATGTGAAAGAGCGGGCCGCCCGCGCGTGCGACGCCACTTTGCAGGCAGCCGCGAACCGGGGTCAATTTCGCGCTGGAGCGGGGCGGAATCGGGGGTAATCAGGGCGGCATGCTCCGGCTTCTGCGCGTGCGCAATCTTGCCTTGGTCGAGGACCTCACCTGGGAGCCGGGACCGGGTTTCACGGTGATGACCGGGGAAACGGGTGCGGGCAAATCGAGCGTGGGGGGGGCGTTGTCCCTGGTGCTGGGGGATCGCGCGGACAAGTCGTTGATCCGGACGGGCGCGGACGGTTGCACGGTGGAGGCGGAATGGGAGCTGGGGGACGGGGCGTTGTTGGCGGGGGTGGCGGAGGCGCTGGAACGGTGCGGCGCGGAGCCGTGCGAGGATCGGGTGCTGCGGCTCAAGCGTTCGGTGTCGGCGGCGGGGCAGAATCGGCAGTTCCTCAACGGCTCGCCGGTGACGCTGCAGGTGTTGCGGGAGATCGGGGGGCGGCTGGGAGACTTTCACGGGCCGCACGACCATCAATCGCTGCTCTCGACGGAGACCCAGCGGGAGTTGTTGGACGCCTACGCGGGGGCCGGTGGGGCGGCGGCGGAGGTGCGCGGGGCGTGGCAGGAGGCGCAGCGGCTGGAGACGGCGTTGCGGGAGATTGAGGCGGAGACGGCGGCGTCGGAGCGGGAGGTCCAGTTGCTGGCGTTCCAGGTGGACGAGATTGAGAAGGCGGGTTTGGCGCCCGGGGAGGACGTGGAGATTGGGACGCGGATGGAGGCGGCGCACAACTTCCGGCGGCTGAGCGAATTGACGGGGTTGTTGGCGGCGCAACTGGAGGGGGAGGAAGACTCGTTGACGGACCGGGTTGCGGCGGTGGAACGGAACCTGAGCGAGCTGGTGGCGTTGGACAAGCGGGCGGCGGGGATGGAAGAGCTTCTGGAGACGGCGCGGACGTCGTTGAACGAACTGGGCCGGGAACTGGGGCATTACACCTCGGGCCTGGAGGTGGACCCGGCGGAGTTGGCGCGGATCGAGGAGCGCTACAATTTGTTGGCGGGCCTGAAGCGGAAGCATGGGCCGTCCCTTGCGGAGGTGATACGGAGGGGGGAGGAGGGGCGGGCGCGATTGAACCGGATGGAGAACCGGGAGGAGGAGCTGAAAAAGGCGCGCGAAGCGGCGGCGGGGGCGCGTCTGGCGTTTCAGAAACAGGCGGAGGCGTTGTCGAAGGCGCGCGGGGCGGCGGCGGGGCGGCTGGGGAAGGCGATCACGGCGGAGTTGCGGGACCTGGGATTTGAGAAGGCGGTGTTGGAGGTGCGTGTGGGGCGGTTGGAGGCGGCGGGGCCGCACGGTCTGGACGCGGTGGAGTTCCAGTTTGCGCCGAACGTGGGGGAGGGCGCGAAGCCGTTGCGTTCGATAGCGTCGAGCGGGGAGATGGCGCGGGTGATGCTGGCGATCAAGGGCGTGCTGGCGGCGCAGGACACGGTGCCGCTGCTGGTGTTTGACGAGGTGGACGCAAATGTGGGCGGGGAGACGGGGACGAAGGTGGGCCGGAAACTGCGGGGGCTTGGGGCGGCGCGGCAGGTGCTGTGCGTGACCCATTTGCCGCAGGTGGCGGCGCTGGGAGCGGCGCACTATCAAGTGAGCAAGGCGACAAAAGGCGAGCGGACCTTCACCCAACTGGATTTGCTGGACGGGGAGGGGCGTGTGGAGGAGTTGGCCCGGATGTTGGGCGGGGCCAACGCGAGCAGCCGCGATCTTGCGCGGGCGATGCTGGGGGGATGCTGACAGGAACCCGCTTTCCGGCCCCCCCGGGGCATCAGCCGGCTTTGGGTGGTTCTTCGCGCAGGACGGTGGCCGCTTTTTCCGGCCCGCGGCGCGGCACATGATGCACGAGCCGGCCGCCGCGCTTCTCCTGCTCGCTGACAAGCCAGGCAAAGTATTTGGCAAAATCGCCGCCGTGTTCGGACACCAGTTCATCGCGCGCGCGCCAGACTTCCTCGATTGGATCTTTCGTTTTCATGGCTCAGGTACTATTCCCATAAGTTCCTTCGGTGTGCAAACCACGGGGCAGGCATACCCCGCCTGACGGCAAGCGCCCTGAATGTCCCGTATGGTCGCCGCGTTGTTGATGTGACGGCAGTTCCAGGTCATTAGAAAATCAATGTTCCACCGCGCGGCGATGGCGATGTGCAAAGCATCGGCTTTGGCACGGGCAGGAATAACGCCCGTGGCAAAGATGGCCTCCTCGACTTTCCAAACTTCCGAATCGATTGCCAGTTCTCCGCATTCCGCCAGGGCGGCCAACCTCGCTGCACTTGCCGTGGTGTCCCCTCGCGACGTTTCCGCAAGCACGGCGAAGGAGACGTAAAGAACAAACGCCTTTCGCCGTTTCTCCCACCATTCCCGAGTGGCGATTTGCTGCGCGAGAATCTCCACGTCCCGGTTCGGCCACGCCGTCAGCAGGCTCGGAATCGTTGTTTCGATATAGACGGTCGGTTTCATCGGCTCAGTCCGCGTCCATGATTCGCTTGAGCAGCCCGTCCAGGCCCTCGAAGCCGGGAGGTGGACTCGGCACCGCTTGCGGCAACATGAGGCACGAGAGACTGCTTACCGTTCCAAGCCGCTCTCCGCAACCCGCAATTGTCCGCTTGCCCCGCGATGCGCACCGCAAACTTCCCAAACGCCATGTTTGATGGGAAAACGCTTTCGGCCCTCCGGGGCGCCGGCCCGGAGTTTGAAGCATGTGATACTGTTGTGAGGGGGAGAGCGGCCCCGCTGCGCGCCGTGGGCGCACTTCCAGTTGGCAATCAGCGCGATTTCCGTCCAGAGTGCGCTAATGACTTGGAGATGGCGGTTGTGACGTCGGCGGTGGCGGGCTGGTGGATGGTGGCGGCGTGCGCCGGCGAGGGGGGCGGGCTGCATTTGTACCGTTGGGACGGCGGGACGGGCGGGTTGGAGCGGGTGGCGGTGGCGCCGGGGTTGGGGGCGGCGGGATTTGTGGCGGCGCATCCGAAGGGGCGGGTGGTGTACGCGGTGTTCGACGAGGGTGGAGCGCGCGAACCGAGCGGGCGGGTTCAGGCGTTTCGGTTGGTGGCCGGGGGCGGGATGGAGGCGATGAACCGGAAATCGACAAGTGGTTCATCGGCGTGCCATGTGTCGGTCTCGCCGGACGGGACGAAGTTGATGGTGGCGAATTACCGGGGCATCCGCGGGGAGGCGGGTTCCCAGGGGAGCGTGGATGTGTTCGCCCTGGAGCCGGACGGGTCCATCGGGGCGCGGCTGTTTGAGGGGCGGCATGAGGGGTCGGGCCCGCATCCGCAGCGGCAGACCGTGTCGCATCCGCATTCGATGACACCGCATCCCGGCGGGCGGTGGGCGGTGGCGCCGGACCTGGGGGTGGACCGCGTGGAGATTTACCGGATAGACGGAAAGGTGGAGCGGGCGGGCTCGATCCCGGTGCCGGCGGGGAGCGGGCCGCGGCACGCGGCGTTTGCGGACGGCGGGCGGCTTCTGTTTGTGATCATGGAACTGTCGAACCGGATGCACGCGTATCGGTTTGACGCGGAGCGCGGGACAGCGGAGGCGTTGGCGGACGCATCGACCCTGCCGCCGGGGCATGCGGGCGGGGGCGCGTGCGCGGAGGTGCGCGTGCTGGAGCGGGCGGGGCTGGTGTTTGGGTCCAACCGCGGGCACGAGAGCATCGTGGCGTTTGACTACGATGCGGGGACGGGGGCGATGCGGGCGCCGGTGTGGACAGGGGGCGCGACTGGGCCGCGGGGGTTTGTGTTGTCGCCGGAGGGGCGGTGGCTGGTGGCGGGCAGCACAAGCGACAACGTGATGCGGGTATTTGCGGTGAATGAAAAGACGGGCGGATTGGAATTGCGGGATACCGTGGGTGCGCCGTCACCGCAGGCGTTTGAGTTTGTAGTGGCGTTCTGACGGATGAGCGCGGACCCAGATTCGAGACGGGCGAAAGTGGGCGTGATCGGGTGCGGCCGGATCAGCGCGGCGTATTTGAGGACGTTGACGGGGCCGTTGGCCGGGGTGGTGGAGGTGGCGGCGTGCGCGGACCTGGCGCGGGAGAAGGCGGCGGCGCGTGCGGCGGAGTTCGGGGTGGGGCGTGTGTGCGGGGTGGAGGAGTTGTTGGCGGACCCGGAGATAGGGATCGTGGCGAACCTGACCATTCCGGAGGCGCACCTGGAGGTGACGCGCGCGGCATTGGAGGCGGGGAAGCACGTGTATTCCGAGAAACCGCTGGCGTTGAGCGCGGGGGACGGGCTGGCGCTGCGGGATTTGGCGGCGGGCAAGGGGTTGCTGCTGGGTTCGGCGCCGGACACGATTTTGGGGGCGGGCTGGCAGACGTGCCGGCGGTTGTTGGATGAGGGGGCCATTGGGGAGGTGGTGGGCGCGGTGGCGACGGTGTTGATGGGGGCGCTGTCGCCGGGTTATTACCGGCGGGGGGTTGGGGTGGTGCTGGACATGGGACCGTATGTGGTGGGCGGGATGATCGCGTTGCTGGGCCCGGTACGGCGGCTGATGGCGGTGACGCGCACGCCGGAGCGGCTGGAGTGGGCGGGGGAGGCGTTCGCGCCCGAGGAACCGGCGGTGGGCGGGGCGCTTCTGGAATTTGCGGGCGGGGTACTGGGGCAGGTATTTTTTGCGACGCGTGTGGCGTACGATCCGCGGGTCCGGATACTGGGCACGCACGCGGTGTTGCTGGCGGGCGACCCGAACCATTTCAACAGCCCTGTGGGCGTGCGGAACGGAAAGGGGATAGTGGAGGATGTGCCCCTGGATTTCGCGTTTCGGGAGAAGAGCGGGCGTGGCGCGGGGATCGCGGACATGGCGTTGGCGGCGGAGGAGGGTCGGGCGGCGCGGGTGGGCGCGGACCTGGCGTGCCACACCAACGAAGTGTTGCACGGGATTTTGGAGGCGGGCCGGACGGGAGCCGCGATGACGATGCAAACGACGTGCGCGCGTCCGGCGCCGATGCGGAGCGAGGGCGTGCCCGGCTGTTTTGGGCTTGCGTGAGGAGCGGCGGCGATGAGGGAACTGGCAAACAAACCCCTTTGCGGAAGGCGCCCGCCGAACGTGGTGGTCGTGGGCTACGGGTATGCGGGGCGCGCGTTCCACACCTATCTTGTGGGGCTGGCGCCGGGGCTGCGGTTGCATGGCGTGGCGGTTGGCGATCCCGAGAAGCAGGCGCGGGCGCGGCAGGAGCGGGGGTGCGCGATTTACGGGACGTTTGACGAAGCGATCCGGGATGCGGAGGTGGATTTGGTTGTGCTTGCGACGCCGAACAGCACCCATTGCGATCTGGCGGTGCGGGCGTTGGACGCGGGCAAGCACGTGGTGACCGACAAGATCATGTGCCTGAGCCTGGCGGAGTGCGACCGGATGATCGAGGCTGCGCATCGCAACAGAAAGTTGTTGTCCGTGTTCCAGAACCGGCGGTGGGACGGCGACTTCCTGACCGTGCGGAAGCTGATGGCGGACGGGGCGCTCGGGGAGTTGCGCTGGCTGGAGTTGGCGTGGCAGGGGGCGCGGCCGATGGGCCGGTGGCGCGGGCAGGCGGCGATGGGGGGCGGACGATTCTACGATTTGGGGGCGCATTTGATTGACCAGGCGCTGTTGCTGATGCCGCGGGCGGTGGAGTCGGTCTGGTGCCGGATGCAGCACGACCATCGGGAATCGGACACCGAAAGCCACGCGATGGCGGTGATTGGGTTTGCGGACGGGGCGACGGCGGTGATCGACACGGGCAGCATGCATTTTCTTTCCAAGCCGCATTGGTATGTGGCCGGAAGCAAGGGAACGTTTGTGAAGCACGGGTTTGATCCGCAGGAAGGGGCGATGAACAAGGGGAACATCGACGCGGCTGCGGAGGCGGCCGCGGATTTTGGGACCATGCGTGACGAGCAGGGGGAGCGGCGTGTGCCGACGCTGCCGGGGCGGTGGCGCAATTACTACGAGACGATCGCGGCGGTGTTGGCGGGGGAGACGCCGGCCGTGGCGCCGGTGCGGCTGGCGGAGACGCGGCGGGTGATGGCGGTGGTGGACGCGGCGCTGCGGTCGGCGGAATCGGGGCAGGTTGTGAAGACGGAGATTGGCGAGGTGGAGGCGGCATGAGCAAGGGACCGTTCAAATTGGCGTTGAACACGAGCACCATCCGGTGCGGGGAGCATCCGCTGGCGCGGCGCATTGACGCGGCGGCGGCGGCGGGGTGGGAGGGGCTTGAACCGTGGGTGAAGGAGCTGGACGCGCATGTGGCGGGCGGGGGCGCGCTTGCGGACATCCGGACGCGCTGCGCGGACGGCGGTCTGGAGATTGTGAACCTGATTGGGTTTTTCGAGTGGGCGGTGGACGACCCGGAGCGGCGGAAGCTGGGATTCGACGAGGCGCGCCGTTGCTTTGCGATGGCGGCGGAGCTTGGGTGCCGGCATGTGGCGGCGCCGCCGAGCGGGGTGCATGGCGCGGCGGGGACCGATCTGCGGGCGGTGGCCGACCGGTTCGCGGCGTTGTTTGACGCGGGCGCGGAGTTCGGCGTGGCGCCCTTGGTGGAGTACTGGGGTTTTGCGAAGACCCTGGGGCGGGCGGGGGAAGCGTTGCAAGTGGCCGCGGATTGCGGGCGGGACGGGGCGCGGATTCTGGCGGATGTGTTCCACACCTACAAGGGGAGCGGGACATTCGAGGCTTTCCGGATGCTGGGGGACAAGGCGCTCGGCCTGTTCCACCTCAACGATTATCCGGCGTTGCCGGCGCGGGGGGAGATCACGGACGCGGAGCGTGTGTATCCCGGGGACGGCGTGGCGCCATTGGGGGCGATCCTGCGTTCGTTGTGCGACGCGGGGTACCGGGGGTATCTGTCGCTGGAATTGTTCAACGCGGCGTATTGGGCGGGCGCGCCGGAGGCGGTGGCGAGGACGGGGTTGGAGAAGGCGCGCCGGGTGGTCGCGACGGCGTGCGCGGAATCGTGAACGGCGCGGATATTCCCTCGATTTGATTGGCGCTTTGGGCAAGGCATGAGAAAGGAAAAGGACCGAATGAAAAGCAAACTGGGCATCATTGGAATTGTGCGTGAAGAAATGGCGGCGGACCTTGGGGGGACGCTGCGAAAGCTGAAAGCGGCGGGGTATTCGGGCGTGGAGTTCGGGTTTGGCTCGTTCAAGGGGATGGGCGGGGCCGCGGCCGTGGGGCGGGCGATGGCGGAGGCGGGGATGGAGGTGGTGACGTGCCACGCGGGGCGGGAGGATTTGAAAGAGCGGTTTGGCGCGCTGGTCGAGGCCTGCCGCGAGGCGGGCTCGCGGCACGTGACGATTTCGTGGGCGGAGATGGATTCGCCGGAGTCGATCAAGGCGGACGCGGCGCTTTACAACGAGGTGGGGCCAAGGCTGGGGAAGGAGGGGATCACCCTTTGCTACCATAACCACGAGCATGAGTTCATGACGCGGTTGGGGAGCCGGATGCCGATGGACATGTTGTTGCAGCAGACGGCGCCGGAGGCGCTCCAGGTGAACCTCGACATCGCCTGGGCGGCGTATGGGGGCATTCAGCCGGTGGCGTTCATGGAGAGATACGCGGGCCGGATTCCGATCCTGCACATGAAGGATTTGCGGGACCTGACCGTCCGCGGTTGTTTCACGGCACTGGGGACGGGGTTGATTGATGTGGCCGGGTGCGTGCGCGCCGCGCGGGATGCGGGGGTGTCGTGGTTGGTGGTGGAACAGGACCAGCCCTGGCGGTTGAAGGGAATGGACCTTGCGGTGGCGTCGGCGTTGAACCTGCGGGAACTGGGATTCGAAGGGTAGGTTTGAGGGCGGCAGCCGCGCGGCGGGTGTTGAGGGATGCCCCGCCCTTTCCGATTTGCCGCGGCCCCTCGCGGCCTTCCTTTTGGGCGGGGTTGGGCTAGTGTCAGGGGCA
Organism: uncultured Verrucomicrobiales bacterium; assembly: GCA_964435495.1. Taxonomy (GTDB): domain Bacteria; phylum Verrucomicrobiota; class Verrucomicrobiia; order JADLBR01; family JAIBCM01; genus CAYSZK01. The sequence goes on from CAYSZK010000001.1 coordinate 87,206, forward strand.
TGCCTGTGCGAAACGTGATTTTTGACTGGTCGGGGACGCTGGCCGACGATTTCCGACCGGTGTTGGAGGCGACGAACGAGATATTCCGGCACTACGGGCTGGCGGCGTGGACGGCGGCGGAGTTTCGGGAACGGTTCTACATGCCGTTCCCGGAGTTTTTCCGGGAGTTCCTGCCGCAGGCGACGCTGCCGGAGATCGACTTTCATTATCACCGGGCGTTTCGGTCGTTGCAGGAGGAGATTCCGCTTTTGCCCGGGGCGGTGGAGATTCTGGAGCATTGCCGGTCGGCGGGGATGAAGGTCTTTTTGTTGAGCAGCATCCATCCGGAGCATTGGGCGGCGCAGTCGGCGCGGCTGGGGGTGGGCGGATACTTCACCAAGGCGTACGCGGGCGCGCTGGACAAGCGCAGGACGATCCTGGCTTTGCTGGCGGAGTGGGACTTGAATCCGGCGGAGACGATGTTCGTGGGCGACATGCGGCACGACATCGACACGGCGAAGCACGGGCGGGTGGTGTCGTGCGCGGTGTTGACGGGCTATGATTCGCTCGAAAAACTCAAGAAGTCCGAGCCGGATTTGTTGTTTCGTGATCTGGCGGGTGTGCTGGGGCATTTGCGGAGGCACACGACCGAGCCGGAGGGCGCGCCTGTGGCGACGGTGGGCGCGTTGCTATTCAATGAAGCGGGTGACGTGCTGATGATCCGGACCCACAAATGGTCGGATCGCTGGGGGATTCCGGGCGGGAAAATCAAGCGCGGGGAGACGGCGGAGGCGGCGTTGCGGCGGGAGGTGCTGGAGGAGACGGGGCTGGAGATCGAGGACGTGCGCTGGGCGCAGGTGCAGGACTGCATTGATTGTCCGGAGTTTTACAAGAGGGTTCATTTCCTGTTGTTGAATTACACGGCGCGGGCGGTGGGGACGCGGGTGGTGTTGAACGACGAGGCGGAGACGCACCGGTGGATGGCGCCGCGGGCGGCTTTGGCGGAGCTGGAGTTGAACACGCCGACGCGGGTGCTTCTGGAGTCGGTGTTGGCGGCGGGCGGCGGCGCCTGAGCGCCTCAGACATCGCCGCCGCCCAGGCCGGCGCGGTATTCCTTGCGCTGGTAGGCGTTCATGAGGATGCGCTCCGCGTCGTCGAAGACGAGGAGGCGGATTTTGCCGCGTTTGAGTTTGGTCCATTTGAGGCCGCCGATTTCCTCGCGGGGATGGGCGGCGCGCTGCTCGCGCGACATGTGCTCGAAGGCGGCCAGCGCGGACTGGACGCTGGAGGTTTTGATGACGCCCTCGGCATGGGCTTCGCGGAGGGCGGCTTCCAGGGCGGCGGGATTGTGCAAATCGAGGGTGGCAAGGGCGGTGAAAGGATGGTTGGGATTGGGGCAGAAGAACCAGGGTTTGAGGGGCGCGAGGGCGGCGGGTTCATCCCCGGTTTCCGTTTCGATTTCGGGGCCGTGGTCGTCCACGGGCTCGGATGGGGCGCGGGCGAAGGCGGCGTCGAGGCGAACGCCATCGAGCGGCGCGGGGAAGGCGACCTCCTCGGTCACGCCCGCTTCGGCGCGTTCGGCCCGGTCGAGTGCCTGGGCGGCGTAGAGTTCCAGGTGGGGAAGGAGGAGGGGGGCGGCGTCCGCGAGGAACCGGAGGATGACGGGCGAATCCGGGTCTTTGTGCCTGAGAAACTCTATGGAGCAGGCGGTGGCGAAGAGTTCGCCGGCCCAGGCGAGGGCGCCGCGCCAGGAGGGCGCGAGTTCGGATTGCTCCTGGAACAGCGACCGGTTGGAGGGCGTTACGTCGCCGATCCAGGAGCCGACGAGGTGAAGGAGCTGGCGGCGGACGGCGTCGGCCCTGGGGCATTCGGCGAATTTTTGGCGGGGCTGTCTTGTGAGATGGATGGCGAAACGGCGAAGCATGTCCGGCGAGGGGGCCTCTGGGCGCAAGCGGGCGGCGATCATGGCGCGGATCAGATCCCCCCAGAGCGGCCCGACGAAGCACAACTTTGCGATGGGAGGCGTGTCGAGGGGCCGGCCATAGCCTTTGGGGGGTACCCGGAGGGCTTCGATCCAGCCTTCGAGCAGGATCAGGAGGCAGAAAAGGCCGTGCGGAAGGTCATCCGGGCTGGCGTCGGCTTTGGCGCGCAGGAGGGAAAGAATGGGGGCGCGCACGAGGTTGAGGGCGGAGGATGTTTTGCGGAAGAAACGCGCGCCGGTGGCCTCCATGGCGTCGAAAGTCAACTGGCGTTGCGCGGCCTCGTCTTCCGCGTCGGCCAGCGCGTCCGCGAAGGAAGATCGGTCGATTGCGGCGGCGATCATGGCGTTTGTCGGGAGCGCGTCCAAGAGTGTGGCGAGGTCGTACGGGTGTGGCCAGTTGGCCAGCTTTTCCAGGAAGGGGCGCATGGGGGCGCCGCCCTGGGCGCCGGGTTGGAACGCGGCGATGATGTCGCGAAGGATGGACGCCATTTCCTCAACGGTTTCCACGGCGCCGGGGTCATTGGCCGAGGCGAAATGGCCGGCGCGCATGGCGGCCGGGCTGCTGAAATCGGGCGTGGGGTCCGCGTCGCGGAGAATCGCGCGGAGCGCCAAGAACAGGACGGTGAGGGCATCGGTTGTGGCGCCGGGGCCGACGGATTCGGCGGCGGCGGCGCAGAGGCGGAGGTGCGCGAGGTGGCGCCGGGCGGCGTGAAGGGATTCGAGTTCTTCAAGGACGCGTCCGGCGAGCAAGGCCAGGCGGGCGCGATTGGTGAGAAACGCGGGCGCGCCAAGGGTGCGCCTGGCCTCGTCGAAGCGCTGGCGCAGGGTGGCCATTTCCTCCGCCGTTGCGAAAGGGCAGAATCGAAAGGTCGGCTCGAACGCGGGCAGGAGGGTGTCGTCCGGGCGCGCGGGGCTTGCGCCCGCTCCGCCGGAGGTGGCTTGGTGGCTCATGGCAATATGGCGATTTCCTGGCCGGGGCGCATCACGATTTGGATGTTGCCTTTGTATTCGGAGATTTCGCCGGTGACGCGGACGCGCTTGCCGACGTAGCGGCGGAGATTGGCCTCGCTCCAGGCGGGGTTGTCCCCTTCGATGCGGAAGACCAGGGAGAGCGCGTCGCGGTAGTCGTGGGCGAAATTGAGGTAGCGGGTGGTGGCGGAGTGGCTTTGGCCGTAGGCGGCGATGGCGCCTTCGACGGTGGCGATGGCCCCCAGGCGCGCGCGGAGGGCGTCGAGGTTGGAGGGGTCGAGAGGCGGCGCCTCGGCGGGCGGCGGAGCGCCCGGCGCGGGGGCGGCGGGGCGGGAGTCGCGGAACGCGGCAACGGCGAGATAGGCGAGCCCGGCGATGAGGAGCAGGGCGGCGAGGGCGGCGACGATGGCGGCGAGCGCACCGGAGGAGCGGGGCGCGGGCGGGGGCGTAAGGAAGGGGGCGGAGGGCGGGCCGGTTTGGAACAGGGCGTGCAGTTCGGAGCGGACGTGATCGGCGGAGGGCGGGCGTTGCGCGGGGTCCCGGGCGAGCATGCGCAAGACGAGATGGGAAAGGGCGGGGGAGACGTCGGTGCGGCATTGGGATAGCGGGGTGGGGAACTGGTGGAGATGGCCCTGGATGATTTGCTGGGTGGTTTCGCCAAGGAACGGGTAGCGGCCGGCGAGGGCATGGTAGAAGATGCAACCCAGGGAATAGATGTCGGTGCGGGCGTCGGCGGTTTCGCGTCGGAGCTGTTCCGGCGCAATGGTGTGGACCGTGCCGAGGACGGAGGTTTCGTCGTTGTCGCCGGAATCGGGGTAGAGGTCCGAGCGGGCGAGGCCGAAGTCGAGGAGTTTGACGGTAAACCCGCCGTCCTCGTGGTATTGGAGCATGACGTTGGAGGGTTTGAGATCGCCGTGGACGACGCCGCGGGCGTGCGCGGCGGCGAGGCCGCGGCAGATTTGGGCGGCGATTTCGGCGAAGGTGGGGATGTCGAGGGGGCCATCGGCGGTGAGGCTGTCGAGTGTGCGCCCGTCGATGAGTTCCATGACGACAAAGGGGCCTTCGGGGTCGATGCCGAAGTCATGGATCGAGACAACGTTGGGATGGTTGAGGACGGCGAGGATTCGGGCTTCGCGCAGGGCGTCCTCCTCCATGGTGTCGGAGGGTTTGAGGCGTTTGATGGCGACTTCGCGGCCGAGGTGGGAGTCCCAGGCGCGGAAAACCGCGCCTACGCCGCCTTCTCCGAGAGGTTCCAGCAGTTGGTAGCGATGCTCCTGCGTTGAGGCTTCCTCCGCCACACGCTTGTTCATAGCGGGAATTCGGCGGAGGTCACCGTCAAAAGCGGCGGGCGGGGAATGGCGCGGTCCGCGGAGCGCCGCGCGGCGCCCCGGTCAGGCGATGCCGTCGTGGAGGGTTTCGAAAAGCGAGACCTCGTCGGGGCAGTGGGCGAACTGCCCGTCGGAGACGAGGACGCCGAAGCCTTCGCCGTAGGCGCGGCCATTGACGACGCAGACGTCGGTGGCGCACTCCTGGATTTGATGGCGGGCATTGGCGAGGGCTTGGTCGCGGTTGCCTTCCACCTCGAATTTCCAACCGAACAACCGGGCCTGGGGGAACCAGGCGCGCAGGTTGCGGATGATCTTGACGGTGGGCATGAGGATGAGGGCGAGGCTGCCGGCGCGGCTGGAGATTTTCCTGCCCTGGACGGAGGCGCCGGATTCGTCGAGGATTTGGTCCACGCGGAAATCGGCGACGGCGGCGGCGTGGAAGACGGCCTCGATCTGGGCGGTTTCGGCGAGGCGCCGGAGATTTTCGGCGAGGTTTTCGGTGGTGGTAAAAGGGATGATATGGGCGGCGTTGTTCGGGCCGGTATAGGTGGCGTAATGGCCGCGGAGGCTGAAGACCTCGTGGCCGAGGGCGGTGAGGAAATTGCCGAGTTTGGTGCCGAGGCGGCCTGTGGAAAAGTTGGTTATGCGGCGCACCTCGTCGATGGGCTCGTAGGTGGGCCCGCAGGTGACCGCCAACTTCAGTCCGGATCGCATGATCCGGCCATGTATAACAGAGTTGGGCGGGGATGTCGCGGGTTTATGTGGCCGGGGGAATGGGAAACGGGCGGTGCGCCCTGTTCCCTTGCCCTCGGGGCGCCCGGCATCCTTCCAAAGGCGTGTTGACTTCGCGGCATGGGAGAACGAGCATGGGAGAATGAGGCGGTGCGTAAGTCTGTGGCTGGCCTTGGGCGCGGCGGCGTGGGGCAACGCGGCGGAAGGCGGGCAGCCGGCGCGGCGGCCCAACGTGGTTGTGATTGTTTCCGATGACATGGGGTACGGGGATTTGCCGGGGTTTGGGGCGGACCTGGAGATTCCGATGCCGCGGATGGACCGGTTGCGGCGGGAAGGCACGGTGCTGGCGGACGCGTATGTGTCGGGTCCGATCTGCGTGCCGTCGCGGATGGGGATTGTGACGGGGCGGCACCAGGCGCGCTGGGGGGTTTACACCAATGTGTACGGCGGGCCGCCCTTCGAGGGCTTCCAGAAGGAGCGGACGCTGGCGGAGTATTTCAAGGAGGCGGGGTACGCGACGGCGTTGGTGGGGAAATGGCACTTGTCGGGGAACGGCGCGATCGAGAAGATGAAACCGGAACATCGTCCGGACGCAAAGGGATTTGACGAGATCACGATCATCCCCGGTGGGATGTCGGGGTTTTTCCCCGGGGCGCGGCTGTACGTTGGGGGCGGGAAGTTCACGCCGGCGCCAGAGTATTTGACCGACTATTTCGGGAAACAGGCGGCGGATTTCATTCGGAGGCGGGAGCGGGAACCGTTCTTGCTGTATTTGGCGTTCAACGCGGTGCATGCGCCGCTGCACGCGTTGGACGCGGACATCGAAGCGTCGGGCGGGCGGGAGGGCTACGACCGGGGGCGGTATGAGCCGGAGTTGAAAGTTGCGGACCGCCAACCGAAGGCGGACCGGCGGGTGTACGCGGGGATGATGCGGGGATTGGACCGGAACGTCGGGCGGGTGTTGGACGCCCTTGATGCGGCGGGGGTGGCGGAAAACACGGTTCTGTTTTTCATCAACGACAATGGCGGGCCCGCGCCGGACGCGGCGGCGCATTCGTACAACCAGGCGTCCAACGCCCCGTATCGCGGGCACAAATTTGATTTGCTGGAGGGAGGCGTGCGAACGCCGATGGTGGTTCGGTGGCCGGGGCGTGTGCCGGCGGGGAAGGTGTTTGCGGGGATTGCAAGCGGGATGGACATCCTGCCAACGGCGTTGGCGGCGGCGGGACTCACCGCGCCCAGTGGCACGCCGCTGGACGGGGTGGACCTGCTGCCCTTTCTCGAAGGATCGAAGAGCGGGGATGCGCATCCGTCGCTTTGCTGGCAGATTTACTTTGGGAACGAGAAGCAGACGGGACAGGCGGCGATCCGGCGCGGCAAATGGAAGCTGCACCAGAAGGCGCCGGTGAGCACGGGACCGGTTGAGGGCGGGTGGGCGCTTTACGATTTGGCGGCGGACGCCGGGGAGACGAAAGACGTAGCGAAGGAGCATCCGGAAATTGTGGCGGAACTGGCGGCGGAATGGTCGGTGTGGCGTCAGGGAATGACGGACCTTGCGAGTGCCGAAGCGGAACCTCCGCGCGCGGGCGTGGACCGGCGGAAGTCCCGCGAATAGGCGGCGGCGGGCCACAACCCTTGCTTGCAAGGGAGGAGTCTAACGCGTCACACCGCGAACCATCGTAATCTTCCCCGGTGGATCAAGGGTTTACGGGCGCAAAAGGGCACGATGCGGGTTGGGGACCCCAGACGCGAGTTTCGGACAAAAAGAGGGCCACGACACGAAGCGGGATCGCCCCCAGGACCGGGAGGCCCAGAGGGAACCAAAGCGACGCTGCCGGAGCGGCAAGGCGCCTTGCGCAAGGCCGCTGGGGCGGCGGCATGAAGGGCGGCGTGAGGGGGTTCAGGGTTTGGGTTTGGAGTCGCCTGGGTACGGCTGGAACCGGAAGACGGTTTCGTTGGTGCGGGCGAGATTCAGGCGGTCGCGGGCCTGGCGTTCGACGTAGGCGGGATCGGATTTCAGGGCCGCGATCTGTTCCTTGAGGTGCTCATTTTCCCGCTGGGCGGCGACGATCTCGGCATGGTTGCGCGCGATCTCGCGCTCCAGCTCCCGGGATTTGTCCAGCGTCGGCACGAAAAGGAACCAAACGAAGCAGGCGATGCCGGCGAGGACGAGCAACTGGATGATGTTGACGAGGACACTCTCGAAGGCGGGCGGGCGCGAATCCCGAGGGGAGCGGTTGGGGGCTTCCCTGAGGACGCTTCGGTTCCATTGGCCCGACATGCCCCGTACCATAGCATGGAAGTGGGTTTGGGGAAACCGGGCCGGACGGGCTCAGGATTTCCTGGCGCGGGGGGGGCGTTCCCCCTTTGCGGCGGATTTGTCGCGGACGGGCTTGTCGTGCCTGCCCTTGGGCTCGGCGTCGGCGTCGTGTTTCGGGACTTCGAGCACGATCTTGAGCGAGGCGTTGACATCGGGATGAAGATGGATTTCGACCTGGTGCGGGCCGGTTTCCTTGATGGGGTGCGGGAGGCGAATCCGCTTTTTGTCGATGGCCACGCCTTCCTTTGCGAGGCGTTCGAGGATGTCTTGGGACGTAACGGAGCCAAAGACCTTCTGCTGGCCTTCGCCGGCGAGCATCTGGAACGTGAGCGTCATCTTGTTGATGCGCCCGGCGATTTCATTGGCTTCGTTGACCTCGCGGGCCTCGCGGGTGGCGCGGGCCTGTTTGAGGGCTTCGATCTGGCGTTTGTTGGTGGAGTTCGCCATCACGGCGAGGCCGCGGGGAAACAAGAAATTGCGGGCATAGCCGGGGCGGACCTTGACGACATCGGCTTCGGCGCCGAGGCCTTCGACTTTGGATTTGAGGATGATTTCGGTCATGGAGGTAACGGATGGGCCGGCCCGAAGGGGGCGGGAGGGTTGGAGTGGGTGGGTTCCTGGTTAAAAGGGGATATCGTCCTCGTCCGGGGGGGGCGGATTGTCGTCGGCGGGCGGGGGCGCGGGGCGTTGGGGCCGCGGAGCGCCTCCGCCGGTCGGGCCGCCACTTGGGCCAGCGGCCTGGCCCGCGGCGGCGGGCGCGCCGCCTTCGCGGAACTCCGCGTTGCGGGGCCTCCCGAGAAATTGGACGCGCTCGGCGCGGACGCGGAGCTTGCTTTTTTTCTGGCCGTCCTTGCTTTCCCACTGGTCGAGTTGGAGGCGGCCTTCGACAAAGATGGGGGAACCTTTGGAGAGATACTGGCCGCAAGTTTCGGCCTGGCGGCCCCAGGTGACGATATCCACGTAGGTGACCTCCTCGCGTTCCTGGCCGTCCTGGGTGCGAAAAGTCAAGTTGATGGCCATGCCGAGGTCGGCGACGGCGGTTCCCTTGGGCATGTAGCGGACCTCGGGGTCGCGCGTGAGGTTGCCCATGAGAAAGACTTTGTTGAGGGAGGACATGGGGGGGAGGGGGGATCAGGCGGCGGTCTCCGGCCCGCGAGCGGGTTGGCGGCGGGAGCTGCCGGTGGTCTTGACTTGGAGAAAGAAAGTGCGGAAGACGGAAGGGTTGAGGGCGAATTTCTGGTGGATTTGGTCCACGGAGGCGGGATCGGCCTCGAACCGGAAATTGACGTAGAACCCGTGATCGACCTTGCCGGCGACGCGCTCGAAGCGGCGGCGATCAAGGCGTTGGACGCTTTCGACGCGGGCGCCGGCGGCCTTCATGTCAGCCTCGATGCGGGCGATGATTTCCTCGACCGCGGCTTCTCCGGCGCGCATGTCCAGAATGAACAGTCCTTCGTAGTTCCTCATAATATCCATATCTAAGGTGGCGGCCATGGTCATGTCAGTTCCGTGGGGTCCTTGGTTGTTTTCCCGGAAGGGGTGTGGGGCGCCACGGGGGCCGGGTCCGGGCGGTTGAACATGGCCATCGCGGAATCCAGGCCCAGGGTGCAGGCGCAGTCCACGGCTTCGGACGCGCGGTCGATGGCGGTCTCGACGAGGGGCATCTCTTCGCGCAAGAAAGCGCCGAGGACGTGTCCGGTCAGGTCCCGGCCGGGGGCGGGCGCGCCGACACCGACGCGGAGGCGGGCGAAGGCGGCGGAACGGGCGGAGCGTTCGATGGAGAGCAGGCCGTTGTGGCCGCCGGAGCTGCCGGAGGCGCGCAGGCGGAGGCGGCCAAGGGGAAGGGCGGTGTCGTCCACGACGGCGAGGAGGCTGTCGAGGCCGAGTTTGAAATAGTTGAGGAGCGGCAGGACGGCTTCGCCGCTGGCGTTCATGTAGGTGAGGGGTTTCACGAGCCACCCCCGGATGCGGGGTCCTTCGACGGAACCAAGATTGGTTTCGGCGACCGCGGCCTGGAATTTGCGTTCGAGCCGCCACGGCGCGCCCCGGCGCGCGGCGAGGCACTCGACGACGCGGAAGCCGATATTGTGGCGGGTGTCCTCATATTGATCTCCCGGATTGCCTAGGCCCACGACGACGGACAGCACGGCGGCGCCCCGGTTACTTCTTCTCCTTCTTGCCTTCGGGCGCTTCCGCGGCGGCGGCGCCTTCGGCCGGTTTCTTCTCGGTAATGACTTCGGGTTGGGTGGCCGCGGCGGCGGCGGCGGCGGCGGGCTCGGGCTCGGCGGTCACGGGCGCGGCAACGGCGAAGACGACGAGGTCCCTGGAATTCAGGACCGTAACGCCGTCGGGGACGGCGATGTCGGCGACGTGGATGCTTTCCCCGATGTTGAGGGCGGAGACATCGACAACGACGCGGTCGGGCAGGTCCTTGGGAAGGCACTCGACGTGAAGTTCGCGGAGGATGTGTTCGAGCAGGCCGCCGTGGGTTTTGACGCCGACGGGTTCGCCGGTGGGGTCCACGGGGATGTGCGTCTTGAGTTTTTCGTCGGCGGCGATTTCGTGGAGGTCGATGTGCAGGATTCTGCCGGAGACCGGATCGTGTTGAACGTCCTGGACGAGGGCGAGGCGCTTTTCGATTTTGCCGGAAGCATCGACTTCGAGGTCAACGAGGATGTTTTCGCCGGCGCCATGGTGAAAGAGGCGGTCGAGTTCGCGGGCGGAGAGTTCGAGATCGGCGGCGGTGGTGCGTTTGCCGTAGAGGACGGCGGGGACGCGTCCGGCGGCCCGGAGGCGGCGGACGGGTCCGCCACCTTTCGCCGTTCTGGGGTTGGCTTTGAGCAGTACTGATTTGGCCATGTCTGGGGTCCGTTGCAGAGGTTCAAAAAATCCGCGGAAGACTTGCGCCCTTCGCGGAAACGGGCATACAAGCACCCGCGGGGAAAACGTCAACGGAAAAAACCGGAAAAATGCGGGCGCGGTGGATGGGGCCGGAAAGATGGGGTGGACGGGACGGTGGAAGGTTGGGGCGGCTTTCGGATTCCTCAATCATCCGCCGGGGATGGATTGGTTGGCAAGAGAGTATTGGGGGAGGGGCGGCGTGGGCGGGGTCAGTCGGTTTCGGCGAGGGTTTCATCGGCCTGGGTGACGCGGACGACTTCTTCGACGGTGGTTTCGCCTTTGAGGACGCGGCGCCAGCCGTCGGTGCGGAGGGTGCGCATGCCGGCGTTGATGGCGGCGGTTTTGATGGCGCTGGCGGGCTGGCGTCCGACGATGGCGATGCGGAGGGGGTCGTTAATGACGCAGAACTCGAAGATGGCCTGGCGGCCCTGGTAGCCGGAGTTGCGGCATTGGTCGCAGCCGCGGCCGCGGCGGAAGCGCGGGCGGATGACGGCGGGGAATCCGATTTCGCGGAGGTATTCCGGGCGGTATTCGGCGTCTTCGGCGCAGGCGGGGCAGACGCGGCGGACGAGGCGCTGGGCGACGAAGACGCGGACAACAGAGGCGAGGAGGAAGGGTTCGACGCCCATGTCGAGGAGGCGCGTGATGCCGGAGACGGCATCGTTGGTATGGAGGGTGGAGAAGACGAGGTGGCCGGTCATGGCGGCGCGGATGGCGATTTCGGCGGTTTCGAAGTCGCGGATTTCGCCGACCATGATGACATTGGGGTCCTGGCGGAGGATGGAACGGAGGGCGGAGGCGAAGGTGAGGTCGATGTCGGGTTTGACGTCGATCTGCATGACGCCGGGGAGGCGGTATTCGACGGGTTCCTCGACGGTGATGATGCGGCGTTCGACGGAGTTGATGGAGCTGAGGCAGGAGTAGAGAGTGGTGGACTTGCCGCAGCCGGTGGGGCCGGTGACGAGGACGATGCCGTTGGGCTGGGCGAGGAGGGTGCGGACGAGGGTTTCGTCCTCGGGGGAGAGATCGAGGCGTTTGAGGTCGAAGCGCTGTTCTTCGGAGCGGTTGAGGAGGCGGAGGCTGATGCTTTCGCCGCAGACGGTCGGGATGGTGGAGACGCGGACGTCGATGGGGCCGGTGGAGGACATCAGGGGGATGCGCCCGTCCTGGGGGAGGCGGCGTTCGGCGATGTCCATTTTGGCCATGACCTTGAGGCGGGTGATGATGGCGGCCTGGAGGACGCGGAGCTGGGGTGGGACGGCGACTTCGTGGAGGATGCCGTCGAGGCGGTAGCGGATGCGGATGTCGTTTTCGAGAGGTTCGATGTGGATGTCGGTGGCGTGTTCCTCGATGGCCTCGCGGATGACCTGGTTGACGAACTTGATGACGGAGGCCTCGGGGTTGTCGGCGTCGAGGTCGGTGGCGTCTTCGGCGCCCTCGAAATCCTCGAAGCCGGAGGCGGTTTTGAGGATTTCCTCGAAGGTTTCGGCGCCGACGCCGTAGAGCGTTTTGATGGCGCGGAGGATTTGGGAGCGTGGGGCGACGACCCAGTGGACGGGGCGGCCGGCGGCGTGGCGGACGCAGTGGATGGCGGCGGCATTGAGGGGATCGAAGCAGGCGACAGTGAGGGAGGTGGCGGAGGCGGTGAGCGGGAGGACGCCGAAGAGGAAGACGGTGCGGGATGGGATGAGGGCCATGGCGCCGCGTTCGACCTTTTGGTGGTCGATAGGCTGGAACGGCATGGCGAGGAAGGCGGCGAGGGATTCCAGGAACCTGGCTTCGTCCACCTGTCCGGAATTGAGGACTTCGTTGACCCAGGAGACGCCCGGTGCGCGGAGGGCGAGGAGGGCGCGGGCGGATTCCGGGGAGGGGCAACCGGCGCTGGTGAGGACGCCGGCGAGTGGGGCGAGGCGGTCGGCTTCGGTTTTCATGAGCGTGGGGCGCTCACTGGTTTGGGAGCGGGTCGGCGGCCTGGCTGGCGGGGACCGCGGGCCGTTTGGGGCCGGGATCATTGCGTCTGGCGCGGATGAGGTCCTCTTCCATATTGGGGTCGAGGCGGTAGCCCTTTTGTTCGACGGACCGTTCCGCGGCGAGGCGATCCACATGCTCGATGATGCGGGGGCGGAGCATGATGATGAGCTCGGTGCGGGTGCGGTTCATGGCGGTGTTGCGGAAGAGCGAGCCGAGGAGCGGGATGCGCTGGATGAGGGGGACGCCGGCCATGGAATGGTCGCGGCTTTGGGTGATGAGGCCGCCGAGGAAGATGGTGGACTGGTCGGGGACGGTGAACTCGTTCTTGAGGTAGCGGGTGGCGATGTTGGGGACCTGGTTGCCGCCGACGAGGGTGAAACCGGCGACGGAATCGAGTTTCTGGACGAGCTGGATTTGGACATTGCGGTCGGGGTTGACGCGGGGGACCACTTCGAGGCTGAGGGTGACCTCCTTGAACTCGACGGAGGAACTGGTGACGGGGTTGCCTGCGTCAATGGAAGTGAGCGTGTCGGTTGGGACGGCGATTTCCTGGCCGGAGGCGATCACGGCGGTCTTGTTGTTTTCCGTGAAGACAGTGGGGCGGGAGATCGTGCGGAAGTTGCCGGTGGTTTCGAGGGCGCGGATGACGCTGGCGGCGGTGTTGCCGAAGGTGATGAAGCCGGTGAGTCCGGAGGCGGAGACGGCGTTTGTGGCGACGAGGTTGATGATATCCTCGAAGAAATTCCGCTGGATGCTGGGGCCGCCGGTATTGCGCAGGGTGCCGGCGTACTGCGCGTCGCCGCCCTGGAGGCGGGAGGCCAGCCAGTCGAAGCCGAATTCGTCGTCCTCGTTCATGGTGAGCTCGCCGATGACGGTGTTGATGACCACCTGCGGGACGGGGACATCGAGTTCGTCGAGCATGCGGAGGACTTTGTCCTTGGCGTCCTGGTTGCCGATGACCACGATGGTATCGGAGCGGTTGTCGGCGATCAGGCGTGTGGCGCCGATGGTGACGGCGGCGGGGGTGGTATCGACGGGGTCGGTGGAAAGCTCGGTGTCAAAGGAGACGCCCGTGCCGGAGGCCGAGCCTGTGGAACCGCCTGAGGAGGTGGTGCGGTTTGCGGTGGTCTGGCCTGGGGTGGCGCCGCCGCCGCCGGCGCTTTCGGTGGCTTCGATGCCGCCCTTTTCGCTGAGCATCTGGACCAGGATGGGGAGGACCTGGCCGGCGCGAAGGTAGCGGAGGGGCCGGACGGTGGGTTCGGAAAACTCGACGTTGGCGTCGAGCTGCTGGATGAGTTTGCGGAGGAAGGGCATGTTAACGGGGCGGGAGACGATGTGGATGCGGTTGGTGCGTTCATCGGCCATGAGGCGGACCTTGCCGACGAGGATGGAATCCTCGGAGAGAGGGCGTGGGCCTTCCTGGGCGGCGGGCTGGCCCTGGGGCTGGTTGCCGGCGCCGAGGAGCAGCGCGTTGGGGTCGGAGGGGTCGGCGCGGTTGGGGGGAGGGGCGCCGCGGTTGGCGGCGGGGGTGGTGGCGGTTTGGCCTTCGATGCGGAGGAATTCGTTAAGGAACTCGACGATCTTGGTGGCGTCGGCGCGCTCGAGCTGGATGATTTCGGGAACGACTTCGGCCGGCGGGGTATCCACGGTGCGCACGAGTTCGACGAGGCGGCGGATGACCGAGGTGCTTTCGGTGATCAGGACGGACTGGGCTTTGGGCAGGGGGACGATGGAGGTGCGCGGGGTTTGGCCGACGTACTGGCTGAGGACTTGGGCGATTTCCTGGGGATCGGCGTAGCCGAGGCGATAGAGGAAACTGACCACCTGTTCGCCAGGGGGGATTTGGGAGACGTGGGAGATGATGGGCACCCCTTCGGAGCGGGCGCTTTTCTGGGGGCTGAGGACCTTGACGGTAAGCTCGTCGAAGGGGACGATGGTGAATCCGTGAAGGAGGAGGCCCATTTCCACGAGCGTCACCGCGTCGGCGCGGGGCACGGGATCGTTGATGTTGATGGTGACGGGGCCTTGGACGGTGTTGTCATAGACGACCCGCTTGCCGGTGAGCGTCTGATAGAAGTCAAGGACCGCGCGGACGTCGGTGGCGGGGAATTGGACCATGACCGTTTCGCCGAAGGCGTCATTGGCGCCATTGGCGCCATTGGCGGCGGGGGGCAGCGGGGGTGCGGAAACGCTGGGGGCATCCTGGCCGGGCGCGGGGAGCGCGGCGGCGAGGAGCAGGAGGGGGAGAATCCAGTTCATGGGAGGGGGCCGGTTAGAAGTTGGCGGTGCGATCCAGCAGCCCGCACCAGGAGTGGTAAGGATAGAGCTTGATGAACTGGTTGGAGGGGAGAATGACCAGGCGCTGGAGCGTGTTGATCCATTCGTGGCGGGAGGAAATCTTCAGGGTGAGGAAGGCGATGTAGGTCTCGCCTTCTTTGGGAACGCCGATCCAGCCCTGGCGGACAAATTCGTTGCCGGGGGCGTGGGGCAGGGCGGACCAGCCGCGGCCAGGGTCATTGGCGTTGAGGAGGCGCCAGACCTGGCCGTTGTTGAGAAACGCGCCGTCGGTCCTGCGGTAATGGATTTCGCGGATGCCGATGGATTTCCGGTTGAGGGGGTCGAGGCCGAAGAACGCGGAGACGAGAATGCCGTGGTTTTCGAAATGGCGGGCGCGGCCATAGGGGGAGTCGCCGAGTTCGCGCAGGTAGAGGAAGCGGTCGAAGAGCGCGGCGGCGAAGCCGAGGCGTTCGTCACCGCGGCGATTGGGGAGCCTGTCCTCGATCCACGCCACTTCGCGGCGGAGTTCGCGGGACTTGTTCAGGGCGTCATCGCCGCCGGGATCGATGACGGGACCGTAGCGGTGCTTGGCCTGGTCCTCGTCTTCGCCGATTCTGGCGAGGGCGGGCATGGCGGCGGCTAAGGATAATAGGACGACCCAAAAACGCACAAGGTAACGTTAGCGGGGTTGGGCGTGGAGGCGAGGGGAAACTTTACGCGGGGGCCGGTGCGGCGGCGGGCCGGATTTGCCTCAACTGGCGCGCTTTGGGCGGAGGTCGGCGAGTTGGACGGCGTCGGCGTAGTAGGAGGAGCGGACGAGGGGGCCGGAGGCGACGTAGCGGAAGCCGATGGCGCGGGCGCGTCCGGCCCAGGCGTCGAATTCGGCGGGGGTCACCCAATGGCGGACGGGGAGATGCTTGTCGGAGGGGCGGAGGTACTGGCCTAGGGTGAGGATATCGCAGCCGGCGGCGCGGATGTCGTGGAGGGCGGCGTCGATCTCGGCATCGGATTCGCCCAGGCCGAGCATGAGGCCGGATTTCGTGACGATATCGGGCGGGCTGTGCTTGCGGGCATGGCGAAGAACGCCGAGAGATCGGGCGTAGGTGGCGCGGGCGCGGACGGCGGGGGTGAGCCGTTCGACGGTTTCGACGTTGTGGCTGAAGATGTCGGCGCGGGCGCCCAAAACGGTGTCCAAGTCGGGCGTGCGCCCGTTGAAGTCGCTGGTGAGGACCTCGAGGATGACGCCGGGTTTGGCGTGGCGGACGGCGCGGACGGTTTGGGCGACGTGGGCGGCGGCGCCGTCGGGGAGATCGTCGCGGGCGACCATGGTGATGACGGCGTGGCGGAGGCCGAGCTCGAGGACGGCGTTGGCGACGCGGGCGGGTTCGCCGGGGTCGAGGGGGAGGGGTTTGGCGGTGGAAACGGCGCAGAAGCCGCAGTTGCGGGTGCAATGATCGCCGCCGATCATGAACGTTGCGGTGGAGCGGCTCCAGCATTCCCAGCGGTTGGGGCAGTGGGCGCTTTCGCAGACCGTGTGGAGCCGGGAGTTGGCGACGAGGCGCGAGGTTTGCTCGAAGCGCGGGTCGGTGGGAAGGCGGACGCGGAACCAAGCGGGCTTGGGCTGGCGGGTTTGTGAGGGGTCCGCGGCGAGGGGCATGGGCGGGGGAGGGGATGGGGATGGGGTCAGGGGGCGATGCCGAGTTTGGCTTTGCCTTCGGGGGAGATTCTTGCGGGCGACCACGGTGGGTCCCAGACGACGGCGACATCGGCTTCGGCGACGGCGGGGAGGGCGCAAATTTTGCGTTGGGCATCGGCGGCGATGGCGGGGCCCATGCCGCAGCCCTGGGCGGTGAGCGTCATTTTGACTTCGACACGGTGGCGGCCATCGGGGAGGGGATGGGTATCCATGGCGTAGATGAGGCCGAGATCGACGATATTGACGGGGATTTCGGGATCGTAACAGGTGCGGAGCTGTTGCCAGACGAGCTCGGGGGAAAACTCGGCGGATGGCGCGTGGGCGGACTCCGGCTGGGGTGTGAGGCCGAGGGCATCGGCGTCGGCGGCGTGGATGCGGAAAAGGCCGCGGGAGGATGCGACGGTGAAGGCGCCGCCGA
Organism: uncultured Verrucomicrobiales bacterium; assembly: GCA_964435495.1. Taxonomy (GTDB): domain Bacteria; phylum Verrucomicrobiota; class Verrucomicrobiia; order JADLBR01; family JAIBCM01; genus CAYSZK01. Next base: position 103,778 of record CAYSZK010000001.1, read on the forward strand.
GCGACTGGGTGATGTGGACCTCGGTGCCGGCGTCGAGGTGGACGGGGGTTCCGGCGGGGATTTGGACGGCGTCGCAGCCGCGGGCGAGCTTGACGGGGCCTGAAGGCGGTTCATTCATGGGGGAGCAACTTATGGAACAAGGCTGGCGGCGCAACCCGGGAGATGTGGGATGAGCGAGGAATGGTTTGACGTGGTGGACGGGGAGGACCGGGTGATTGGGCGGGCGCCGCGCGGGGAGGTGCATGCGAAGGGACTGCGGCACCGGGCTGTGCATGTGCTGGTGTATGACGCCTTGGGGCGGTTGTTCCTGCAGAAACGTTCGATGGCCAAGGACACGCATCCGGGGTGCTGGGATTCCTCGGCGAGCGGGCATGTGGACGCTGGGGAGGCGTATGAAGCCGCGGCGGTTCGGGAGCTGCGCGAGGAACTTGGGATGAAAAGGGATGAGGGGGATTTGGTGGAGGTGGACCGGATTGCGGCGGGGCCTGGGACCGACCAGGAGTTTGTGCGGGTGTACGCGTGCGGGAGCGGGGGGCCGTTCCGGCTTCATGCCGGGGAGATTGAGGAGGGGCGTTTCTGGGGTTGGGACGAGATACGCGCCGCGGTGGAGAGCGAGCCGGGGCGGTTTGCGACGGCGTTTCGGACAATTTTTGGCAGGCTCAGGCCGGGCGGGGCGGCGGGTTGACGGGGGCGGAGTCGCGGGCGGGGGCGGCGGGGGCCGGGGCGAGAAAATCGCGGAGGGCATCGGCGAGCGAATCGCGGAACAGGCCGGCGTGGCGTTCGACGACGCGGGGGTTGTTGTCGCCGGGGAAGGGGGCGAGTTCGAGGGCGCCGACGCGGACTTTTCGCACGAGAATGGGGAAAGTGAAGGCGAGATCGTTGTCGGCGGGGCCGGACTCGTGTTCGAGGGCGGGGAGATCGAAGGGGGGTTCGGGTCGGAATCGGGCGCGGGAGAAGCCGCCTTTGCGGAGGGCGACGCAGAACTCCGTCCAGAAGGCAAGCGGATCGGGGTGGAGGCGGGCTTCGAAGCGGAGAAGGCGGCATATCTCGACAATATAAGAGGTACGGGAGCGGTGGCGTAGGGCTTCGGTGAGCTGGAAAAAGACGCGGCCGTCGCGGACGTAGCCGAGGCGCCAGACGGCGAGAACGGCGAGCGTGAAAACCACGCCGAGGGCGAGGATGAGGCCCTTGCCTTCGCGGACGAAGAGCAGGAAACCGAGGAGGCAGCAGATGACGCACGCGGCGTAGAGGCCGAGGACGACGCGGCGCGGGGAGAGGCCGAGGTCGAGGAGCCGGTGGTGGATGTGTTCGCGGTCGGCGCGGAAGATGGGGAGGCCGCGGATGGCGCGGCGGACGATGGCGAGGGTTGTATCGAGGATGGGGATGCCGAGGGCGGCGATGGGGACGAGGACGGCCGCAGCGATGGTGGACTTGTGTTCGGCGGCGAGGCCCATCTGGCCGATGAGAAAGCCAAGGAAATAGGCGCCGCCGTCCCCGAGGAAAATCCGGGCGGGCGGAAAATTGAAGAGCAGGAAGGCGAGGAGGGCGCCGATCATCAGCGCGCAGAGAACGAGGAGGACACCGCCGCCGGAGAATCCAACGGCGGCGGCGAGGACGGCGAAGACGAAGAGGCTGATGCCGGCCGCAAGGCCGTCGATGCCGTCGATAAGATTGACGAGGTTGGTGGTGGCGAGCAGCCAGAGAAAGGCGACGGGGATCGCGGCGGTGGCGAGATCGAACTGGATGGTCGCGAAGCCGACGCTGAGCTCGCTGGGTTTGAATCCGAAGATGGCGACGACGCCGCAGATGGCGATTTGGAAGAGCAGTTTGAGGCGGGCGCCGAGCGGGTGAAGATCGTCGGCAAAACCGAGGGCGAACATGGCGAGGCAGCCCAGAAGCATCCAACCCCATTCCTTGAGCAGCGCTTCGCCGCGGACGGTGTCGCCGAGAAAAAGCGTGACGAGAACGCCCGCGACAAGGAAGGGGACGATGAGGCAGATGCCGCCGGTCCGGGCGATGGGAACGGAATGGACTTTGCGGCTGGGATCGACGGGATCGTGCCCGCCGAACCGGGCGGCGGCCCAGAACGCGGCGGGAACCAACCCGAGCGCGATCAGGAATCCGCCGATCCCCGCGGCGAGGGTCCACGCGTAGATGACCTTGGAGGATTCAAGCATCGCGGGGCCCGGCCGGAGGGCCTGGGCGGCGAGGGGAAGCGCCGTGAGCGTATCCACGGGTCAGCGTCCGGCGGTGAAGGCCTTGTGAATCTCGGTGAAGATGTCGTCGAGGGACTTGGTGATGTCCCAGCCCGGGTAATGGGCGCGCATCTTGGAGAGATCGCTGATGTAACAGATGTGGTCGCCTTCGCGGTTCTTGTCCACATACTCAAAGGCCATTTTGCGGCCGCTCGCGAGTTCGGCGCGGGAGAAGGCTTCGAGGATGGAGCAGGAGTTGGCGCGGCCGCCGCCGATGTTATAGACCTCGCCGGAGCGGGGTTTTTCGAGGAAGCGATGGATGAACCTGGCGACGTCCAGGGAGTGGATGTTGTCGCGGACCTGTTTGCCCTTGTAGCCGAAGACGCGGTAGGTGCGCCCCTCGATGTTGCACTTGACGAGGTAGGAGAGGAAGCCGTGGAGCTCGACGCCGCTGTGGTTTGGGCCGGTGAGGCAGCCGCCGCGGAGGCAGCAGGTGTTCATGCCGAAATAGCGGCCATACTCCTGGACCATGATGTCGGCGGCGGCCTTGGAGGCGCCGAAGAGGCTGTGCTTGCTTTGGTCGATGGAAAAGGATTCGGCGATGCCGCCGGCGAAGGCCGGGTCATCGTACTCCCAGCGGGTTTCCAGTTCCTTGAGTTGAATCCGGTTGGGGGCGTCGCCGTAAACCTTGTTGGTGCTCATGTGGACGAAAGAGGCGGCGGGGGCGTGGCGCCGGGCGGCCTCCAGCAGGTTGAGCGTGCCCACGGCGTTGACGTCGAAATCGTCAAAGGGCCGGGAGGCTGCGAGGTCGTGGGAGGGTTGCGCGGCGGTGTGGACGATGGCATCGGGGCGGAGCTCCTCGATGCAGCGCAGGACGGACGCGCGGTCGCGGATGTCGAGTTCGTGGTGTTGGAAACCGGGGTGCGAGGCAAGGAGGCGCGTCTGGTTCCACCGGGTGTCGCCGCCGGGGCCGAAAAAGTCGGCGCGCTGGTTGTTGTCGATGCCGTGGACCGTCCAGCCGAGGCGGCAGAAATAATCCACGACCTCCGAGCCGATAAGGCCCGAGGAGCCGGTGACGAGAAGCGTGCTCATGCGGGGAATGGGATGCCGGGAATGGGCGCGGGAATCCAGTTCTTTTTCGGGGGCGCCGGTCACGGCGGCGGAATCGCGAGGGAGCGGCAAATCTTCCGGGCCAGCAGGTCGGGGATTTCGGAATGGGTTGGGACCGGTTCGCGCCGGCCGATGCGCAGATTCCAGATGATCGAGTGGATGCCACCGTTGCGTTTGAGGGGGCAGCCGTGGGGCTCCAAGTGCCGGACCAAGTCGCGGCGCTTCACGAAAGCTCGACCATCGCTGGTTCGGACGCCGCGCTTCTGCGGGCATCTTCCCTGCGGTCTTCCATTAGCAGGAGAACAGCTTCGCGCAGGCTCTGGAGGCATTCCTCGCGGGTCCTGCCCTGGCCGTTGGCCTCAGGAACCTTGGGGCAGAATGCCACGAACCAGTCCCCCGACTTGTGAATCCCGGCAGTGAGCGGAATATCCATCGACCGGGAAATCTACCGCCGCTTCGCGAAGCCCGCAAGGATTCCGCGGCGCGCTTTCGCGGGCGCGCGGGTGCGCCGCTTGGGCGGAATCAAGGTTTCTTTGCGAAAGTCCAGTAGTAGATGAGGCCGTACCATTCGCGCACGGCGGCCTGGCTGTCGGCGAGGTGGGAGGCGTCGGGCATCCAATCCAGCGGTGTCGCCGCCATCCGGGCGTCGAGGGGGGCGCGGTAATCGGTGGGGAACGGAACAACGTCGAAGCCGGCTTGCTCGAAGATGTACCGGGCGCGGGCCATGTGCATGGCGCTGGTGACAAGGATCACGCGCTGGACGCGGTGCTGGCGGTTGAGTTCGATCAAACGCTGCGCCTCCTCGGCGGTGTTGGCGCAGGGGCCGGTGACGGCGAGGGCGGCGCGCGGCACCCCGCGGCGCGCGGCTTCGGCGGCGAGCATGTCGCCTTCGGTGCCGTCCTGGGTGACCCAAGGAAGTTTGCCGCCTGTAAAGGCGAGGAGGGGCGCCTTGGCCGCCTGGTGCAGGGCGAGGCCGGCCTCGAACCGGTCCACGCCGCCGGACCATTCGATGCGGCTGGCGGAGCTGCGGGTGGCGTCGGCGATTCCGCCGAGGACGAGGATCCCGTCCGCGGCGGGGCAGGCATCGGCGGTGACTTGTTCGGCGCGGTTTTCGAGCGAACGGACCAGCCAGCGGGAGACCGAGGGTGTGCTGCACCCGTAGAGAACGGCGAGGGCGAGCATCGCCCAGAACCGGCTCCGGAACAGGAACGCCAGCGCGAGGCAGAAGAGGCCCAGGCCGAGGGGGAGCGCCACAAGCGGCAGAATCTTGTGAAGGAGGATGGGGATGTCGATGGTGGTCACGGGTCAAAGGGGGCCGCCCGCGGCGCGCGTGGGAAGCATGGCGCAGGGGCGCTGGAAACGATGCTGGAAGGCCGCGGCGATGTGGCTTTGGAAGGCGGCGGCGTGGGGTTCCTCGACAAGATTGAGTGTGGCGCCGCCGAAGCCGCCGCCGGAAAGCCGCGCGCCGAGGCAGCCGGGGGCGGTTCGGGCGGATTCGACGAGAAAATCGAGTTCGGGACAGGAATTCTCGAAGTTCACGCGCGAACTTTCATGGGACTCGAACATGAGCCGGCCGAGGGCGGCGTTGTCGCCGCGGGCGAGGGCGGCGCGGGCCTCGGCCACGCGGCGGTTTTCGCCGGTGATGTGGCGGGCGCGGCGGTGGTGAAGGCTGGAGAGCCGTGCGCGGGCGGCATCGAGGGCGGCGTCGGTGGCGTCGCGCAGGAACGGGACGCCGAGGGCGGCGGCGGCGGCTTCGCAGGAGGCGCGGCGCTCGTTGTATTCGCCGGTGACCAGCGCGTGGTATGCGCCGCTTTGGGCGAGGATGAACACGCAGCCTTTCGGGGCGGGAATCAAATCGACTTCAAGCGAGCGGCAATCGATGGCCACGACGCGTTCGTCGCGACCGAAGAGGGAGGTGATCTGGTCCAGGAGCCCGCACTTCACGCCGGCGAATCCGTGTTCGGCGGCCTGGCCGATCTTCGCGAGGGTGATGTCGTCGAAGGCGGTGTTCCAAAGGCGCTGGAGGAACCGCGCGGCGGAGCATTCGAGGGCGGCACTGGAGCTGAGGCCGGCGCCGAGGGGCAGGTCGCTGGAGATGGACAGGTCGAAGCCCGGACCGGACGCGCCGCGGGCCTGGAACCCGTGGACGACGCCGAGCACGTAGTTGGCCCATGGCTCCGCGGTCTGGGGCGCGATGCGGTCGAGGGCGGTCTCGCAGGTCCGGGCCAGGTTCTCCGAATTGAGAACCACGCGATTGTCGGGGCGCGGGCCGCCGCGGACGGTGGTGCCGCGGTCCACGGCAAAGGCGAGGACGAAGCCTTCGTTGTAATCGGTGTGGTTGCCGAGCAGTTCGGCGCGGCCCGGGGCGCGGCATGCAATCATGGGCGGAGAGGATGGGGGGAAGGGGCGGCGGATTTCAATCACGAAAGGCGTGCCATGAGTGAAAGCGCGCTTTGCCGGGACATGCGCGCTCGCTGGCACTGGGAACGCGGTGCGCGAACGCAATTTCTCCCCTGGCTGTTCTTTGCCAATCCGGTCTCGATCACCGGGGCGAGTCCCGGAATCGGCGCGGGCAAGATGGGCGTTGAACTTGGGCGGGATGGGGATACAAGGGGTGGCTGATGAGATGCGGCGTGATTCTTGGATTGTGTGCGGCGGCGGCGGCCGGGGTGGCGGGACGGGCGCAACCGGTGGAGGCGCCCGCGGTGAAACAGACCACTCTGCAATGGTTCGGGCACGGGTTTTTCGTGGTGTCATCGGTGACGGGCGTGCGGGTTGCGATCGATCCGTTTGACCAGCGCCAGATTCCCGCGCCCGGCCCGGCGCGGGTGCCGGCGGACGTGTTGTTGGTGACGCATGAGGCCACCGACGCGAGCGTGACCGACCGGATTGACGGGAGCCCGCAGATTTACCGGGGATCAACGGGGGAAGGTTTGAACCGGGGCAGCGGAATGCTTTTCAAGGGATCACGGTCCTATCGGAGCCGGGACCGGAACGCGTCGTTGGGGCGAAACGTGATATATTCGTTCAAATTGGACGGGGTCCGCTTCGCGTTTTTGGGCAATCTCGGGCATCCGCTGAACACCGAGGAGGCGGCGGCGGTGGGAACCAGCGAGGTGGTGGTCGCGCCGGTGCCGCGGGAGGGGGGCATGACGCGCGGGGACGTGTTGGCGACAGCGAAGGTGCTGGGCGCGCGCGTGCTGATTCCGGCGCGGTACAAGACCGCGTGGACGGAGAAGGCCGGGGATGTGGCGATGGGAACGCTGGACGGGTTGCTGGAGGGGCCGGAGAAGGTGGTGCGGCTGGACTCTGACATTGTGGTGTTGCAGGCGCGGGAGTTGCCGGAGCAACTGGAGATATGGGTGCCGGCGGCGCCTGGGGGCGCGGCGGAGGTGTTGCCGTGAAGGTGCTGGTGGTGGGGTCAGGCGGGCGCGAGCACGCGTTGTGCTGGAAGCTTGCCCAAAGCCCGCGGGTGAAGAGGATGTACTGCGCTCCCGGCAATCCGGGAACGGCAAAGCTGGGAACGAACGTGCCCATCAAGGCCGATGCGATTGGCGAACTGGCGGCTTTCGCGAAGCGGGAGGAGATTGGTTTGACGGTGGTTGGGCCGGAGGCGCCGTTGGTGGCGGGGATTGTGGACGAGTTCCGGCGGGAGGGGTTGCGAATTTTCGGGCCGGACCGCGCGTCGGCGCGTTTGGAGGGGAGCAAGGCGTTCGCGAAAGAGGTGCTGGTGCGCCACGGCATCCCAACGGCGAGGGCGGGCGTGTTTCGGGAGAGCGGGGAGGCGCACGCGTTCAGCCAGAAACTGGGGTGCCCGCAGGTGGTCAAGGCGGATGGCCTGGCGGCGGGCAAAGGGGTGGTGGTGGCGGAGACTCCTGGGGCGGCGGCGGCGGCGATCCACAGCGCGCTGGAATTGGGGGCGTTTGGCGCCGCGGGCCGGTCGGTGGTGATTGAAGAATTTCTTGATGGCGAAGAGGCTTCGGTGCACGTCTTGGTGGCAGGGCGGGAATATCGGCTGCTGCCGGGGTCGCAGGACCACAAGCGCGTGGGAGACGGCGACACGGGCCCGAACACGGGCGGGATGGGGGCGTATTCGCCGGCGCCGGTATTGTCGGAGGCGATGAGGGCGCGGGTGGAAGCCGAAATTTTGAAACCGCTGCTGGACGGGCTGGCGGCGGACGGCATGGAGTACCGGGGGATTTTGTACGTGGGGGTCATGGTGACGGCGGAGGGGCCGAAGGTCCTGGAGTTCAACTGCCGGTTTGGAGACCCGGAGACCCAGGTGATCCTGCCGCTGGTCAAAACGGACCTGGTGGATGCGATGGAGGCGGTGATAGACGGAAGGCTGGGGACGTGCGATTTGCGGCTAGGGGCCGGGCACGCGGTTTGCGTGGTCATGGCGGCGGGCGGGTATCCGGGGCCCTACGAAACCGGCACGGCGATCATGGGGATCGACGAGGCGGAAAGGCTGGAGAACGTGCGGGTTTTCCACGCGGGGACCGCGGAGGCGGGCGGGGGGCTGGTGACGGCGGGGGGGCGGGTGCTGGGGGTGACGGCGTTCGGGAGCAGCTTGCCCGAAACGTTGCGGCAGGTTTACGCGGCGGTGGAGCGGGTGCGGTTTGAAGGCGCAATTTTTCGGCGGGACATTGCGGCGCGGGCCTTGGCGCGCTAGGATACCGGATGGCAGTGCGCTGGCTGAGCATCGTTTGGGCGGCAATCCTCGCGGGAGCGGCCTGCCAAGGTTCCCCGTCGGCGGAGGAGGTCTGGTCGGCGATCCGGGATTTGTATGTGGACCCGGGTTCCCTGCCGGAGCAGCGGGTGCGGGAGGCGGTGGACACGGGGGAGGTGGGGTTGCTTGGGACGGGGGTTGAAATCGGAGGCACCAACCAGGCGGCGGCGCGGCTGGACGGTCCCGCGTGGCGGACGGAGTTGGTGGAGGGGCGGTATTTATTTGTGCGCGTGCGGAATCTTGCGAAAGGCGAGGCCGTGGCGCGGCTTTCGGCGGCGGTGGCGAGCAACCTTGCGCCGGCGTGCGGGGTTGTTCTGGACTTGCGCGGCTGGAGGCAACACGAGGCGTTTGAGGCGGGCGCGGAATTGACGGCTCTGCTGGGCGGCGGTGTCGGCGGCGAGTTATTTTCCCTGGTGGATGCCGAAGGCCGGGCGTCGGCGGTCCAGGCGGTCGGCGGGGCGGCGGGCGGGGCGGCCCATTCGCGGAAACCGCTGGTGGTGCTGGTCAACGGCCAGACGTCGGGCGTGGGGGAAGCGGTGGCGGATGGGCTGCGGAATCTTCGCGGGGCGGTGGTGGTGGGCGGCCCGACGGCGGGCAAGTCCGCGGTGTTTGCGGAGCGCACGCTGAAGGACGGCCGCGTCCTGCGGGTCGCGGAAAAGCGTGTGATCGCCAGGGGAGGGCGCGCGTTGTTTCCCAATCCGGTGACGCCGGATGTGGCGGTGGAGGATGTGGGGGCGGACGATGCGGCGGCGATGGTGCGGGCGGCGGAAACGGGTGTGGCGGAGTTTGTCACGCCGGTGGAGCCGACAGACCGGCAGGATGAAGCGGCGCTGGTGCGTGGGGAGATGCCGGAGGTGGACGAATTGCGGCGCCGGCTTGAGGACGCGGAGAAGCGCGGCAAGGAGGGGCCGGCGCCGGACGGCGGGACGAACGCCCCGGCGGCGTCCGAGGGACGGGCACCGGCGCTGGTGGACGAAACCTTGGCGCGGGGTTTTGACATCTTGCGCGCCGTGGAAGCGTTGGCGCCGCGGCCCGCGAAAGGGCCGGGAACGGTGGCGGTCGCCAAAGGCGGGGACGGGGCGGGGGACGCGCCGCCGGCGCCGGCGAAACCGGAGGGAGCGGAAGACGGGCCATGAAGAGGGTTTTGTTTGTGTGCACGGGCAACATCTGCCGCAGCCCGATGGCGGAGGGCTTGTTGCGGCTTGCGATGGGGGGGGAGGCGGAGGTTTCCAGCGCGGGGCTGGGGGCGGCGCCTGGGTATCCGCCGAGCGCGCATGCGGTGGCGGCGATGGAGGAAGTGGGGGCCGACATCCGGGGCATCCGCAGCCGCATGGTGAGCCCGGAACTTGTGGCGGCGGCGGACGCGGTGTTCGTGATGACCTACGGGCATCTGGACTTGATGCTGATGCTGTATCCGGCGGCGGCGGACAAGGTCTTCCTGGTTCGGGAATTTGAGCCGGGCCTGCGTTCGGACGAACGGGAGATCGCCGACCCGATCGGGGCGTCTCTGGAGGTTTACCGGCGGGCGCGGGACGAGATACGGTCGGCGATTCCGTCGATCCTGGGATATTTGCGCGGGGAGCGGGCGCCCGCGGAGGAAGTCATGAAGGACCACCACAGCAGGATCGAGATTGCCATCGGCGCCGACCACGGCGGCGTGGAATTGAAAAAGGCGCTCAAGGCGCAATTGGACAGCGGCGGCTACCGCGTGCGGGATGTCGGGGCTCATTCGGCGGATTCGGTTGATTACCCGGATTACGCGCGGGAGGTGGCGCGCGCGGTCGCGTGCCGGGAAGCGGACTTTGGAATTCTGGTGTGCCGGACGGGCATCGGGATGAGCATGGCCGCCAACCGGTATCCGGGCGTGCGCGCGGCGCTGGTGGACAACGCGGCCACCGCCAAGATTAGCCGCGAGCACAATGACGCGAACGTGTTGTGCCTGGCCGGGGACCGGGTTTCGGCCAGGGACGCGGAGGAGATCGTGAAAGTGTGGCTTGCGGCGGCGTTTGCCGGCGGGCGGCACGAGCGGCGGGTGGACAAGATGGACGCGCTGGCGGCGGAGGAAGCCGGGTGCGGGGGGCCGGGATTGGCCGGGACCGACCCGCGCGTGTTCGCGGCGGTCCAGCTCGAGCATCTGCGGCAATCGGAGAATATCGAACTGATCGCGTCGGAGAACTTCGCCAGCCGGGCGGTGAGGGAGGCGCAGGGCTCCTGCCTGACCAACAAATACGCCGAGGGGTATCCCGGCAAACGGTATTATGGCGGGTGCGAGCATGTGGACGTGGTGGAGAGCGTCGCCATCGAGCGGGCGCTCCAGCTTTTTGGCGCAGAACACGCGAACGTCCAGCCGCACTCCGGCAGCCAGGCGAACATGGCCGTCTATTTCTCCGTGCTCAAGCCTGGGGACAGGATTCTCACGATGAACCTGGCGCACGGCGGCCACCTGACCCACGGGCACCCGAAGAATTTCTCCGGGCAACTCTACGAGGTCGTGCATTACGGCGTGAGCGAGGGCACGGAGACCATCGATTACGACGCGTTGGAGGCGCAGGCGCGGGAGGCGCGCCCGAAAATGATCACGGCCGGGGCGTCGGCCTATTCGCGGATCATCGATTTCGAGCGGATGCGCCGGATCGCGGACGGCGCGGGGGCGTATCTGTTCGTGGACATGGCGCACATCGCGGGGCTGGTGGCGGCGGGCCTGCATCCGTCGCCGGTGCCGTACGCTGACTTTGTGACGACCACGACGCACAAGACCCTGCGCGGGCCGCGTGGCGGCTTGATCCTGTGTCCGTCGAAGCATGCCAGGGAGATCGACTCGCTGATGTTCCCCGGCGTGCAGGGCGGGCCGCTGATGCACGTGATCGCGGCGAAGGCCGTCTGTTTCCTGGAAGCGCTGCGGCCGGATTTCAAAGCGTACCAGGAACAGGTGCTGCGCAACGCGCGGGCGTTGTGCGAGGGCATGAAAAAGAACGGGTACCGCATCGTCTCGGGCACCACGGAAAACCATGTGATGCTCGTGGACGTCCAGCCTCTGGGAATCACCGGCAAGGACGCCGAGTCGGCCCTGGACCGCGCCGGGATCACGGTGAACAAGAACGCGATTCCGTTCGATAAACAGAGCCCGTTCAAGGCCGGCGGCATCCGGCTGGGTTCCCCGGCGGTGACAACGCGCGGGTTCAAGGAGGAGGAGATGTTCGAGACGGCGGACCTGATCCACGAGGCGTTGCGGGGGCGGAACGATCCCGCGAAACTGGAGGCGGTGCGGGCAAGGGCGCGCGCGTTGACGCGGCGCTTCCCCCTGCCGGCCTAGGCCATGACCCCTCTGGAAAAGCGCGCCGCGCAGGCCGGGAAAATCCTGGAGTCCCCGCGCGCCTACAAAATTTGCGAGGGGTGCGGGTCCATCGTGGCCATCAACACGGTCATCTGCCCGGTTTGCAAGGCCTATCGGTTCGACGAAGACCCGGACCGCGTGTGCGAGCAGGCGCGCGAGCTGGGGTCCCGCGAGGCCCGCACAATCACCGAGGACGATCTCTGAGCGGGGGTGGGGTGAACGCGCCGCTGCTGGCCATCGACCTGCCTGGGACGCCCAAGGTGCGGTCGGGAAAGGTGCGGGAGCTCTTTGATCTTGGCGACTCGCTGTTGATGGTGGCCACCGACCGGATTTCCGCCTTCGACGTGATTATGGCGGAGGGCATTCCCGACAAGGGGCGCGTCCTGACGGGCATCTCCCGGTTCTGGTTTGAGGCGACGCGGGAGTGGATGCCCAACCACGTGCTGGACTGGGAGGCGCCGCCGGGGCTTGGCGAAGGGCGCCTCACGGGGCGCGCGATGCGGGTCCGCAAGGCGCGCCCCCTTCCCATCGAATGCGTCGTGCGCGGCTACCTGGCGGGCTCGGGCTGGAAGGAATACCGGGAACACGGCACGCTCGCCGGCGCCGCGCTGCCGGCGGGAATGCGCGAGAGCGAGCGCCTGCCCGGACCGGTGTTCACTCCGGCAACCAAGGAGGACAGCGGCCACGACATCAACATCACGCGCGAGGAAGCGGCGCGCATTGTCGGGCGGAAGGTGTTTGATGAAGTGGAGGCGGCGAGCCTGCGCCTGTATGCGTTTGCGCAAGGCCACGCCGCGGCGCGGGGAATCCTTGTCGCGGACACAAAATTCGAGTTTGGCCTGGACGGGGACCGCGTGATCCTGATCGACGAGGTCCTGACGCCGGACTCGTCGCGGTTCTGGCCCGCGGACGGGTACGCGCCCGGCCGGGGCCAGAAGAGCTTCGACAAACAGTTTCTCCGCGACTACCTGGAATCGATACCGTGGAACAAACAACCGCCGCCGCCGCCCCTGCCGCCGGAGGTGGTTGCGGGGACGCGGAGGAAGTATCTTGAAGCGTTCCGGCTGATCACGGGCCGGGACCTGGACGCGTAGAGCCTTGGGGTCCGGCGCCCCGGCTGGCGACGACGCCCGCGGCCACCCACGGTTTCCCGCGGCGATCACGCCCTGGCGGCTTCGCGCCTATCGCCATGGGTTCACGGCGCCGGGGCGCGCACGATCTCGACCCGGGCGACCGTGACCGGTTGGTCGAGGGCCTTGACCTTGATGGCGTGGACGCCAGCGGTGAGCGTTGCCGTGCCGGCCACGCCGCCCGCCGCGTCGCCCTTCGCGAGAACGGCGTCGTCCACGCGCAGCTCGACCGGACCGCCCGAGGCGGAAAGGGTGACCGCGTAACTGGCGGTTTCCTTGCTGGTGACGATCCAGCTCTTCCACGAGTGCGCCGGCAGGTCGGCCGGGGTTTTCTTGGGCGACCACGAGGCGGAATAACTGTTCGTGGCGCCGCCTTGGGAATGCGGGAGATCGGGCGTGAGCGCGCCCGGGAGGATGAGACCGGCGTTGGGAGCGGCGGAAAGCCGGTCGTTCATCTCCTGGACGCACTTGAGCAGCGGCGCATTCGTCTGCGCGATGTTCTGTTGGACCGGATAGAAATAGGCATAGGCATAACCACCGTTCCCGCACCAGATATCAAAGGCGTTCCGCAGCGCCTGCTTGGTCAGTTCCGGGTTTGCGGCTTCGCTGCCGTAGCGCAGGTCGTTCCAAGCCAGCATGCTGTAGTGGTCAAAGTCGCCCTGGACCGCCCAGCCGCCCTCGTAGGTGCAGGGCACCAAACCCCAGTTGCGGGCCATCTCGCACTCGGCCTGGGCCGTGCGATGGTACCCGGTTGCGGGATTCTGGCCGAAAGCGCTGCCGCCCGACGGGAAGTTCGGCGAATCCGGACCACCGTAGAACGCCTCCTCGCTGCCCAAATGCACCTCGTCGATGAAGACCGTGCCCGCGCCGGGATTGACCCGCTCAAAGGCAACCGTGTGCTTGCCGGGCTCGAGCCGGAACACCCGGGTTGCGGCGTAATGGAAAACCTCGCCGCGGGACTCGAATCCGCCCCCGGGCAACAGCGTGGGCGTGACATCCACGCCGTCCACCTTCACTCGGATCGTGCCGGTACCACTTGAGCAGGTCCAACCGCCCCACCCCTGTTTCTTGTAGCCGTTGGACAGCCGGTCCAGCGCGGGGTTGAACGTGATCCAGTAGGCGCCGGCCTTCTCCACGGTGAACTCGCGGGCCATGCCGCTTTCACCCTGCAGGAAGGCGCACTGCGTGCCGAACTTGAATTCGGGTTTGCTCGAATCCTTGCCCCACGGAACGACAAACTCGATCTCCGACGAATCCGGCGGCAGGCCCACGTTCCCCTCCGCTGTCTTCAGGTTCTCCGTCGTGAAAAGCATGTTGACCGGCCCGAAACCGAGGCTGCCCGGCGTTTCGCACCACACCTTGCCGTCGGCACTGGTCACCGCCGCCTCGATCTTCAATCCCGGCGCCGCCGCGACCCCGACCGGCCCGAAGAAGCGGTCGGTCTTGTTCCCGCCCTTTTCCCGGCTCACGAGGTAATAGGTCTTGCCCGCCTGCAAATAGGCCGGCATGGCCTTGTTCTTTCCCCAGGCCTTCTCCGAGCACCAATCGTACCCGAACCGGCCCCCCTCGAAGGTCGCGAGCCTGGGCGAACTCCGGAACCCGGCCCTCTGCGCGCCGGCCTCGTCCAGGATCGCCATGTTAAGGATGGGACTGGCAAAGAAATTCTTCCCCGTCAAATCCTTCGCGATCCAGCGGCCGAGCTTGTACACAAAGAGGTCCTTGTCACCCACGGTGAATTTGAACCCGACCCACTGCTCCTTGTCCGGCGCCGGGGCGGGTTCCGCTGGCAGATTCGCGACCGTCGCCGCCTCCCGGGCCGGCAGGCGCACGTCGCAGATGCCGGCGTTGCCGGTGAAGGTCCAGCCGCTGTTCCCCGGACGCAATTCCGCCGTGCCGTCCGGCACATCGACATCCTCAAACCCGCCGTTGGCCATCGGCTCTTTCTCCATCAGGCCGAACTTGTTGTTGCAACCGTAGTAGATCGCGCCGCCTCCGCCCCAGATGTAGTAGGAAGGCGGGTGCGGCTCGCCCGCGTGGGTGCTCGCGGGGTTGGCCTTGTTGAAATAATTGTCGAGGAACTGCAGTATCGTGTTCATCAGGCCCCCGTCATACTGGCCAAAGCAGAACACCCGGGCGCGGTCGCCGATCGCGCCGGGCACATCCGCATGGACCTCCCGGAACGCGTCGCTGAGCTGCTTCATCCGAAGCGCGTGGTACCGGTACATCGCGTTGTGATCGACGTTGCCGACCGCGCCGTCGTAGTTGACGATCTTCCAGTCCGGATGGTTCTCCGCCGCCTTCTTCCGCAGGTCGTCCCAGATGAACTGCGGATAGACCGCCCACGGCAGCTCGTTGGAGTGCTCCAGGTAAATCCGCAGGTTCGGGTTGAGCGGCGGATACTTGGGGTTTTCGACATAATGATCATACGGGTTCACGCCGTCGGAACCGTACCGGACGAGCCGCGCGAAATTCCGCATGTACTCCTCGTTCCAGCCCGCGCCGCAGCAGATGTGCCAGTCCCTGCCGCCCTCGTTGATCATCATGATGTATTCTTCCAGGCAGTAGCCCCACCCCTTCTCGTGCTCGCGGGCATGATAGGCGGGCAGGGTCCGCTCCTGCCACGTCGCGCCCTTGTTCTGGCTCATGCCGATGTGCAGCCGTTCGATGGCGAAGGCTTCAAATGCCTTGCGCGCCTGGCGCCGGCGGATTTCGCCGGTTTGATGATGCTCCGTGGCGCCCTCGGCCACGGGGCACAACACCTCCAGATTCGAAATCCCCGGCTGGCCCAGCGCCCGTTCGCTGTCGGTGAACAGCAGCATCAGGCCGGTGGGTTGATCCCCCAGCTCAAACCACGCGGTGGTCGTGTTGTCCGCCTCCGAGTATCCCGCCCCCTTCGGCAGCATCGCCATGCCGTTCTTGCCCTTGGAATTCTCGACCGACAACGCCTCGCCGCCGCCATCGCCGACGGTGTTCCAGGCGACCTTCACGCGCCCCCCGTGCCAGAAGGAGCCGACCTCGACGTTCGCTTTGCCCGTGAACCGGACCCTGTGCCGGCCCGTATATTGGAAGTTGAGCTCGACCAGAAAACCCGGAACCTTCGGCCAGCCGTTCGCGTCCAACTCCGCCTCGCCCAGTCTTGCGCCCTGCTTCCAATCCTTTTCCTCCAGGCCCCGCCACGTGACCGCCTCGCGCTTCATGTCGGCGCGTTGCTGGGTGAGCCACGACCCGGGGCACGCCTGGTGCCCGCAGATCTGGGCGAACGACAACGGGTCCACCACCTCCCACGGCGTGCTCGGGCTCGACCACTCCAACCGAGCCTCAGACGCCTTCGTCCCCGCCTTGTCCACATACTCGAAGACGATGCCGTACTTCTCCCCGGCCTTGAGCGGACCGGCGCCCACCTCCTTCACCACGCCCGTGCCGGGGCTGTCCACCAGGGTTTTGCCGCCCAACTTGAAACGCGCGCCGTCCCTGCCGGTGACGCGGAACGTGTAGGCCTCGCTGAACCGCGGCACCACCTGCCCGGTCCAGCGGATGGAAAAGTCGTCGGTCGGAAAATCCTTCATCCCCGGCGTTGTCGCCCCACCGACCGGCAGTCCCTTGCCGGCAACCCCTTCCTTCCAGTCGTGGTGGATGCGCACATCATGGCGGATGAACGCCGGGGCGCCCTCGAATTTTGGGTTGGCAAAATACTCGCCCACCCACCCGGCCTTTGTCGTGCCTCCCCCCACCGGGGCGGTGTTGGCGGCGCGGGCAGGCGCGTGGAGCAGGATAAGCGCCATGCCAGCGGCCAGTCCGGTGAGGATGCGTGAGCTGAGGTTCATGATAAGAAGTGCATAATCCATCCCGGAGGGGATCGTTACAGACCGCCGGCGTTCTCGCGCCATCCGCGGGATGCCGCCGCGGGTCGCCGGGGGTTTATGGACCAGCCAGCGGGACGGGCGACACCGCGGCCCCGGCGAGGCCCGGCGCGTCCGTCCCACCGCGATGCCGGCGACTTCAAATCCGCCTGTCTTGCGCTTCGCCGCGATCGAGTGGGACCTTTACGATGCCAAGCGCACCGCTGAAAACAGGGCCGTTGTCAAAGGCCTCGCGCGAATCCACGCGCCCATGACCGGCATGGCGCGGGGGAAAGGGATGAGTTGCGCCGGAGAGAGAGGCTGGCATACTGGGGGCCGAACCAAGGAGATATGCATGATGAGTGGCGCGAAGGGTTATGCGAAGCCGGAGGCGTTGGTGGACGCGGAATGGGTGGAGGCGCACCGGAAAGACCCGAAGGTGCGGATCATCGAGAGCAACGAAGACATCCTGCTCTACGGCACCGGTCACATCGGGGGCGCGGTACATATTGACTGGCGGGCGGACTTGCAGGACCCGGTGATCCGGGATTACGTCACGCCTGAGGCGTTTGCGGCGTTGTGCCGGCGCAACGGAATCGCGCCGGACACCACATGCGTGTTTTATGGGGACAAGGCGAACTGGTGGGCGTGCTACGCGCTCTGGGTGTTCCGGCTGTTCGGGCATGAACGCGTGAAGGTTATGAACGGGGGCCGGGACAAGTGGATCGCGGACGGGCGCCCGGTCACGCGGGAGAAGCCCTCCCTTCCGGCGGTGGAGTATCCGGCGCCGGCGAAGCGGTTGGACGCGGAGATTCGCGCGTTTTTTGCGGACACGCTTGAGCATTCGCGGAAGAAACTGCCGTTGATCGACGTGCGGTCGCCGGGCGAGTTTCGAGGGGATTTGACCCACATGCCGGAGTATCCGCAGGAGGGGGTGTTGCGGGGCGGGCACATCCCCGGAGCGGCGAGCGTTCCGTGGAAGACGGCGGTGAACGAGGACGGGACGTTCAAGGCGGCGGTGGAACTGGAACGGATTTACACCCAAGGCTGCAGCCTTGACGCGAAGGGGGAAACCATCGTGTATTGCCGGATTGGCGAGCGCTCGAGCCACACGTGGTTTGTGCTTACGTATCTGCTGGGGCACGAGAAAGTGCGGAACTACGACGGTTCCTGGACGGAATGGGGGAACACCGTCCGGGCGCCGGTCGAACGGGCTGTTTGAGGGGATGACGCATCCGGCGGGGTTGCAGGCGCTGATCGACTTTTTCGAGGGTCTCCCGGAGGACGCCCGGCGGGACAACCTTGTGGCGTTCGCGGACGGGGCGGCGAAGATTGGGCCGCGCGAGGGGGAGGCGTATGCGGTGGAGGACGTGCGCAAGGACGAGGAGTGCACGGACACCGTGGGGGTATATTTGAAGGTGGACGGGGAGGGGAGGTGCCAGTTCCGATTGGCGCTGGGGGCGCGGGTCCAGACGTTGACGCGGGCGATGGCGGCGATCCTCTGCCGGGGGCTGGAGGGATGCACGCCGCGGGAGGTCCTGGATGTGCCGTCGGATTTCGTGCCGCGGATCGTGGGGGCGGAGCTTGTGCGGATTCGGAGCCAGACCGTGTATTATGTGCTGGGGCGGGTGAAGGGCGTTTGCAAGGTTTACCTGGACCGCGAGCGGGCGCGGCGCGGCGTGGATTGACGGCGGGAAAAGGGGTTGCAATGGCGCGGGCGGGCGCTACGGGGGCGGTATGAAATTGCGTGGATGGCCGGTGTTGCTGTTTGGGATTTGGGCGGGCGCGGCGCGGGCGGACCTGACCATCATGACGGAAGTTGTGGTCGAGGGCCAGGCGCCGATGAAGACGACCTTGCAGTTTGGGCAGGGGAAGGCGCGGATCGACGCGGGGATGGCGAGCACGATCCTGTTGCCGAAGGAGGGCAAGACGATCATGGTGATGCCGTCCAATAAGACGTATTTGGTGATGCCGGGCCTCGCGGAGATGGCGCAGAAGGTGATCGCCGGAAAGAGGGAGGAGCCGGAGGAGACGCCGCGGGTGACACGGACGGGGAAGAAGGAGACCATCAGCGGGTTTGCCTGCGAGCAGGTGATCCTGACCAAGGCGGACGGGTCACGGGAGGAGCTTTGGGTTTCCAGGGAGGCGCCGGAGATGGAGGGGGTGGTGGAGGAATTCGGCAACGCGATGGGGCCGTTGTTTGGCGAGGGCCGGGCGGCGTGGCGGAAGTGGAACAAGGAGCATCCGGACCTGGCGCATTTTCCCGTGCGCCAAACCGGGTTTGACGCGGCGGGCAAGGAGACGCACAGATCGACGGTGCAATCGTTCAGCCGGGAACCGGTGCCGGCGTCGGCGTTCGAGCCTCCGGCGGATTACACCGAGCAGGCGATGCCCGCGTTTTCGCTGCCGGGCGCCCAGGACCTGGACGCGCTGACGGAGAAGGCGGAACAATTGGACAAGATGGCGGAGGAGTTGAAGAAGCGGCTGGAGACGCGGCCGAAGGAGTAGCGGGCGGGGGCGCGCGGCGTCGGCGGAGGGGCGGGGAGGCCGGGGTTACGGGTTGATGACGGTTTTGTCCGGGGTGAAGGAGGAGTTGGCGGACTTGTCGGGTTCGACGGGCTGTCCGTGGGATTGGACGGCGGCTTCGACCAGGCGCATTTCCTGGAGGGAAATGAGGAAGGCCAGGGTGGATTCGGCGCCCATATTGAGGTTGAGGCGGTCGGGGTGGATGGCGTCGCGGCAGCCGCCGGTCGGCGCGTGATAGACGGGGAGGCCGAGATCGTTGCGGCCAAGAAACCAGTCGAAGGCGCAGAAGGCTTCGTCGAGCCAGGCGGAATCCTGGGAGGTAAGATAGGCTTCCAGGCAGGCGGAAACGGTGGCGCAGGCTTCGAGGGGTTGCTGGTCGAAGCTGGCGCGGGCGCCGCCGCGGGGCCAGAAGCCGTCGGAGCCGATGGGCCGGAAATAGCCGGGGGCGGCTTTTTGATTGGCGCAAAGCCAGCGGAGCGCGCGATAGGCGATGTCCAAGGCTTCCTGGTTGCCGGTCCAGCGACCGCAGAGCAGAAGCGCGTGGGGAAGGCGCGCATTGTCGTAGCTGACGATGTTTTCGAACCAGGGCCAGTCCTCGGAGGCGGTGGCGCGGAACAGGCCGATGATGCGCTCGGCGAGGATTTCGCGCGTTTGGTTGGCGGCGCGGTCGCCGGAAAGGCGGCGGAGATATTCATGGATGCCGAGGAGCGCGAGCGCCCAGGCGCGGGGCGAGGTCAGGGCGGCGGTGGCGTGAAGCGCGCGGTCGAAGAGCTGGGCGGCCCAAATCTGGGTGTTGCGGTCGGAGGCGCGCCCGACGAGCGTGCCGAGGGCGTGGATGGCGCGGCCGTGCGAGTCGTCGGAACCGCATTCCTCCAGCCAGCGGCGTTCGTAGCCCATGAAATTGCGGAAGCGCCCGGATTCGGGGGCGAAGGCGTGGTGCAGGAAGGCGGCGTAGTGGGAGGCGAGGCGGCGGATGGCGGGGGAGCTGTCGCCGGTCTCTTCGAGGAGCACGGTGAGGAGAAGGGCGCGGGCGTTGTCGTCGGTGCAATAGCCGTGGGCGTAATCGGGGATGGCGAGGACGGAGTGTTGGAGGATGCCTGTGGAATCGGTGAGCGTGTGGAGGTGGTCGAGGCGGATGTCGGGCAGGGCGGGGCGTTCCTGTTCGAGGGAACGGACCGTGAACCGGCGGGGCGCGGCGGCGCGGGAGGCGCGGGCTTTTTGGAAGGATTCAAAGTAGAGATGGGCGACTTGGTTCCAGACCATTTCGCGGCCCATGAGATAGGCGCGTTTGCGCATGGCGTTGCGGCGGGCGTCGTCTTCGAGGAGGGCGGACACCTCGCGGGCGAGCGTGGCGGGGTCGGCGAAGGGGACGAGGACGCCGCGGCCATCGGCGAGGAGTTCCTCGGCGTGCCAGTAGGGGGTGGAGACGACGGCCTTGCCGGCGCCGAAGCAGTAGGCGAGCGTGCCGGAGACGGCCTGGGCGGGGTTGAGGTAGGGGGTGACGTAGAGGTCGGCGGCGCCGATGAACTCCTTGAGTTCCTCCAGATCGACAAAGCGGTTGTAGAAGGCGACATGCCGTTTCACGCCGAGTTCGGCGACGAGGCGTTCGAGGGAGAGGCGGTAGGCTTCCCCCTGGTCGCGGACGAGGTTGGGGTGGGTGGCGCCGAGGATGATATAGACGACGTCGGAATGGCGCCGGACGATTTCGGGGAGGGCGCGGATCATGTGTTCGACGCCTTTGCCCGGGGAGAGCAGGCCGAAGGTGAGGATGACGCGGCGGCCTTCGACACCGAACTGGTCCTTGTAGAAGGCGGGATCGACGAAGGGCGTGTCGGGGATGCCGTGGGGGATCAGGTCGATGCGGTCATTTTCCACGCCGTAGATGCCGCGGAGCATGCCGCGGGCGCGTTCGGTCATGACGACGAGGCGGGCGGAGAGCGCGGCGACCTCGTCGAGGACGCGGCGCTGGTTGCGGTCGGGCTTTTCGAGGATGGTATGGAGGGTGGTGACGACGGGGAGGCGCACGTCGCGGAGGAGGGCGAGAAGATGGGCGCCGGCGGGTCCTCCGAAGATGCCGTACTCGTGCTGGAGGCAAAGGACCTCGGCATGGCTGAAGGTGAGGAAATCGGCGGCGCGCTCGTAGCCGTGGATGTCCTGTTCATTGAACTCGAACCGGACTTCGGGGGGGTAGTCGTAGCCTTCGGGGCGGTCGTTGACGGCGAGAACCACACATTCCGTGCCGGGGTATTGGGCGGCGACGGCGGTGCGGACGTCGTGGGCAAACGTGGCGATCCCGCATTGGCGCGGGACGTAATCGGCCAGGAAGGCGATTTTCTTGGGGGCGCGCAGGCTGGTCATGGCGCCAGTGAAGCGCGTTCCGGGCGATGCGCCAAGCCTTTGCTGCCGGGGCGCGGGCCGCGGGGCCTCTGGGCGGTCAACCGGGCGGATGCTTCCGGAGTTCGGCGAGGAGTTCGTCGAGAGGGTAGGTGGCGAAGGACGAGGCGTGATCGCTCATGGCGTAGGGGAGAATGAGGCGTCCGGCGTGGACCAGGGCGCCGCAGGAATAGACGACGTTGGGAACGTAACCTTCGCGCTCGGCGCCGTCGGGGGTGAGGATGGGATGGGGAAGGCGCCCGATGACGCGGGAGGGATCGTGGAGGTCGAGAAGGGCGGCGCCGATGGCGTACTGGCGCATCGCGCCGACGCCATGGGTGAGCAGGAGCCAGCCGTCCGGGGTTTCGATGGGGGAACCGCAGTTGCCGAGCTGGACGAATTCCCATGGGAACGTGGGGCGCATGAGCAGGCGTTTTTCGTACCAGAAGTGGGGGTGGTCGGAGAACATGAGGAAGATGTTCTCGCCGTCCTGGCGGGAGATCATGGCGTAGAGCCCGTTGACCTTGCGGGGGAACAGGGCGAAGCCTTTGTTCTCGACCGCCGGCCCGTTGAGCGTGCTGACGCGGAACCGGCAGAAGTCGCGGGTTTCGAGGAGCTGGGGGAGGATCACCTGGCCGTCGTAGGCGGTGTAGGTGGCGTACCAGGAGGTGGAACGGTCGTCATTGCGGAACGCGACGAAGCGGGCGTCCTCGATGCCGCGGCTTTCGGCCGGGGTGTGGGGGAAGATGACGCGTTCGGAGATGCGGTCGCCGGACTCGAACTGGATTTCGTAGTTGGCGCGGGCGAGGGCGAGCATGTGGTGGAGCGTGGCGCGGGCGTCGGCGGTAAGGGCGCGGTTGGTGCGGCGGGCGCGGTCGAGGGCGGCGGCGAGCTCGGGTTGCGTAAAGGTGTCGGGCAACGACGCGAGGATGGCCCCGGCGAGCGGATCGAGCAGGCCGAGCTCCTGGAGTTTCTGCGAGAACAGCGGCTTGTCGTAGGCGGGGTCCTGGATCACGTGGGGCGGACGGACGAGCGGGCTGGGCGGCAGGACTTGAATGGCGCCGTCGGCGGACACGATGCCGGAGCGAAATACGATGGAGGAGATGTGGCCTTCGCCGGTGGCGCGGAGGCTCAGGACGAAGCGGAGGGCGCCCTTGGGCAGGCCCGACTGGTCCGGATGCGGCACGATGGAAGGGTTGAAGAGCGCGGCGGCTTCGATGGAATATTCCAGCGTGAAATGGGCGGCGAGCAGGAGGCGGTGTTCCTCGGCCAGGGGGCGGTCGGTGGCGAGAAAGGGGCGGACCTCCTCGAACCGGGAGGCGAGCCAGGCGCGAAGATTGGGGTGGCGCGACTCGAACCGGGCCAGGACGGCGCGGGCTTCGGCGCGGGCTTCGGCGTCGGAAAGGGCGCTCACGCGGGCGACGATGCGAAGGACGCGTTCACGGTTCACGAGTTCGAACGGGCGGGACAGGACGCGGGACTTGTCGGGGAGCAGGACGATGCCGGTGCGGTGGGGTCTCACGGGGGGAGCGTAGCCAATGGACGGGGCGGGCGCCAGCCTTTGGAGAGGCCGGGCGCGGCGTTCCGCGGAAAGTATTCGACGGGCACTTTCCGGGTGCGCAAGGTTTGGCGCGATGAGCGCGGGCGGATTGGCGGAGGCGGCGGAGAACCGGGCGTTGGAAACCCTGGAGGAGGTGTTCGGGTTCCGTGAATTCCGCGCGCATCAGGGGGAGATCGTGGACGCCATTTTGGCCGGGCGGGACGTGTTTGCGGTGATGCCGACCGGCGCGGGGAAGAGTCTTTGTTACCAACTGCCGGCGGTGATCCTGGAGGGAACCGCGGTGGTGGTGAGCCCGTTGATCGCGCTGATGAAAGATCAGGTGGACGGCGCGCGGGAGAACGGAATTCGCGCGGCGTTTTTCAACAGCACCCTGGGCGCGGAGGAGCGCGGAGAGGTGATGCGGCGGTTGCGGGCGGGGGAGCTTGACCTGTTGTATCTGGCGCCGGAACGACTGTTGATGGACGGGTTCCTCGACCGGCTGCGGGCGGGGCCGCTGGGGAGGCCGTCATTTTTCGCCATCGACGAGGCGCACTGCATCTCGGAGTGGGGGCACGATTTCCGGAAGGATTACCTGGGGTTGGACGCGTTGCGGCGGGAGTTCCCGGAGGCGCCGGTGGCGGCGTTTACGGCGACGGCGACGGCGCGGGTGGGGGAGGACATCGTCGGGCGGCTGGCGTTGCGCGAACCGTTCCGGGTGCGGGCGTCGTTCAACCGGGCGAATTTGTTTTACGAAGTCGCCGAGAAGGACGGGGTGCGGGACCAGATTCTGGAGTTTGTGCGGGGGCAGGGCGGGGCGCCGGGGATCGTGTATCGCGGCACGCGCAAGGACGTGGAAACGACCGCGGCCGACCTGGCGCGGGCGGGGGTGCGGGCGCGCGGGTATCACGCGGGGATGCCGGACGAGGAACGGACCCGGACGCAGGACGCGTTCTTGGAGGGGGAGACCGATGTGGTGGTGGCCACGATCGCGTTTGGGATGGGGATCGACAAGCCGGACGTGCGCTTCGTGCTCCATGGCGACATGCCGAAGAACCTGGAGGGCTATTACCAGGAGACCGGGCGCGCGGGACGGGACGGGGATCCGGCGAAGTGCGTGCTGTTTTACGGGCGGTCGGACGTGATGCTGCAACTGCGGTTCCTGGAGGCGGTCCAGGACGAGGCCGAACGGAAGGCGGCGTTGGACCGGCTGCGGGCGATGGAACGGTACGCGCTGGGTTCGTCCTGCCGCCGCGCGGGGCTGCTGTCGTATTTTGGGGAACGCCTGCCCGAGGGGGCGTGCACCGGATGCGATGTGTGCGCGGACACCTTCGAGGACGTGGACGCCACGCGGGAGGCGCGGATATTCCTGTCGGCTGTGGCGCGGACGGGGGAGCGGTTTGGGACGGGGCACCTGGTGGATATCGTGACGGGCAAGGAGACGCCGCGGGTGCGGCAATTCGGCCACGACAAACTCAAGACGTTCGGCGCCGGGCGGGACATCGCCGCGGACCATTGGCGGGCGCTCTCGCTGGCGCTGCTGGCGGCGGAGGTGGTGGAGGCGGAGGGACGGTTCGGGTCGCTCCTGCTCACGCCGCGGGCGTGGCGGGTGATGAAGGGGGAGGAGCCGTTCGTGCGCCGGCGGCGCAAGGAACGGCCGCGCCCGGTGTCGCGGTCCGGGCGGGGCGCGGCGGCCGAAGTGGAGGTCCGGCATCCGGATCTGATGGCGCGGCTGCGGCAATGGCGCCTTGAAACGGCGCGGGCCGAAGCGGTGCCGCCTTACATCATCGCGCACGACCGGATGCTCCGCGAGGTGTGCGCGCGCCTGCCGCGGACGATCCAGGATTTGCGGCAGGTGGCGGGCTTTGGCGAACGGAAGGCGGAGATGTTTGGCGGGGCGATCACGGGGCTTGTGGCGGGGTTCCTGGAGGAGCATCCGGAGGCCAGGGCCGAGGCGCCGCGGGTGGAATTGGAGAGGGCGGGGCCGCGTTCGGTGAGGCCGACGGCGCTGACCGACACGATCCGGGAAACTCTGCGGCTGGTCCGGGCGGGCATGACCCTTTCCGAAGCGGCGGCGGAGCGCGGGATGAGCACGACGACCCTGGTGGCGCACATCGACCAGGCGGCGGAGTGCGGGGAGCGCGCAGACCTGGGGCGGGTGGTCGATATGGCGGAGGTGGAACGGTTGCGCCCATTTTTCGAGAAACATGGGATGGCGCGTTTGAAACCCGTGGTGGAGGAGGCGGGAGGATTGGAGTACGACACCGCGCGCCTGGCGAGGGCGGCCTTGCGGATGGGCGGCGCGGAGGGCGGGCGGCCCGGGGATTGAGGCGGTTGTGCGGGCGGGGGGGGCTACTCCGGGAGACAGTGGAGTTCGACGCCGAACACTGCTTCGAGCAGGTCCTTCTTCTTCTGCACGCCGAGCTGTTCGGCTTTCCAGTAGCCGGTGGCGTCCACGCGCAGGACCAGGTTGACGCCGGCGTCTTCGAGGGTGACGCGCTGGATGCGCTGGACGTGGCCGCGGTCGAGGGCGTCGGCGACGCGCAGGATGCCCGCGAGGCGCCGGACAACCTGGCGCAGGCCGCGGTCGAGGGCGCGGAATTCGTCGTGATCGCGTTTGGGCAGGGCTTTGCGGTGGTACCGCGCCATGAGGGCTACGACGTGGCGTTCGTGGGGTTCGAGGGTGCGCCAGGGGTGGGCGAGGATGAGCTGGCAGCCGAGCTTGTGGTGGGCGCGGCCATCGGGCGCCTGGCTCCAGCCGACGTCGTGCAGAAGCGCGCCGGCCCAGAGCCAGCCGCGTTCAAGCCCGCCGAGGTGGTGGCGCCGTTCGAGCTGGTCAAAGAGCTGCATCGCGAGGCCGGCGACGTGGCGGGTGTGATCGGGCTCGTTTTCGTAGCGGTCCAGGAACGCGGCCACTTCGCGGCTGGCGCGCTGTTGAAAGCGCTCGAAGAGCGGCGCGGGCGGACGGCGGGCTGTACGGGGCCGGGCGGTCATGGCTCGATTTCCCCGGCGCTCATGGCGGCGGCGATGCCGTAGCGAAGGCCGCGATGCGTGACGAACACGCGTCCGTGGCCCATGGCGCGAAAGGCCGCGAGGTAGGTGAGTCCGCCGGCCACAATCACGTCCGCGCGGGAGTCGGGGATGCCGGGTGTGGCGCGGATTTGTTCCAGAGTCATGGCGGCCAGTTCGTCCACGAGCGGCGCGAGGCGGGCGGAAGCGAGCGGGAACGGCACGCCTTCGCGCATGCGGTCCCAAAATTCGGGATCGATGGCGTTGGCGAGGGCGCAGATGGTTCCGCCGGTGGCGGCCATGGCGGGGGCGGCGCCAAAGTGCGCGATGAGCGGCTGGAACGCAGCGGCGAGGTGGGCATCGAGGTTTGCCCGGTCGGCGGCCGGGACGGGGCGGCGGGAAAGGAACAGGTCGGTCATCCGGACGCAGCCGACGTTGAGGCTGGCCTTTTGGCGGATGGCGCCGGGGACGCCGCGCACGAACTCGGCGCTGCCGCCGCCGAGGTCCATGACCAGGATTTCATGGCCGCCAGGCATGCCTGGGGCGGTGGCGGCGCCGCGGAAGACGAGCGCGGCCTCCTCCTCCCCGGACAGGACCCTGAACCGGAGCCCGGTTTCGTCGCGCACGAGTTTGGCGAAGAGTTCCCCATTGGCGGCGGAGCGGACGGCGCTGGTGGCAAAGACGGCCGGGGGCGAGGCGCCGGCGTCTTCCGCCTGGGACTTGAAATCGCGGAGCACGGCGAGTCCGCGTTCCATGGCGGGGGCGGCGAGGCGCCCCGATTTCTGTGCGCCCTCGCCGAGGCGGCAGGGCACGCTGCGGTCCAGAACGGTGAGGAACCCCCCGCTGGGGGCGGGTTCGGCGACGATGATTTTAAAGGTGTTTGTTCCGGCGTCGATGGCGGCGAACCGGCCGGGGGGCGGGCCCGCGGGCATCACCATTTCTCGGCAACGGAATGAATCTCGCCGATGAGATCATCGATTTTCTTGATGTCCTTCCGGCGGCCCTTTTCGGGCTTGGTTTGAAGCGAACGGATTTGGGCGAGCATATCCCGGATGTCGCGGTGATGGGACGGGGTGAGATCGTCTTCGGCGGCAAGGCGGCGGACGGCGTCGGCGATCTGGCCGACTTCGCCGTCGAGGCGCCCGACATACGCGTCCACGATATCGCGGAGAAGGGACTTCAGCGTGTCGAGTTCGGCGAGAAGGTGGCGCACGGGGAGATTGTCCCCCGACGCAGGGCGTTTCGAGGCTGGCTTGCGTTCGGCCACGATGCGTTGTTAGCGCCGGGGCGTTGGATTGTCCAACCCGGAAATGCGCGCCGGTCTCGGGGCCGCCGCGGGGGCTGGAGGCGGCGGGAGGCCGCCCGGGGAAGGCGATTTTTGGCTTCAACGCGGCAGGGCCTGGGCGTA
>CAYSZK010000002.1:0-43463 GCA_964435495.1 uncultured Verrucomicrobiales bacterium
ATACCAGTAAGCCGAAAAGCCGGCCTTCTTACGGCTGTCGGCATAGGCTTCCCTCCTCTTCTTGGCTTCTTCTTCGGGTAATGGCTCGCCCTTCCCGTCTTTGCCGAGTGCCAGCACGTCCTCGTGCCCCGGTCCCAGCAAAGAGAGCGGTTTGCCCCAGCCCGGTTTGGCCAGCTTGACCACGCCGGGGACCGGAATGGTGGACTTGAATGCGGCTGGTTTTGTCTCGGCCTCCCCGGCTTCGATCTGCCACTCGCCGTCCAGCGATAGCACGGTTCGCCCGTTGACCTGTTTGGGCGGGTTTTTGATGGGCTCTTCGAGTTTGTCCGCCGCATATGCGGAAGAGATGCCGATGAGGGCCACCGCCAAAAGCGGGGCCGTGAGTTTTCCGAGTTGTTCTTTCATGGTAGTCTTCATGGTAGTTTTTGTCTCTCTCTCTTATTACTTTTTGTGCGGCTCACCGTTTCTTCATCCATGGTCGGTCAAGCACCGGCGGTTGCGCCATCTGCTCCCGCCAACGCGCATAGATTTCGACCATCTCCGCGACGATTTCAGGCTTGGAGGCGGCCAGATTGCCGGACTCGGAGATATCATTGCCGAGATGGTAGAGTTCCCACGGCGCGTCGGGCTTGACCGGATCGGAGGATTTTGGAAGAACCAGCTTCCACTCGCCCCTCCGCACACCTAGGTAAAAGTTGTCTTGTCCTCCGATTTGCCACACCAAGGATTCATGGGGGTTCCCCTGTTTCTCTCCTCTCAAGTAGGGCGCGAGATTTACGCCGTCGAAAGCGGGGTTCGCGGGCAAGGGCAAGCCGGCGGCCGCCAGGAATGTGGGGGCAAGATCCAGCGTGCTCGTGATGCCGTTGAAGGTGGTTCCCGTTTCCGCCATGTGCGGCCAGCGCATGACCATGGGAACGCGTACGCCTCCTTCGTAGGTCGTATGTTTGCCTTCGCGCAATGGCGCGTTGTCTCCGTAGTTGCCGGACAACAGATCCTTAATGGGTCCGCCAGATCCATTGTCATTCGTAAACACCACGATCGTGTTGCCGGCGACGCCCGCTTGTTCCAGCGCGTCCAGCACGCGCCCCACATTGCGGTCGATGGCCCGCATCAAAGCGCAGTAGTGCCGCCGGTCGAGCGGTTCGACACTCGCGCAGGCATCCAGATCCTCTTGGATCGCCTCCAACGGTGTGTGTGGTGTGTTGAAGCACAGGCTCAGGTAGAAGGGCGTGTCTTTATGTCGATTGACAAAATCCGCGGCCGCACACCCGAAATAGTCCGTATAATGCTCGCCGACATCAACCGTCTTCCCATTAATGTCATGAACCTTGTACTTGCGGGTAAAGGGCCGGACGGGCTGCACGGGCATGAGCATGGCCCAACCGGGATTGATGCCCACATACTCGTCCCAACCATATTCCTTCAACTCCTTGTCAACATGCCATTTGCCGATCAATCCCGTGGCATACCCCGCTCCTTTCAGATGCTCGGCGATGGTAGTGGCCGACCGCAAACCTTCCCTGACGGAGGGCGCAGCGTCGTCTCCGTTGGTGTAAAGCCCGAATCGCTGTTGGTACCGCCCGATTTGAAGGCCGGCCCTCGATGGCTGACATATGGGTGCGGTAACATAGGCATTGCTAAATGAGACCCCTTGCTGGCGTAGGGAATCCAAACGTGGCAGTTCCACTCCCATACCCTTCCCAAACCCCGGCATGTCCGCGTAGCCCATATCGTCCACCAGAAGGAAAACGATATTGGGCTTTGACGCGTTCACCTGCGTGGGGGACGCCGCGATTGGCAAGGTGGCCACGCCCGCTAAGAGAGCGGACAACAGAGCCGGGCAAAGCCATTTGCGGCAGACTGGGGGACGACCCGCTGATTGCGAGGGGTTGTTGTTTGTGTTCTTGTGCATGTTGTTCTCCATGCTGTCTACATCGAACTCCTATTTTACGGAGATCGTTGCAGTTCCGAACGGCTCAAGTTCGTCCAACTCAACCCGAACTCCATCTCCTTCCGGTGTGGAGGCGAGGGGGGTGCTTCCCGCCGCCGTCAGATGCTCGATCCCACACGCGGCGGTGACTCCGCGCAAATGAAGCCGCAGGGGGCGCACCGGATCAAAGCCAGTATTCAGGAGGGAGATCAGCGCCGGTGCACCGCTGGCGTCGAGTCGGACCAGCGGCATGACCGGGGCAAACGACTCAACCGTTACCGGCAAGCCGCCGCAAAGCCAATCGGCCAACGCGAGCATTTGCCGCCGTTTCCAGGCGCGGCCCAGATAGCTCCACGGGGAATAGGCGGCGACCGCCACACGCCCGCCCAGCCGGTTAACATAACGGGCAAGCGAGATGCCCCGGATCCCCGCCGAACGCATGCGATCCAGATGGGCAAGCGGTTCAGCCGCCGCATCAATCAGTTCGAGGGGACGGACCTCTTGGGTTCCACCGGCAAAACCGAGCCCGATGTGAATGTCGCGCCGGCAACCCGCATCGGCGCCGTTGAGCGGATGCGCATTCGCTTCCTCGGCCGCGTCGGAGCGAATCGCGGTGTCCGACAACCGGACGCCGGTCAGTTCGCCAAAGCCGCGCCGCCAGAGTTCCACGAGGGCGTCGCCATCCATCAGCACGCCGCCGGAGAGAAGTTTTTCGAGTTCGGAATCGGTGAGCGCCTCGGTCACGCGCCCGGCGAGGATCGTCCCACAAGCGTGTTCGCGCCACGGCGTGAGAGGCAGGCCGATGGTGGCGAGTTCCAGTGGGAGGAAAGGCCAATAACCGTTCTGATCGAACCAGTTTTCACCGGGCTTGAGATGACGTCTCGCCATCAGTTGGTTGCTGTGGGCCAGCCACAGACCGCCCCAGCGGGTGCCCTCGCAGCGCTGGACGATCTCTTCATATAGAGGGCGGCGCTCGACATAGGAACGGAGCTTGGGGGTGTATTCGTCGAGCGTGTTGAGCTGTTCCCATGAGAGGACGTTGACCGCGATGCCGTTGCTGCCGGCGAAGAGTCCTAACTCGCTCTCTGAATCGACCATGCGCAAACTCTTTTCCAAGGCCAGTTCCGGATAGCCTTCGATCTCGTGCTGGATGACCGCCGGGCCATCGCCCATCTGCCGAATCTGCATCCCCACATCGAGAATCTTGCGCGGCAGATCAAAAGCCTGCCGGTCAGTCCAGCAACCGTCACCGGGGCGGAAGAGGCGGGCATCGAGTGCCTTTGCCCAGCGGCGGATGTCGTGATTGCCGTAGGTGGGAAAGCGGTAGCCGCCGCTCATCAGGCCGATCTCCACCGCCGGGGCCGTTTCGCGGATCGCCTCGCGGATGTCGCGCGCCAATTCCGCCATTGAGGCGGCCATAAACTCCGACCAGCGCAGGCGCAAATCTCCCTGGGCCGGGTCGTTGAAACCTTGAATCAAGGCTTCGCGGTCGCGTTCCCCGCCACACTTCTCCAAGCAGATCGGGCAGAAACAGCCGAAATCGGCCGCCCCATGCCAGACCAATCGGAAATCGTCATCGACCCAGATGAAATCCGGTCCGCTCTCCGCAACCAGCCGGTAAAGATGCTTGATATAGTCACGGTGGCGCGGATCGTTGGGACAGGCGCAATGGGTCGAAGCGTGGCCCGCCGGGTTGGTCATCCCCTGGAAGGGCATGGCGGCGGCGACCTCGTCGTTGGAATCGGAGTGGCCCAGCGTGCTGAGCACGTTGATCCCCACCCGATTCACGCCACTTTCGCGCAAGCTTTTCATCCGTTCCCGCGCGATCGCCAGGTCGGCGCCCGCCTCGTCCAAAGGCTGATAGGCGGGGTGATCTCCCGAGTGCGAAAGGAAAAGCATCACCTCGTCAACGGTTTCGATGTGCCGCAGCAGAAACTCGCGGGTGACGGCAAACGCCCGGTCGTGCAGCCAGAGATTGGGCGGAATGCGCCAGGAACAGGAGTAGGGGTCTCTTTTCATGGAATCGATTTTGGTAAACCAAAAGAGGGAGACGGGGACAAGATACTACAATACAGATTCCGACTAATGCGACGGATCCCGCTCATTATTGGCAGCATACTTTATGCCTCATTCCTGTTCACTGTCCCCCGGATCGAGCGGAAGCGCCAACTGATGGAAACCCGGGTTTCAGGCGATAGTCATGTTCCCCGGGATTGACGAAGTCTGGTTCCCGCATGATGGAATGCGTTTGCCCGCCGTAAGCCTCCTCCCATTCCGCATAGGTTGATACGGGCTTATTCCATATTACAAACAGTTTCCTTTCCAGGCCAAAGCAGTTGCCGGCGAAGCGGTTGTTCGCGCTGTGCTCCCCGTTGTTGATCGCGTCCCGAGCCACATACAGATTGCTGCTCTTTCCCCCAACGGCGATGTTGCCCCTGAACTCGTTATTCTCGAGGCCCAACCCCTGGTAGCTGTTCAGCGCCATGGTCCAGTGGCCGCCGACACAGGTGTTGTTGATAATGCGGTTGTTGCGGCAGGGCGTGCGGAAATTACTTTCCACAATGATGTTGGCCGTCCACTTGATCTCCGCATTGTCGTAACAGATGTTGTTCATCACATCGCAGTCATCGGCTTTCTCGATGAAGATGCCCTTGGAACTGTTGTTGCGAACGATGTTGTGCCGTATGACCGTGCGGGCGCGCGGTTTGAGGCTCTCGTCAATCCATATGCCGCAGTTGCGTTTGTGGGGTTGTTCGCCGGCATCGAACCGAGGGCGGCATTCCTCCACCAGGTTGCTCTCGATCAGCAGGGAACCCAGGTATCCTTCCACCTTCGCGCCGGCCCAGTACTTGATTCCAGCGGACCATTCATACCAGCAGGCGCCTCCCGATTCCGGCGGTGCGCGGTGCGCGCCGGCCTGCTTTTCATGCAGGCGGCAGCAGTGATGGATGTGATTGTTGCGCAGAATCCAGCCGTCCATCCGGCCCGCGAAGATCAATCCCGATCCGCCGCACTCCATGACTTCACAGTTCTCGATCAGACCACGATCATGGGCGCCGTCATGCCCGCTTCGCAGGCCATCGACAAACGCGCCCGTTATCAGGCAGTCCTGAAGGATGAGACCATGCCGCGCCGAATGCATGAGATTGACCAAGGCCGAACGGGCAAAAATGATGTTCCTGAATGTTACATCATGACCCTCCACGTTTGCGCAGTAATCCCGCACACTGGCCTCTACGACGGGACGATCCCCGCTGAACAGGGTCAGAAGTCCCTCCGCCCAGTGCCAGGTGCGCTCCGCCTTGACTTCATCCGCGGATTGCATGCGCTGGGCGCGCTCGTTGCCGATGAACACCTGGCGCGGCTCCGGGTTGAATGCGGCGGTCCAGACGCAGCTCCTGTCAGTCTCCCGCAGGCCGGTGACCTCATCCGCCCCGGAAATTGCGGGCATCGGGCCTTCGCCGTAGGCATCGAAGACCACAGGTTTGTCCGCCGAGCCCGAGAAGCCGGCTGTCAGGAGTTCGCGCCATGTGCATCCGCGCTTCAGGAACACGGTATCGCCGGGTTTGATGATGGCGGACTGCAATCTGCCCAAGGTTTTCCATGCCTGTTCGGCGCTTGTCCCGTCGTGTGTGGCGTCGTCGCCAGCGAGGGAATCGAGGTAATACGTGGCGGCATGGGTCGTGACGCTGAAGGAAGCGATCAGAAGCACGAGGAGGATGCAATGGGTTGCCAATGAATCTGTTTGCTGGTTCATGGTTTCCGGTCTCCTTTGGCGTCGTGTTGGACCAAGCCGTGTTCCTGTGAGAACCGGCGGACGACTTCGTAAGCGGGTTTGCGGCTGCCATCGGCGCGCAACAGTCCCATGCCGTTCAGAAAAGGGAGGCGGTATCTCTCGTGCGGCTTGCCAAAGTTTTGCGGATCGACACCGCCATCGGTCGGATAGCGGCCAAAGCGGGTGTCCCCAGCGACCGGCGCCATCTGGACGCGTAGTGTGGCCGTCGGCGGCGGGTCCGCGGCAAGAAGTGCCACGACGCCGGTCGCACCGGCCAGCGCGGATAGTCTGATTGATGGCATACGATTCTCCATGTTCGTTCCTATTTATCGATTGGTTGTTGGAAGCATTGGGGCGTCGGGGATCACGGTTTGGAGATTGGAGACAGGCGTGTGCGCGGATTGGCCGGTGGCCCAATCAAGACCCGCCTTCATCAGCGCGAGAAAGATGGGCGCATCCCACAGGGGCTGTTCCTGGCCCAGCGAGTTGTAAAAAACGCGCCCTTTGCCGTGCATCCGTACCCAGGCCACCGGGTGCAGCGATTGCTTCCGGTAGGCGGACCCCTTCTTCTCATCCATGGTCCTGGGATCCATGGTCGCCAGCACCTGCATGCCGGGGTCGAGGCTTTGAAACATCGTGAACTCCTCGCGCACCACTTCGGGAGACGCCGCCGAGTCCAGTCCGGGCAACGCCGGTTGCGTGATCGCCACCGAACCTTCCTGAGTGAACGTGTGGGCGCGGAACTCGCCACCCACCATCATCAGAAATGGGTCCAGGGGTTCGGCCATCTGTTCTTTGACCCGATGGAATGTCGTCGAAGCCGAGTGCAGCCCGACAAAAGGTGTTCCGCCTTCGATGGCCGCAAGGAGTTTGCCCTTTCCTTCCGCGCTCATGGGCGGATTTCCGTCCTTGCCTGCTTCGAGCAGGTTCCCGTGGGTGAAGAACACGAAGAGCGCGAAACGCCCGAGGTCCCCGTCAAACACGGCGCCGTCCTTGGTGGCTTCGACTTCGAAGCCGCGCT
The DNA here is from genome assembly GCA_964435495.1 of uncultured Verrucomicrobiales bacterium. Taxonomy (GTDB): domain Bacteria; phylum Verrucomicrobiota; class Verrucomicrobiia; order JADLBR01; family JAIBCM01; genus CAYSZK01. Next base: position 6,727 of record CAYSZK010000002.1, read on the forward strand.
GTCGCAGCATTTGTTGCAGGCGTTCCTCGGCAAAAGAGAGTTTGTCCTTTTGCCGCCGCACAATGCCGTGTTCGTAGCCGGAGGCTTTGGTGAAGACGAGAGCGGTTCCGGGTTCGGCGGCGGAGCATGGCTGGACGGGGAGGAGAGGCGTGGCGCAGAGGACGCCAAGGAGGACGAGGGATCGGGTTGTTTTCATGGGGTGTTGGAAATTAGTTGAAGAATGTGGATGCGTTGTTGATGGCGATGTCGGCGGCGGCCCTCATTCAAGACGAACCCCCTTCGAAGAACACCAGTTTCATCCACTCCGCCCGCAGCCCGGCCTTGACGGCGGCGTGGGCCGGGTCGGCGGCCAGATTGCGCCACTCGTACGGATCGGTGCGGTGATCGTAAAGTTCCTCCTCCCCATTTTGGCATAGGGTGTAGCGGTGTGTGGCCGAGGTGACCGAGTGATGGATGCCGGTGCCGCCCCGCACGGAAGAGAGAGCCACCGGCGGGCCTTGCCATTCGCCTTCTGCCGGCGCCTCAAGCAAGGGGCGCAAGGAATGCCCATCGAGCCGTCGGTCATTGCCGCCCGCGTTGGGATGGCCCGACAACCCTGCGTAATCGTTGAGTGTCGGATAGAGGTCGATTAACGAGACTGGCGCCGGACAGGCCTCCCCCGTGGCCACACCCGGACCTTTGACAAGGAGCGGAATGCCGTCGCCCTCCCGCCAGAGGCTGTTCTTGAAGAGATAGTTCTTCTCGCCCATGTGATAGCCGTTGTCGCTGGTGAACACCACGAGCGTGTTGGCTGCGTACGGACTCTTCTCAAGGGCATCGAGCAGGCGGCCCATCTGATCGTCCACGAACGCGACACAAGCCAGATAGGCCTGCAGCCATTTGCGCAGGCCGATCTCGCCCTCTTTGGTGACGAGGTCATACATCAGAAAGCCGTAGGGACAATTTTCCACCAAAGCCCGCGCGCAATCGTCAATGTCGCCGGCCAACCGCGGCGGCAGCTCAATTTGATCGAGTGGAAAGCGCTCAAAATATTGGCGTGGCACGTTGAGCGGCGTGTGCGGCTTCATCAGCCCGAGTGCGAGGAGAAACGGCTGGTCGTGCGGGCGATGGAGCACCTCGATGCCGTAGTTGATCGTCTCTTCGTCCGGCAGCAGATCGCGGTCGCCGTCGTTCCCATAACGGAATTCCCTCCCCTCACGGAGAAATCCTTTGCGTTCAGGATTGCCAAACACCTCGTCGAGGGGGCCGATGGCCAAATCGATCGCATGGTGGCGAAAATGCCTCCCATCCAGGAAAAACCGGTCCAATCCCGCATAGCGGTTGGCGTATGCCTCGAGGGGATCGCCCTCGAAAAGGTGCGTCAACCGCTCGTTCATCGGCGCGCCCCAAAGGGCCGGGCCGTAATCGGGCCCGCCATGATATTCGGTCCACCAGGCCTCTTCGACTTTCCCCTCGTGGAACGTTTTGCCCGCGCCAAAGACTTCGTAGCCATTGCGCTTGAAATGCAGGGGCATCATCACGGCATCGGCGAGCAGCGCTTTTCCGAAGCCGGGCAGCTTGAAGGCATCGCCCGTGGCCGCGATGGGGGTGCAAGATCGCCAGTGGTCCCAAAGCGTGAAATGGCCGGTGCCATGCGGGTAGATGCCGCTGAAAAGGCTGCTTCGCGATGGCAGGCAGATCGGGCAATTGCTGTGCGCATTGGTGAACCGGACGCCCTGGCTTGCCAGTCTGTCCAAATTGGGCGCGGGAGCGAATGGCGTCCGCCCCATGCCGGAGAAGGCGTTATTCAAATCGTCGCAGATGATGAAGATAATGTTGGGTTCTTCTTTCATGTCATTTGCCACCACCGTCTTTGTGGTTCTTGCCAGGAAAGTTGGTCGGCCCGGTCGAACTCCCGAAATACCCTTTGCCTGCGCGATGTTCCCCGTCGTTCCAACGGGCCAGCTCGGAGGCGGTCGCCATCCCTTTATCGCCTTGCGCGGCCATGATGCCGTCGCACTTCGCCCGAAGCCCGGCCAGAGCCTCCGCATACTCGATGTTCGTGGCGACATTGTTCAGCTCGAACGGGTCTTTCCCGATGTCGAACAGATCCTCGGGCGGGCGTTGGCGGAACCACTCGATCTTGCGGGCGACGGCGGCATCCTTCCCGGCCAGCGGCAGCCACGATTTGGGATGGCTCCAGTTGGGATAGAACTTGTTGGCGGGGTCCGACGCCATCGCCCCGGTGTTGAACGGCGATGGCCCGTCCTTTTTCAGAGTGCCCGGGTCGAGATTGCGGATGTATTTGAACCTTTTGGTCCGGATCGCACGCTGGTCCGCGTAGCATCCATAAGCGAACTCATGGTTCTCCACAACCCGCCCCTCCAGCATCGGCACGAAACTCTTTCCATCCCAGCCGGGATCGGGGGCTCCGCCGGCCGCATCGACCAGGGTGGCCGGGAAATCGATGTGCTGGATGATCGCGTCGCACACGCCGCCGGGCTTCACCCTCCCCGGCCAGCGGGCAACGACGGCAAGTTTCATGCCGTGATCGAAGAGCGTGCCTTTGCCGAAGGGGAACTCCGAGCCTTGCTCGCTGGTGAAGAGCACCAGGGCATTCGCGTGGCCGGATTCTTCGAGGAGCTTCAGGCATTCGCCGACGTCCCGGTCCAGCGCCTGCACTTTGCCGTAGTAAAGGAGCAGGGCGGTCCGCGTCTCGGGAGTGTCCACGAGTTGCGGCGGCACCGCGAGCGTCGCGGCATCGAGGCCTTCGGCATTCCGGCTCCACGGCGAATGCGGGTTGTGGCTGCCTATCACAAGGCAGAAAGGCTGCGCCGGATCGCGCGCCACGAAATCGCGGACGCCGTCGCCGAGAAGGGTATCCTTCCCTTGGGCAAGCAACTCGAATGGATACGCTTCGGTGGGCCCCGCGTCGATTTTGCCGACGATGCCCACCCGGTATCCAAGTTCTTTCAAGGCGGCGGGCAGCGTCTTCACGCCCGCGCGGATGTAATGGCGCGGGTGGTTGAAGTAACTGCCGCTGTTCACCGGGTAACGCCCGCCGTAGAGCTGCGCCCGCGTCGGCCCGCAGACCGGGCTCGCGGTGTAGGCGTTGGTGAAACGCATGCCCTCGGCCGCGAGGCGGTCGATGTGCGGCGTTTTCACATTGGGTCCGCCAAAGCAGCCGACATCCCGCCAGCCAAGGTCGTCGGCGACAACCAGGACCATGTTGGGCTTGGGTGGCGGCTGCTTCGCGGGAGGGTTTGCCGGGGCGGCCACCAGGCACGATCCAACCATTAGTCCCACGCCACACATGGCCGTCAAAGACACTCGGGATTGGATTGTTTTCAAGATAATCAATCCTTTTGTGAGCCGGTCTTTGGTTTGGCATCGGGATGGTTTTGGATCACTTCCCAAATGGTATCGTGGACGATCTGGGCGCGGGCCGGGGTGATTTCGAGGATGGGCAGGCTGTCGTGGCTTTTGTCTTCGCCGTAGCGTGTGGCGTCGTTGTAGATTTTCCAGTCGAGCTTGTCGGGGCGCTCGTTGAAGATGCAGGCGTAGAACGCGGCGGCGGCGGTGTAGCGCGGCAGGCCCCCGCGGGTGTGCTGCACGTCGGTGTAGTATTCCTCGATGTCCTGGATGCCGTCGAATTCGCCGGCTTTCGCCTTGCGGTGCAAGGCGAGGAAAATATCGCCCACGGGGATCACGCGCAGGCGTCCCGCCTTCCACGGGCCGGCGTGCTTCTCCTTGATCGCGGCGAACAGGCGGTCGTGGTAATCCTTCGACCGGCCTCCGACGCGCCCAATCCAATACTTGTTGGGGTCGGCGCCCTCGACGAACTTCTCCTGCGCCCAGGCTTTCTCGTACTCGAACTCCTCCCGCAGGGGAAACTCGGCCGCGGCAATGCGGACACCCTCGGCCCTGGCCCAATCGGGGAGCTGGTCTTTCGGCGGGATTTTGCCGCCCTCCATGCTGGGCCAGTTCTGGTAGATGAACACTTTGCCGTCCGGGTTGAGCCCAAGGAAGATGGAGATGAGATCGTTGGCGCACTCGATGTCGCCGACGTCGGTTTCCCTGTCGAATTTCGTCCCCCACATTTCGGTGCGTTTCATGGCGAGCCCCATGCTAAACGGCTGGAGCACGATGGCATCCCACTTGTCGCCCAACGTGCCGAGGAACTTTTTCACCGTCGTCGCGGTCGATTGCCCGATGCTGGCCGGGTCGATGGTGAGATCGCCATTGTTGTCGCGTTTCATCCCGGCGCCCGACGTTTGGATGGCGTGGCGGTGCTGCCAGAGCTGCCAGCCCGCGCCAAGGAACGCGAAGGTTTCCCATTCTTTTCCGGCCGCTTGGGCGATCCGGCCGTGATCCTTGGGGTCCGTGCAGCCGGTAAGGCTGTTGCCGAAGTAATAGGTCCGCATTTTCCGCGCGGGCTCGGTTTGGGCTTGAGCCATGAGCGCCAGCGGCGCCGTGGCGGTGGCGACGGCGAGGGCGGCGCACGCCAGGGCCTTCACAGTGTGGTGATTCGGATGTTTGCTTGGGTTTTTCATGTCTGTTTCCTTTCTCGTTCTGTCTGCTTGCCTGGGTCCCTTGACGCCAAGGTTCATTGCGTAATGACGGAAAATGATTGGTCGGAGGCCTGGAAGACGCCGGCACGTCCCGCCTGGGCAAACGCGATCTTCGCGCCGCCATACGGACCGTGGAGCTTGTCGGCCGTCCGCTCGATCACATCGCCCCACTCGTTCGCGGCCAGAAGGTGGTACTTTCCGCCTTTCTTGAAAATCTGGCAGCCGCCCAGGCCGGCGTAGAGGCCGCCTTCAACCTCGATCAAGCGGGGCGTCTCCGCCAACCCCTTGCCGATGTCCGCCTGCATCCGTCCGATCCAGCCGGGACCAAAGACCAGAAACACGCTCCCGTCGTCCTCGATGAAGAAACTCGGATCATATGCGAACATGTAGGCGTCGGTGCGCGAATCGTGAAACCCGGAATCGAGGATGGCCGCCGTCGAGTTGTGGACCGCGCCAGGTCCCTCCAAGTCGTAGGGACCTTCAGGTTTCCCGCTCTTGCTCTTGAGCAGGCCCACCTGCTGCCGCCCGGCGGAAAAGAGCACCCACCAGTCGGCCCCGATCTTGTAAAGTTTCGGCGTGAGGACGCCCCGGTCGTACCGCGGTTCGAGGCTGTCCGGCGGGCTGAAATAGATCAACAACGGGTTGTTCCAACTCGCTGCTTTCCGGCCCTTTTCGTTCGGGTCAAGGCCGGCGAGATCGAAGACCTTGCCCAGCGGCGCCCAGGCCTTGAGGTCGTCCGATTTCCACAGGTAAAGGCCGTCATTATTGGAAAAATCGGGCTCTTTGCCCCCGCCCACCCGCTCGCCCGGGTTCGGGGCGGTGCCCGTCAAGTAATAGGCCGTCTTGCCTTCCGCCTCCACGGCCGTGATCGAGGGAGCGCCGAGTGCCAGCCCCTCCGGCAGCCGCACCGGCGGATACGCCGGTTCGGCCTTCGCCGCTTTCGGGTCCGCCACAAGGACGGGCGCCCGATGGACATACGGCGTGTCCTGCTTGTGCTTGGGACTGATGTCGTACCCGTTGCCGTTCCATTTGATTTCGAGGGGCAGGCAGCGCAGCCCGCCGTCCGGCAGGAAGTTGTCGTTGGCGAACACCACGTTCCACCAGCCGCCCCTGTCATCCTGGAAAATCCCCGAGTTGCCGCTGTGGGGCAGGACCGACCGGTTCGGGTGCCACGGCCCGCCCACCTCGTGCGCCCAGAAGACGCAACTGTCGTAGGTGCCGAACCCGCGGTAGTCGCCATGCCAGCCGCACCCGCCCATCATCAGATACTTGCCGTCGATCTTGAAGGGGTGGCCGATGGGGGCGTCGCCGCGCAGCAGCGCCGAGCCGTCCGACGACTCGCGTTCGTAGCCTTCGACCCGTCCGGAGTAAGGGGGTTTATAGTCCCCTTCGGTCGAGGGCTTGCGGGCCATGTCCAAAGCCGTGAACTCTTTGTTCATTACCCATAGGAACGTGCTCACGTAGCCGTACATATCGCCCCGGTGGTCCTGAAAGGGATGGCTGCACCAACCGCCGATTTGCCCGCTGGGTTTGGGCGGCGGATCCATGGCCGCGGACCAGGGGCCGTTCATGGTTCCCGACGAACTGCGGACCGTCCTGTTTCCCCCTCGCGTAAAGAGCGACACCCAGAACGTGCCCGCCGCCTCGAACGGCTTGCAGAGACCAACCTTGAAACCGCCGTCGCTCTTCGACTCCGCATCGTACCATGGCAACTGTTGCAGGGTCTCGAAGCCTTTGAGATGGAAGACCTCCCACGGCTCGTTGCCCGTGGGATCCTTGCCGCGGATTAGGTTGATGTTGTCGCCGTGCGAGCCGGGATTGTGCAGGCCGGAGATATAGAAATAGCCGTCGCGGCCGTTGACGCCAAAGGGGTCGCGGTAGCTCAGCTCCGTGAGCGGCTTCGCGTTCTCCCAGCCCCACGCCTCCGTCACGACCTTGTCGTCCTTCCACGGCCACGATTCGTTCTTCGGATAAAAGTACTTCACGCTGGTGACCCACTTCACCGGCGCCACCGCCGCCCGCTCGCGCAACGCCGCCCGGCTGTCCACGCCGCTGAAGGTCGAATACCACTGGCCGCCGGGCCCTTCGAACATTGTGGCCTGCCCGCCATGGGGCACCGCCACCTTGCGCTGCGTCCATGGCCCTTCCAAAGATTTCGCGGTGGCGACCCATGTGTCGTAACACGGCACCCCCAGCCGCCCGTGAATCGCGGCCGCCAGCAAATGGTACGTGCCGTCTTTCTTGAAAAGAAACGCGCCCGCCTGGCCGACTTGAAGGATGATGCTGCCGGGCGAGTTCGGTCTTGCCGCCGGACCCGGTTGGATCAGCCGCGGCTTTTCGCCGAGCGCCGTCATCGCCTCATTCATGCGCGCGATCCAACCGCCGCCAAAAACCCAATGGACGCTTCCGTCCTCATCCGCGAACAACGACGCGTCGCGCCCTTCTTTTGTAATCAGCCCCACATCTTCGTAGGGCCCCTCCGGCTTGCCGGACCGGCTCTTGAGCAGCCCCGTGCCGCACGGATGCATGCCGTAGGTCAGATAAACGCCGCCTCCTATGAAGTGAATCTCCGGCGCGAGCAGTCCCTTGCACTCGTCGTCGTAGGCGCCCGCGCGGACCAGCCCGAGATCGGATGCTTTGGCCTTGATGCCAGACACGGGCGCAACCACGCCCAGATCGTTCCATTGCTTCAGGTCCGCCGATTTCCAGAGGCGGATGCCTTCGTTGACGTTGAAGTTCACCGTGCCGTCGGAACGCTTCGTCCCCGTCGTTCCCACGAGGTAATAGGCGCCGTCCGGGCCTTTCGTGACCGCCGGATCGATCATCGGCACATCCAGCATCGGCTGGACGCGCGTGAAGTTGTATTTTGCCCGGTGCTGTTCCGGGGAGAGCGCCGCGGGCGGGCCGGGTTGCGCGGGCGCGTTCCCGGCCAGGGCGCAGGCGATCAGGGTTGCGAGCAGGTTGCGGTTGTTCATGGTCTTTCTCCTTTTGCGTTGTTTCCTTTGAGCAAAATTTCCGGGACGGTCTTGATTTCGGCGATCCCGCCGCCGCCCATGATCTTCAACTCACGTTCCGTGTAGCCCGATTCCTTGACGGCAATGGCCAGGTCGTCACCGGTGCGCCGCACCTCCAGCGGGATGAGCGACGCCCGCAGCCAATACGGATCCGAGTTGTCCGTGAAAAAGACCACCGCCCACCACCGGCCTTCCTTGTCTTTCAGGAACTCGCTGTATTCCACGCTGTGGACGGTTTTGAACTCGCGGAACGGCCCCCACGGCGTCGGTCCGACGGCGTACATGCCGTCGCCATCGTTGCCGTAGTGGCCGGTGCCCATGCTGTTGCCGGCGTCGGCTGAGCCGCCGGTGTAGGCGGTATAGACGTACAGACCCTCGATGTTCATCACCATGCCGTAATCGTCCCGGCACATCCAGTTGCCGCGGCCGATGTCCACCGGCTTGTACTCCATCGGCCAGCCGGGTTTCTGAAGCGTGTCGGCCGGAACCTCCGCCACCTGCAATATCCAGTCCATCCAACCGTTGCAGTAGAGCTTGCGGTCCGGGCCGGTAAAAAACGCCGATTTCCCCGCGCTGTGGTTCCGGTCGCGCGCAAACACGCCGCCCACTTTGCCGAGTTCTTCATACGGACCCAGTGCGGAGCCGGTCTTGCTGCGGAAGGCGATCACCCCCGTGCCGGGCAGGCCGCATGTGATGTAATATTTGCCGTGCAGGTGGAAAAGCCGGCCCGACCAGAGGATCGTGCGCGGGTCGCCTTTGTCGGCGAAGTCCTGTTTCCCCGCCTCGACCGCGGGCGCCTTCCAAAAAGGGCCGACCAACTCCCACTTCATGAGGTCGGGCGACCGGTAGAGATACAACTCCCCGCGTTTCTCAATCAAAGAACCGCCGAGATAATACAACCCGTCCGGCGCGAGGGTGATCGCTATATCCCGGACCTCGCCGATGCCCGCCAACGGTTTCATGTGTTGGAACGGGCCGCCCACCGTGATCACGGCCTGCGGTTTGCGCGGGAAACTTTCCGCGTGCTTGAAAAACTCCACGTCCCACCGTTTGGGCCCGACCCACTCCAAGGGGATGAACGCGGGGCGGTCGCGCAGGATCGCCCGCTCGTCGGTGGCGCAGAACGTCGCGTAAAGCTGCGGCCCTGCGGCGTGTTTCTTGAGCTTGGAATCGTAGCGCCCGCGATGCTCCGTCACGAGGCTGTTGTCCGGCCCTTCGAAGACCGTGATCCCGCCGCCGTGATGGATCGTCAGATGCCTTTCCGACCACGGCCCGTCGAGGCTGGTGGCGTAGGCGATCCATGTGTCGTTGCACCGGGAGAGCAGGCGCTTGTGATCCGCAGCCGCCGTCAGGAAATAGTAGCCGTCCCGCTTGAACAAGAACGCTCCCCGCGTTCCAACCATGCCCGGCTCGTCCGACAACGGCGCGCTGCCGGGATTTTGCGCGAGGATTTCCTTGGCGGCCCGCCCCATGGGCGAAGGCGCCGGCACGATCTGGCGCGGCGGTTTCGCCAGGGCGCGCAGGTTGTCCGTCAGCGGCGCGATGCGCCCCCCGTCGAGCAGCCAGTACACCGCGCCATCGTCATCGGCGAACATCGAGGGCGACCCGCCCTGCGCCGTGATCCGGGCGTGATGCCGGTATGGGCCCTCCGGCTTCCCGGTCGTGCTTTTGGCCAAGCCGGTCCCCTCCCCGTTGATGGAGAAGCAGAGCCACCAATCACCCTTGATGTGGTGCAGCTCCGGCTCCGTGATCCCGCGCACGAACCGATCACCCTCGGGCCGGTCGGGGTGGAACCGCATGTTGCGTTGCCAATGCCCGCCGTCTTCGTACTGAGGGTCGTGGATGCTGTATATGACGCCGAGATCGGTCCAGGTTTTCAAATCATCCGAACGCCAAGCGCGCACCTCGCGGGTGTTATCGTAGTCGTAATCATAATCATGCTCGTAATCGTAATCGAGACCGCTGTTGGGATTAGGATTACGATTAGGATTACGATTAGGATTTGAACCCGACTTCTGTCCTCCGGGCTTTGTCCTCCGGCTTCCCATCGTTCCGGTCAGATAATACGTCCCCTCCGGCCCGCGCGTGATGGCCGCGTCCCGCATGGGCACATCCATGATCGGCGCCGGCGCCACGCTCGGCCAGTCCCGATCCGGGACGGCTGCGAATGCGGCCCAAGCGGGGGTTATCAGGATAACGCCGATTGCGATTCTCTTCATGTTCTCATCTCCTTGTTTTGTGGCCACTCCCTCAATAGACGCTCATCTGCCGCACCCCGGCTTCGTAATCGAATTGATACTCGATACGCGGCGGGCTGGATCGCATGTCAATCACAACCGGCAAAAACACCGTATGCCCACCCTCGGTCGGGGCGCAGTAATTGTAATGTTCATGCAGGAACTGATGTCCCGTCCACCACGTTCCATCCGGGCCGCGGGCGATCTGACCATGCCCGGCGTAGGCAATGTGCCCGAGTTCGCGCCAGGGGCCGACGATGCGGTCGGCCCAGAAATAGCGCGTGGGATACGATCCCCAGCCGTCGAGCGTGAAAACGACGTATTTGCCGTCCACTTTCCAAATGGCGCTGCCGCAATCGTTGGCCATTTGCGTGTTGTCGAGGGTCTTGGGGGCAAACTGTTTTTCGCCACCGAGCGGAGAAGCCCAGGTCTCGTCCACCGCCTTCACGTCCGGCGTCAATTTCAAAAGTGATCCCGAACTCGCCCCCAGCGCTCCATACACGGACCCGTCATCATCCTCGAAGAGGCTTTCAGCCCGGAGCGACGCATGGAAGCGATACGGGCCCTCGGGCTTTCCGCTCTCGCTTACGAGCGTCACGGAACACGTGGGTTTGCCGCGCACGCCGGTCAGGATGGAGCGCAGCATGTATTTGCCTTTTATATAATACAACCCGGTCGCCCAGGAGATCGGCTTGGCCTGCCAATCCTCGGCCTTTTTGTCCGTGGACGGCAAACCGGGTTCCCGTTCCGCCTGCTCATGGGTGTAGAGCCGCTCGAGCACCTTCCAGTTTTTCAAGTCGGGCGATTGCCAGATGGGGACCGTTCCGTGGTACCCGGCCAGACCCGTCACATGCAGGCTCGAACCAAGATAGAAATTGCCATCAGGCAGATACGTGAGCCGGTAATCCGCGATGCCATTCGGCAAAGGCGTTTCCACGCTGTCCCAGGGTCCGCGCTGGGTATAATAATTGTAATTGGCCTTGCGCGGAAGGTCGCGAACACCGAATTCGACCGGCACTATGCCGGGGCGGTCGCGAAATGCCGCCGTCGGATCGGCGCCGAAGAAGGAGGCATACAGCTTGTCGCCGGGACCTTTGAAGACGCTGGTTTGCCCGCCGTGCGGGATCATCAGGAATGGCTCCGTGTAAGGCCCCAGCGGATGCGCCGCCTCGGCGACAAAGGTTTCGCGGTTGGCGCGCCCGTTGCGTTGCGTAATCGCCGCGCAGGTCAGGTAGTACTTCTTCTGTTTCGATTTCGGCTCGACGGCGGTGAACAGATGCGGCGCCTTGTGTTCCCAGAGATCCGTGGGATCATGAAACTGTCCCAGATTGCTCTTGGCCAACTGCAGGTACAGGCTAGGGGCCGGGCCTTCCAGGGCTTTCCAATCGGGGCCCAACTGTGCCGCCCGCAGATCCCCCCAAAGCCAATAGGCCTGCCCCTCCTCCTCCGCGAACAGCGAAGGCGATCCGCCCATGCCGGTGAATCGCCCGAGGTCTTCATACGGGCCTTCGGCTTTCCCGGATGTGCTCTTCAACAGCCCCGTCCCCCGCCCGTTCATGGAATAGGCGATCCAGTAGGTGCCGCGGGCGAAATGCATTTCCGGGGCGGTCACGCCGCGGGCGAATTGCGTGTGTGTGGGGTTGTTGGCGGGAACGCGGTAGTGTTTCTGCCAGGTAACGCCATCCTTCTCGATGTCCCAGACTTTGCCCAGCGGCAACCAGGTGGCGAGATCTTCTGAGCGCCAGAGGTAGATGCCGTCGTTGTTTTCGAAGTCGTAATCGTAATCGGTTCCCTTCGCGGGGTTAGTAGTAAGACTGGGATTAGCAATGCTGGCGACCGTCCCCGTCATGTACCAGGCTCCGTCGCCGCCTTTGGCGATTGAGGTGTCGGTGAGCGGCAGGTCGAAGACCGGCATGAGCCGGGAGCGTCCCGTGGTGGGGTGCGGTTCATGCCACTTGCCGGATGGCCTGCTGTTGGCGTAATCAAACATTACCGGCTTCCCGGGATGCTTTGTCGGGATCGGTTTTGGCGTTTCGACCCCCACGGTCGCGAGTGCGCCATCCTTTTCTTCGAGAGATATCAAAACGGGAGCGTCGCCGATGGAGCAGGACAGCATCGCCCCCTTGTCCGTTTCGAAGGGCCACACCGGGCCGCTGCCGGGCACCAGGGGCTGAGGCGCGGAATAGGGCCCTTCGAGCCGCGCAGCGACGGCGATGAAACTGTCTTCGCGTTTCACGCCATCCTTGTCCGTCATCGCCGACCAAGTGAAACAGTATTTGCCCTTGTGCAGGAAAACGGAGCCCGCCCTCGGCGCGAACTGCTGAGCGCACCATTCGGCATTCGGGAAGCCGGCGACCTGGGCCAGCAAATCCACGGGTTGCCCGGGGCGCCCGGCCATCTCGGCTCGTTGCGCCTTCCCAGGCGGAAGCGGTTTCCCGTTTCGCGGAGTTTCCTCGCCATCGTCGGCAGCCAGGTCGGGGGTGAGTTTCCAGAGAAAGCCGGGCCCGCGCACGAGGTAGGTCTGCCCGTCGCGGTCGCTGAACAGCGAACCGTGGCCCGGTCCGTGCGAGGTCTGCTCGAATTTCGCTTCCGATGGCCGGCTCTTTCCCTGCTTGTAATGCGGGTCGTATGGGCCGCTGACTTTGCCCGATTTGCTCAGCATGATCCCGACGTCGTGTCCGGCCAGCGAATGGACCAGCAGACATTTTCCGTCGAAAAACTGTAGGCGCGGACTCGTTACGCCGCGCACCCTGCGGTCGCCCACCGCGCGGTCAGGATGCGCGAACACCCGCGCCCGCCAATCGTAGTAACCGGCTGGCTGCTGGGTCAGCAGATCCCACACCAGCCCCTCGTCCTTCCAATGCGACAGGTCTGTGCTTGACCAGACCTTGACGCCGTCGTTGCACATGAAATCGAGGGAACCATCGGGTTTCCGCATCTCCTTTGATTCCGTGAGGAAATAGGGATCGCGAGTGGCGCCAGGCTTGGTGTCCCATTCCCGCGCCATTGCCCGCGTGCCGGTGAGGTAGTAGGTGCCGTCCGGCGCGCGAGTGACGGCCGCGTCTTGCAGCGGCTCAGAGATCTGGGGTTTGAGTATTTCCGCCGCCGGCAGGGGAACCGGGAGGATCACTAACAGAGCGGCAACCATTGCAGCGTTGGTGGTTCTTGGCATGATGCGTCTCCTGATCACGGTGTTTGCGGGAATTGGTTTTAAGTGGGCGTGCCGTCCGGCCCGCGCGTGATGGCCGCGTCCCGCATGGGCACATCCATGATCGGCGCCGGCGCCACGCTCGGCCAGTCCCGCTCGGGAACCGCGGCCCAGTTCGTACCCGAAGCGATCCCGACAAGAAGTACCGCGATTTTTCCTGGTCCTGGCTTCATAATCTCCTTGCGTTTCCGATGCTGCTCATAAGGGGGGAATTGGCGCGGGCCGCCACGGCGGAATCCCGCGGAATGTAACGTGAGGAAACCGTCCCAGGCGCGCCGGGCCGGCGCCGCTCCCGAACCGCGGCAATCCGTTCGAGCAACGCGTTGGCGCCCGCCGCGCCCAGCTCCGCCAAGCCCGCCGAGACCGTGCTGAGCGCCGGGACCGTGCCCCGCGAAAAAAAATCGTCAAACCCCACGACCGACAAATCCTCCGGCACCCGGCGTCCCGAGCGATGCGCCCAGTCGATCACCAGCAGGGCGAGCGGATCGTTCCAGCAGAAAGCCGCCGTGAACGGAATGGCGCGCCCCAAAGCCGCCGCCACCGCGGCCCGAAGGCGCGGGAGCGAAAGGGCGCGTTGGTCGGTCAGTTCCAAGTAAGGGAGATCGATCACCACGGGCGCCGCGGCAATCCCAAGCGCTTTGCAGGCGGCGGCGGCGGTCCGGATGCGGACGTCGTTGCGCGGCGCAACCTGCGAATGATGGACCAGCCCAACCTTGCGATGGCCGAGCCGGGCGAGATCGGCGATGGCGTCGCGGATGCCCGGCGCGGGATCGAACCCGATGCTCCCGTCGCCGAGGTCCGGCCCGATGGCAACGGACGGGAACGCCTCCCGATTGCCCGATCGCACGGGCCGCCTTGCGCCAGGCCAGATCAGATAAGCCACGCCGGCAACCGCCGCCGACTGCCACACCTGGCGGGCGGCGGCCCGCTCGTCGCCGGCGCCGTCGCGTACGATCACGTCAACACCCGCCGCGCCCATGGCGGCTTCGAAGCCGCGCAGGACCAGCCAGGCGGCGGATTCGGTTTCGTGATGGCCGACGATGGCGGCGACGGCGGAGGGCCGGCCGGTGGAGAGGGAGCGGGCGGCGCGGTTGGCGGCGTAGCCGAGGCGCCGGGCGGCGGCGCGGACCCGGAGGGCGAGGGGGGAAGGCGATTTGGCGCCGCGTTTGCCGGCCAGCACCAGGCTGGCCATGGCTGTGGTGACCCCGGCCTCGCGGGCGACATCGGCGAGGCGCGGGCGGGCGGTTGGGGACGGACGGTATCCCATGCGGCTGTTAACCGTTTCACACTCGCGCGCGGATTGCAACCCAACTTTCGGGGGAAGGCGTCCCGCCCGAATCATTGGCTTCCCGAGGGAAGAGCCGCCCATAGGACGGAAAACCCGCGACCAACCATCACTTTTGGTGTTCCGATCGGAACACCAAAAGTGACGGCGCCACCATGCCCGGGGAACCGTGGAGCGCGCCGCGCGGGGCGATGGGCGGCGTTTTCATGGCATGCTCATGGGATTGCGGTTTCCGCAGGCGCCCTGGATTCGGCGGGTTGGCCTTTCCAGAATCCGGCCGAGCTCAGCGTCGCCCCCATCCCGAACATGATGATCTGGATGAGCGGCTCGATCAGGGCGCGCTGGTCGAAACCGGCGGCTTGGGTGAAAAGCGAAGGACGCGCGAGGCTCAGTGTGAAAAAGGCGAAAACCCAGAAAGTAAACGCGAACGTCCGGCTCGAGGGCCGCCGGGAAACATGCAGCGCCGCCAACGCCCATGCGGCCGCAAACGCGGTGCCGGCCCAGAGGCCGGAACCAGCCAGCATCGCGGCGGCGGCGCCGAGGGCAACGACCCCCGCCGCCAGCAGGAACGGCCCATTCCGCCCCCCCACCGCCGCCGGCGGGGCGGCTTCGTTCTCCGTCACGGAATGTCCGGCGGGCCCTCCTGGGGCACAGCTCTTCACGGCCGGAGAAATCCCTCCTTGGCCAGGCGCAGGATCGCCCGGCGGCGGGGCGCCTCGCTGTCGGGCTGGCCGAGGTAGGCGCCCATGTTGCCCCAGCTCCCGTATTGGTTCGGGCGGTTGATGTAGGCAAAAAGGCAGGCCAGATCGCCGACGTTCTCATACCAGATGCGGAGATAGCGCTCCATCGTCCGCTCCATACCAGGGAGCTGCGTGATGCCGCTGAACATTTCGACCACCGCCTTGTCGCCCGCGAACTTCTCGGCGATCATCAGCTCCAGCGGAACTCCGAGGCGGTCCGGCTGATGGAAGGTTTGTTGTTCGGGAACGGGGCGCTTCGCCCAGGTCTCCTGATGAGAGCCGTTCGTGTGCATCCAATCCATGAACCGGATGGCGCCAAAGAGGGGGAGATATTGCAGAAAGGCGGGATGGAAAGGACTCTTCGCGTTCTCGCAACCGGGCAGCCGGGAATGCCGGCAAGAATGAGAACCGCCGCCAAGGCGGCCCGTGGGCCGATGGCCCCAAGAGGGGAAGGCGCGCCTGGGCTGGGTTTTCGCGTGTTGCGGGATTTCATGGCGCCACGTTCCTGGGTTGGTTGTTGGCGATCTTGGTGTGCGGATGGTTGCGGACCACATCCCAGATCGTGGTGTGGAGGAACGCGGCGTGCTCCGGCGTGATGGCGAGGTGTTCGCCCAGGTCGGCTTCGTGGACGTAGATCGGCTCCTGTTTGCCCGAGGAAGCCCGGTTGCGCTTGCTTTTGTAATGCGCCGGGTCGTTGAAAAGTTTCCAGCCGAGTTTGGCGGGGTCCTCTTGGAACAAAGCCGCGAAAAAGGTGGCCGCCACCGTGTAGCGGGGCAGGCCGCTCCGGAAATGGATCGTGTCGGTATAAAAATCCGCGATGCGCGGGAACCCGGCGGGCGCTTGCCCCGCCTTGATCTTCTTGTCCAGCGCGTAGAGGACATCCCCGACCGGGATCATGCGCAGGCGGCCCGCGGCGGCGAGTTCAGGGAGGTTTTTGGCCATCCCGGCGAGCAGAGCCTCGTCGTAGGCGCGGAAGGCCGTCATCGGCGAGTTCGTGTCCATCTCCTCCAGCTTCATGTCCCATGCCTTGCTGAAGTCGAATCCGTCGCGATCAGGCGCCCAGTCAAAGCCCGCGCCGTCGCCCGGCCCCTTTTCCTTCAGCGGTTTGCCATCGGGCCCCAGCTTTCGCTCGGGGCCCGGCCAATCGCTGTAGAGATAGACGATGCCCCCGGGGTTGTGCGTGAGCAGAAGCTTGGCGAGGTCGGTCGAGGTGCGGATGTCGCCGAGGTCGGTCGGGGCGTCCAGCTTGTACTTGCCGGAGTATTTCGAATCGGTCACCTCTTCAAGCCGCGAGTTGCCAAAGGCCTGGATGACGATGGCATCGACCTTGTCCTCCTTCATGACGCTCGCCGCGGGGCCGGGCTTGCCCGACTTGCGCGGATTCTCGAACTCCTCGAACCAATGCTGGAACACCTGCCATCCCGCGCCGGTCGAGGCGTCGGTCTTCCATGTCTTGCCGGCGGTGGCGCCCAGCTCAGGATGCAGGCCCCACATCGAATTGCCGGTGAGGCTGTTGCCGAAGTAATAGGCGTGGAGGACGCCGGGGGATTCGGATTGCGCCGGGGCCGCGGCGGCAAACGACGCCGCGGCCAGGCCGATCAGGAGAGGGCTGGTTCTTTTCATGGTGGCTCTCCGGTTGTTCCTCCGGCAAGCGGTCAAGTCAAGGGGGCGTTTTGCTTCGAGGATGGCCGCGGCCTGCCGCGCCAGTCCGGCGGCGCCGGCCGGACCCAGGGCCACAATCCTCAACAGGGATGCGACAAGGAATCTCCTCATTCGGATTCCCGCGCTTTCCCGTGCTCTTCGGTCGTCCAATAGGCGGAGTACATCAAAGTGGCCTTCGATGCCGAAGAGCCGGCGGGGCCACGCGAGGAAGCCCGGGAGGGTGATCCAGAGCAACGATGCGCTCCTGTTCTGTTCCTCTTGGTACCGCCTCCGACGTTCCCAGGCCCCATGCATCCATTCGTTGGAGGTTCCGTTGCGGACACGAGCCACGGCGCCAGCAGCGTTCCGGTCGCCGCCGCGCCGGCGGCCCGCATGAAGCGACGCCGATTCATCCGGTTCTCACTCATGGCGGAACACCTCCTCAAGCGCCACCGGCGCGCCGGTATGCGGATCTTTTTCGAGGGTCATAAGCGCCTTCATCGAGTCGGCCCAGCGATGGTACACGGGGCTGGCTTGTTGCACCCGCCGGGCATGGGCAAGGCCCTGGGTTGCCACGAAGCAGCCGAACACATCGTCGCCCGACAACCAGATGCTGTAGTTGTGGATGCCGGCCTCATGCAACAGCGCCGTCATCTCCGGCCACATCTCCCGGTGCCGGCGCACGTACTCCGCCCGCTTCCCCGGCAACAGCCGCGCCCGCCAGCAGAACCGCTGGGCCGGGCCGGGCCCGGCTTGGTGTTCGTTCCCGCTCATTCACGATTTCCCGTTATCATTCC
This sequence comes from uncultured Verrucomicrobiales bacterium, assembly GCA_964435495.1. Lineage (GTDB taxonomy): Bacteria > Verrucomicrobiota > Verrucomicrobiia > JADLBR01 > JAIBCM01 > CAYSZK01. Next base: position 24,199 of record CAYSZK010000002.1, read on the forward strand.
TTCCCTCCGGCAGCCCGGCATGGCGGGATCATCCGGCGAACCCACTGTGGCGCTTTTCGGCCATTCCCATGGCCGGCGCGGCGCCGCGGGGAGCGGAGGCCGGGGTTGTCATGGCCGCATTCCCTTGACCTGCGTGTAGGGATGCCGGGTGACGACCTCCCAGATCGTGTCGTCCACCAGCTTCTTGCGTTCGGGCGTGATCTCCACGTGGACGCCGAGATCGGGTTGGTGGACGTAGTACCCGAATTTCTTGGACTCGTAGTTGGCCTTGTCGCCATAGACGTCAATGGCCGTTTTCCCCGGGTGTTCCTTGAAAAGCACGGCGAAGAAGGTGGCGGCCAGCGTGTAGCGCGGCAGGCCCGAGCGCAGGTGGCCGTTGGAGAGGTATTGCCCGATGTTCACCAGGCCGGGCACTTCGCCGGCCTTCATCTTTTTGTCCAGGGCCAGGAACACGTCGCCGACGGGAATCATCCCGAGCCGTCCGGAACTCCACAGTTCCGGCATGTTTTTTTTCACGCCCTCCATGGCGGCGTACATATGGCCGCGGGTATGGGTTTGGACATGGGGGCGCGGTCCGGTGGACATGGCCCCCGCCTCAACAAGCCACGCCTTCTCATAATCAAAGGCCTTGCGGAACTCCTCCATCTTTTCCTCGGAGAAGCCTTTCTTGTTGAACTTCTCGTTGCCCCCCGCCTTCTCCACTTGCACCTTGCCGGAGGTGGCGAGTTCCTCCATCGGGATGCCCGGCCACGATGTGTAGAGGTACGCGCGTGCGGCGGGGTGCGCCTTGATGAACTCGGAGAAGACGAGCGTCAACGCCGCGATGTCGCCAATGTCGGTCGGCTTATCAAACTTCACTTTGCCCTGCCACATGGAGTCGGTGACGTGCTCCAGACCCTCCCCGGCGAATACCTGGCCCACGACGACATCCCAGTCCCCCTGCATGCCCTTCATCGGGTCTTCCTTCTTGTCCATGACCCCCTTCATGTGGACCCACATCGGGACGCCGGCGGCAATGGACGCGCCGTTGGTCCACTCCTTGCCGGCGCTCTTGCCGAGGAGCGGGTGCAGTCCCGGCATCGTGTTGCCGGTGAAGCTGTTCCCGTAGTAAAAAGATTTGACGGACTTGATTTCTTCGGCCTGGGCGGCGCAGGCGATCGCCAGGACAGTCAGAACGGGCAGGATTTTCATGATGGCATCCGTTGGGGGGGAGGTGTGGTGGTTTGGGGTTGGGTTCAGGGCGCAAGGAGTTCGTAGCAGATGGTTTCGTGGGCGGGGGCCAGCGGCAGCGTGGCGATACCCGCGCGGACGGCGACCGGGATGCCGGGTTTGCGCTGGCCGTTGGCGGCCAGCGGGTGGAGCACGAGTTTTGATTGGGTGGTCTTGAGGAGGAGCGTGGCGGTGACGCCCGCGGCGAGGACCGGGGGCTTGCCCTTGGTAGTGACGCCCCCAGCCCCGAGTTCCATGCCGGTGTCCTTCGAGAACGCCATGGCAATGACGAGGATGCGCGGGGATTCCGCAAGCGGCGCATCGGTGAGGCTGCTGGCGGAAAGCACGGCGAAGGGTTCTTGCGTCTGAAAGGCGCAGTCCCTGGTTTTCCATTCCGGGGCGGCCGCGCCGAGCCTGCCGTAGGCGGCCTGGGTGCGCGGGGTGTCGATGGCGCCGATGCCCAGGTTCCAATCGCGCCAAAGTTCGCCGGTGTCGCTGCGGACCGCGGTCGTGCCTTCGGGCATGGACTTGAGGTCTTTTTCCGCCACGACGCGTGCCGCCCGGTACTTGGCCGGATCATCGCCGGGGAGCGCAGTCATCACGCGGTGCTGTTCGACGAGGAGGTTGTAGCCGGGCAGGTTCCAGAACAGGTCCGCGTTATTCCAACGGGGATTGTAAATCTCGTCCTCGCTCAAGGCATAGATGACGGTTTCCTTGGCGGGTTGGACATCGGCCCGGCGGAAAATGAGGGCGCCGGCGGCAAAAGCGCTTAGAACGACCGGATCGCTTTCCCAGCCGAAGGCGTGGAGCGTCGGGTTGGCCTCCTCTCTCTGCGCGAAAGCGAAGCCCATGAAACCGTCCCAGCCCTGAAAGGCGGCCATGGCGGCGAGGCCGGGCAAGTAGGCGGCGCGGTACGTTTTGGGAAAGTGATGGCCGCACTCGCTCGAGACAAAGGCTTTGCCCGGTACGCTCCAGGCGGCAAACTTGCCAAAGGGCGTCTCGGGCCGGCCGGGAGCATGGTTAAGCCAGTTGCCGCCCAGGCCGCGGCCCGGCCCCAGGGCATCGCCGCCGTAATAGAAGTGGCGGTCCATAACCTCGCCTTGCGCCTGGGAGGCAAGCACCCAGGGCCAGAGTCCCCAGTTGTTGCTGTTCATGGGGACACGCACGCCGTTCGAGCGCAGGAAATCGCGCGATCCGGCGTAGAACCGGTCGTGCAGCCACATGAGAAAGGCGATGTTATTGCGCCCATAATTCTGCGTGAGCACATTGGCGCCGGCCCATGGCAGTCCCTTGTTTTCCCTGGCCCAATCGTCGTAGAGCGAACGGAGACGCTCCTGATAGACGGGTTGGGTGACCCCTTTGAAATTATAGAGCAGGCCCTCGTTGATGACCTGGGTCATGGCGATGGCCGGTTCGTCTTTGTAAGCGGTCCCGGTGAACTCGTTGACGTGATTCCAGACGTCGCGCCATTGCTTGCGGATCAGCTCCTGCATGCGGGCATCAAAATAGATGAACGGGTGCAGGTTGAAGTTCTTCACCCCGCGTTCGCGGTTGTAGCCGGCCACCCCGTCGGCCTCGGTGAAATGGCGCTGCACCCAGGGATCGAGGTTGATGTAAATCCCGCGTTTCTTGGCCTCGAAAATGAAGGCGTCAAGCAGGCGCATGGACTCCGGGTCGAGGTTCTGCGTCGTGCCGTCGGGATGATCGTAATCCACGATGGGCTTGAACCAACTGTCAAGATGATGGAGCCGCACGAGATTGGCCCCGCAACGGGCCATCTGTTCCGTGATCTCCGCCGCGCGCTCCCGCCCGCCGAGCGCGCCGCCCGCGCAGGCGTTCATGCCCCAGAAACGCACCGGTGTTCCGTCCTCGAAGACGAAATCCCCGCCCTTGACCGAGACGAAACCATGCGCCCCGGCGGGGATGTAATCTCCGTTGGCGTCCTTGTTCAGGAAGCTCAGGTCGTACGGGACACCGTTGGCCCCGCCGGTTGTGAAAGGGAACCACGAGGCGTCCGGGGGCGGCAGCTGGGGAGCGGACGGCTCTTCCGGCGTCCGGGTGGCCGGTTCTTGGGCCAACACCAGCGGCGCATGGAAAACCAGCGCGAGGAGCGGAACGAGGAAAGGAGGCGTGGATTTGGGTTTCATGATTCGGGTCATCTGCCGTTCTGGCGGTCTGTGGTTTCTGGCATCCATTTTTTCCATGCGGCCATGGAGCTCTCCAAGTAGTCCGGCGCGGAGCCTTCCATGCCCCAACAAATCTGGCCGAACGGGCCGGAGTATCCCGCATCCCTCACGGTTTGGACAAATGCGCCCACGTCGAAACTGCCTTCGCCCAGGGGGCGGATCAAGCGTGACCACGGCCATTGCAACGGATCGTCGCCCTCACCGGGAAGGTCCGCGCCACAAACCACGACGAGCCGGATGTGGTCTTTCACCCGGGCGACGATCTCCGGGAACCGCCGGGCGTTGCCGCCCTTGATTTCCTGCGGCAGATGCAGGGTGAGACCCACGCGGGGGTGGGCGATTCTTTGAAGCAGCGGCAGCGCGCGCTCCGCGGTGTCCACCACGGTGCCGGTGTAGGGATAAAGGACGACCGTGAAGCCCGCTTCCGCCGCCACATCGGCCGTCTGGTGGATCAGCCGGATGGCTTTCTCCTCGTCGCCGGCGTCATCGATTTTCACGAAGACAAACCCCGGCCCGCCCTTGGCCATGACGCGAATCCAATGGCTCACATGCTCGAAGTTGTAAGCCGGTTCTTTCTGGCAGTTGAGCTGGGTCAGCAGGTGGGGCATCGGCGTGTAGCCCAGCTCCTTGACGCGTTCCTCGTGCCCGGGAAACTTCCCGTAAAAATAAGGGAAGATCGGAGCGGGCTCCGCCACCGCGGGGGGCGTCGCCGCGCCTGCCAGAGCCAGCGCGGCCATGACGCTTTGCGGAAATCCGGTTTGCATCATTCGGCCACCTTGTGCTGTTCGATCCAGTCCCAGTCCGGCTCGAGCCCCATGCCGGGGATCGCATAGACCAGACGGCACAAACCGTTCTCATCGACGTCGCGGGCTTGCGCCCGTTTGAGCCACGGCCGGTTCGCGGGCGCTTCCTCGGCGCCCGAGAATTTCCCCGGCGCCCCGATATTCGCCGGACTGCGGGTGTGCCAGCCGATGAGGGGGAGCACGTCATCCCCCACGAATCCGTAGAGCGGGAATTGGTAGAGGTCCATGGGGAAGCCGCCGTGCAGATCGAGTGGGACGCCCGCTTTCTGGCAGGCACGCACAAACCGCAGGCAGGGAGTGAACCCGGCGTAGAGATCAATTTCCGCCATGTCCGCCGCCCCCCCTTCGAGGAATCGCAAGCTGTTGGCCAACCCTCCTGTGACAGGGCCGCAAAGCGGGGTGGCCAGCTTCTCGCGCAGAGCGGCATAGGCGGCGGGGGCGCCCGGCGGGCCAACCGGCATGGGATCGTAGAAGAAGGCGTAGCCCAACTCGTCGAGCACCGCGCCCACCGCCAGGGCCTGCTCCGCGCTGTAGGATTCCCCGTTGTAGAACATGAGGGCCAGGCCTTGGGGCGCGGCCTCGCGCAACGCCCGCGCCAACGCGATGTCCTCGGCCACCCACTCCGCGGCCTTGGGGTCGCCCGGAGAGCGCGTCGGACCCGTCCCTTTGAGGTAGGAATATACCTTGTAGGCGGGAATCTTGCGCCCGGCGCACTCCTTCACCGCCCGGACATTTTCCTCGAGAGTCATGTTCGGGAACCCGGCGGCGTAGAACTTCACCCGGTCGCGCTTCGCCGGACCGAGCAACGCGGCGACCGGTTTGCCTTGGGCGCGTCCGTAGAGGTCCCAGACGGCAATGTCCACAAACCGGCGCAGGTCAACAGGCAGCCCAAGGGTTTCGGCCGCGTCCCAGGCGGCCTCGGGATTCGCCGCGTCCAATCCTTTGAGTTTTTCGAGGAGCGGCGCGGCCTTTTCCGCGGTCATGCCCCGGAGCGGGTCACCGACGCACGCCCCGGTTTGGCCCGTGTCGCCGGTGAGTTTGAAGGCGTGCAGGACCGCGCCCTTATCGGTCTTGAAAGGGATGAACTCCGCGCCGGCGATGCGGAGGGGTTGGGCCGACGCCAGGCTGCCGGCCACGGCCAGGGCGACGCCGCAGGCCAGCGGCGCGAGGATGGCCCGGCCGCGCCGCACGGGGAGGAGAGCGGTCCAGGCCTTCCGGAGGGAGGAAATACGGGGGTGGTTCATGGGTGTTGCCATCCTGTCTTTCAGGGTTGGGTTGCGACAAGGCTTCCATCGCGCAGGGCGACGACCACCGTGCCGTCGGGCGCGATGGCGAGGCCGTTGAACACGGGTTCTTCGGGCAGCGGGACCGCCCAGAGCACCCCGCCGTCTTTGCGGTCGCGGGCGGCGAGCTGCCAGCCCTCGACAGTCATGAGTGGGGCGCGCGCAAGCAGAAGTTCTTTGTCCCACGAACCTTTGGGTGCGCTCCACTTTGTCGCCTCAGCCGAAACGACCGCGTTGGCCGCGAGCGCAACGGCGTTGGCGAGCACCTCCGGTTTGCTCCAGACACCCTCCGCGTAGGGCAACGGATCGAAGATGTCGCGGGCTTCCACCTTCGGCGCGCCCTTGCCCCCTTCGGGCATGACTACGGCGGGCTGCTTTTGCAACTTGAGCCCGCGATCGAGGAAAGCGTCCTTGTCCCAAAAATTCAGCCCGGCCGTGCCGACCTGGACCTTGCGGTCGCCGCCCTCCTTTTCGTAGCGCGCGACAAAAACCAGCCCTTTGTCGTCGTAGGCGGGCGCGAGCCGCGCGGTGTCGAGGACCCGCGAGGAAAGCCGCGCCACGTCCAAAAGCATCCCGCCCTTGCCGTCGAGGGGGAACAGCTTGAAATTGGCGCGGCTGTTCTTGGCGTCGCGCACGTTATGGTTTTCGAACAACATGCCGCCGCCGATGAGCACCGCGCGGTCGTCGAGGTTGACGATGTCCTGGCCGAGGGACGTGAGATGCGCGCCGACCGCGTCGTTGCCCTTGCGGAAGAACCACTGCATTTTGTCGTCCACGTCGGGCAGGCGCGGTTCGCCGGTCTTGGAGTCGAGCACCATCGGGACGGACTGCAGTCCGGCCGCCCAGAGGTTGCCTTGCACCAATGCGATCTGGCCGCCGAACCCGTGGCTGTCCAGCGGCACGTCGCCTTTGGCCAGCACCTCCGGTTCGCACCAGCGTTGCCAGACGATTTCGCCGGTCGGGGCGTCGAGGCAGAACGCCTTGGCGCCGTTGCCGCGGAAATAGCCCGCCACCGCATACACCCGCCCCTCGCGGGCGATCAGCGAAAGGACCGGCCAGGTGGCGGCGAGTTTTCCGAAAACATGGATGCGGCGGTCCAAAGGGGCGAGGCGGCGTTGCCAGGCGAGGCCGCCCGTCGCGGCGTCCAGGGCATAGACATGCCCATCAAGCGAAGGGACCAGGAGCAGGCCGTCCAGGAAAGCCGGCGAACCAAAAACGGGGCCGCCATGCGCGGATGTCCAGAGGAGCCCGCCATCGGCGAGTTGATGGGCGCGGACGACCCCGTCGCTGCCGGCGCTGAATACGCGCCCGCCCGCGATCAAGGGGGAAACGGGACGCTCGTCGAAATTGAACCCGTGCTGGCTGTAGTGTTTGCTGAAAGCGAACGGTTTCTCGGGCCGCCACGTCCACGCCACCGCCCCGCGCGCCGGCAGCGACGCGGCGCTCGACCCCCGGTGAAGGGCGTCGGAGCGATAGGCTGCCCAATCGTTCGCATGGGCCGCGACCGCCCGCGGTTCGCCGAAGGCCGGGCCCTTCCCAAGCGGATGTTCCGGCGCGTTTTTCGCCCGGTCGAACAGCGCCCCGCCGCCGGCGAATGTCACCGCACCGGGAATGGCGCCGCAGTCGCAGACCGTCGGGAAAAAGTGGAGCAGGCCGCCGGCGGTCCATGCGCCGACGCCGCAGGGCGATTTCATTCCCATCGACGCGTGGCCGATCATGCCGATGCCCGGCGCGTAGGTGGCGATGCCGCACCATGCCATGCCCACGGGCGCGGGGAGTTTGGCTTCACCCCCCTTGCCTGTGGCGGGATCGATCTCGCCCTGGCCAAGAAACACTTTGCCGCCGCGCGCCGCGATGGGTTGTTTCTGGCCGCCGTGCGAGAGTTTGCCCTGATGCGGCTCGACGAGGAGTGTTTCGCCATCCTTCTCGCGGAAGAGAATCGTCGCCCGCGCCTCGAACGGGGTGAACCGGATCAGCCCCTCGCCGGCCGACAGGTTGCCCATGAAATCGTTGTTCCAATTGTGCGGGCGCGGCGGGCGCTGGATGGCGTCGATCCAGTCGCGGCCTTCGTTGCGCCAGACCTCCTTGCCGGTCGCGGCGTCGAGCGCGGCGAGACGCTCCTTCTCGACGTAAAAAACCAGCCGGCCCTTTGACAGCGCGGCGCCTCTGAAATCGATGTTTGCCTTGGGCTCCGAATGCGTCCAGAGCGCGCGTTTCCCCGCAAGGTCGTACGCCGTGAACGTCCGGCAGTGAAGCGTCTGGTTCTTGTGCTGGGCCTGCTGGATGCCCGGCTGGAGGGCGAATTGAAACGGCGCCCGCAAATCGGCCGCGGGCCCGGAGAGCGCGTAGAGCACGCCCTTCTCAACCGCCAGCCAGCGGACGCGCTGGTCCGCGCCGGCGATCTCGACCGGTTCCCCCTCGGCCCCGTCGGCAAGGGATCGCCGCGTGACGGCGGCGCGGTCCCCCGCCGCGATAAAAAGCGTGTCCTCCACCGCCGCGAGGATCGGCATGGCGGGTTCGACTCCCTTGGGGAGCATCCCGGTCCAGAGGATGGCGCCGTTGTAGGTGCTGCGGGCGATGATCCGCCCGGCAAGAAACGCGCGCCACGGGTCTTTGACCACCCAGTCGCCAAACTCGATGTTGCGCCCGCCCGCCGAGAGCGCCCCCCCCTGGTAGGCGTTGTGCATCGGCATGGCCTGGAATTGCAGGATCGGCGGCCACTGGAACACCGTGTCCCGCGACGCGAAATTGTTGTCGGGCGCCCGCAACTTGTGCGTCCACCAGTCCGATCCGGGCAGCTCGGGTTTCTCGATCGTGCCGTCCTTGAACTCCGCGCGCCCGCGTGCCGGGACCAGCACGCGCCGCACCTCCTCCTTTTGGGCGGCGGACAGCGACGACAGGGAAACGGACGCCGCGGCAACACGGTCCACGAGGTGGTCCGCAAAAGGGATGCGGTCGGGCCCGCCCCGCGCGACATAGACGCCGCGGCCGAGCACGCCCTCCCGCAACGCGTTGGCGCGGGCGGCTTCGACGTCGGCGGCGTCCGCGTCGAGCGCGAGAACGACGAGGCCCTCTTTTCGCGCCAATTCCATCGCGCCCTTCCCGTCCCCGCACTCGATCACGCAGGCGATGCCTCGGGGGCCGGCGATCTCTAGGAGGTTTGTGCCGGGCGCCGACCGCGCCGCAAACTGAGGGAGAATGGCAAGCCACGAGGCGAGCACGAGGGTGGCCTGGGAAGAAACCGGCGCGCTCCGGCGGAAGGGGCTGGAACTCGCGGGACCGGCACATGGGCGGCGCGCCATCCCAGGTCCGCGAACCTTGGTTTGTCGCAGGGCTTTCATCGGAGCAGGATACTAGCCCGTTCTAGCGAAGCAAGCGGATACCATCGGGCTCCGCCCGCCCCACCCCGCGCGCCCCCCCTCGCAGCCGCGGAAACGTTCGCGGCGCGATGATCCGGGCGCCCCCCAGTGGGCGCGGAAAATGCTGGCTTTGAGACGGGGTTGTGGTAAGGGAAGAAATCACCAACGGCCCCGTCGTCTAGGGGTTAGGACACGGCCCTCTCAAGGCCGGTGCACGGGTTCGAATCCCGTCGGGGCTGCCCTTGGAACATTTCGCGCGCGCCCAGGCGCGATAGGGTGTGCGCGGGTGTGCCCGATTGGCGTTCCGCGCACTGCGCGGGCTTGTGGCGCGCGACAATGGAGGCGGCGGGAATCGAACCCGCGTCCTAAACCGTTTCTGCAACCGCTTCTACAGGCTTGTCCCGCGAGAAATTGTCGGGGCCGGCTCAGCCGCGGGCGGCACGCCGGTCCTTAGCCCCCACGTTGGTGCCGCCGCGCGAGGCCGGAGACCCGCCCCGCGCGGCCGCCCGGCTAAATGTCGCGGCGTTCCCCCAGCCGGGGTCAGAGACGCCACGTCGCGGAGATTAGGCCGCGAGAGCCAACTCGTCGTTAGCGTTTACTTGTTTTTGCCCGTTTTTTATCGAGGCCAACGAGCATCCTCGGCCTGCGGCGGGCGCGTCATCGGTCCAGTCGAGACCATTACGCCCCCGTCACTGCTCCAACCTTACGCTCCCGTGCGGCGCCGTCAACCCCTGTATTTTCCGATTGCATCCGGCCCGGACCGCATCATGCTACGGGTTCCTTTGCCGCGTGGTGCAATTGGTAGCACATCAGATTCTGGATCTGAGTGTTCTAGGTTCGAGTCCTAGCGCGGCAGCTTGCCGGGCCGTCCGATGACTTCGGGCTTTTCTCCGGCGCCGTTCTTCCGCATGGTGGGCCATGGTTTTTCGGGTGCGCTTCGCCGCGGTTTGTGTCCTCTCCGCCTTTTGCGCGGCGGCGTTTCTCTACTACCGCCAGTGGGTCAACCCGCGGCCCAACGGCGTGATCCTGTTCGTTGCGCCGGGGCTCGATGCCGCGCTGCTGGCCGCAGCCCGGCTGGAGGCGGGCGGGCCGGAACACCGGCTTGCCCTGGACCGGATGCCGCACAGCGGCCTTATGCGGGTGGCGTCCGCCGACAACGCCGTGCCGGACACGGCCGCCGCGGCCACATCCCTTTCCACGGGCCACAAGGTCCTCAACGGCTACGCCGGCATGGACACCGCGGGCAGCGCCCTGGACAACCTTCTCTACATCGCCCAGCGCAGGCTCCGCGCCACCGGTTTTCTCACCACCGCCGCGCTGCCCAACCCCGTCGCCGCCGCCTTCACCGCCCACGTGCCCGACCCGGCCATGAGCCTGGACATCACCGCCCAAATGATCGACTCGGCCAACGCCGACATTCTCATGGGCGGCGGCTTGCCGCACTTCCTGCCGGCGGGTTCGGACGGCGCGGGATTCCGGGACGATGGCCGGAACCTGGTCGCGGAGGCGCGGGCCAAGGGCGTGCTGATTGTCGAATCCGCCGCCGACCTGGACAGCCTGGAGTGGTGGCGCCTGCCGCGCGTGCTTGGCTTGTTCAGCGACGGGGATTTCATGTACCAGCATGATCTTGAGCGCTGGTTCGGCGGCAAAACGCACCCGACCCTCCAGCCGCGCCTGCCGGACATGGTCGCCACCTCCATCCCGCTGCTCCAGCGCCGGTTCCGCAACGGCTACTTCCTCGTTGTGCACGCGGGCCTCATCGCCAAGGCGGCGGGCGAAGGCAACCTGCCCTGCGCCCTCGGCGAAATGCGCGAGCTCGACCATGCCGTGCGCACGGCCATGGCCTACGCTGGACGCGGCGCCCTGGTTGTCGTCGCGGCGCCCCACGGCGTCGCCGGCTTCGAACTCACCGGCAGCGTGCCGCTGCCGCTCCCGGCGCCTTTGCCCAGCCCGTTCGGACCCCCGGCCCCCGCGCCAAGCCCGACCCTAGCGCCGCGCCCCGCGCCGTCCCGCGCCTCGGTTTGCGGAGCGCCCAGCGCGTCGGATGCCCTGGTGTTCGGGGCCGGCCCGGGGTCCGAACGGCTCGACGGCATAATTGAAAACACCGATCTCTTCGAAATCCTCCGCGACGCCCTCTGATCCGGAACACGCCCGCGCCATGGACGCACGAACCCTCCACCCGCCCGCCAAGCTGAATCTGAACCTCAAGCTGCTGGGCCGGCGCCCCGACGGTTTTCACGAGATCGACACGCTCATGATCCGAACCTCGCTCACGGACACGCTCACGGTGTCCGTTCCCGACGAGGGCCGGTTTGCGTTCACCTGCTCGGACCCCGCGTTGCCCGCGGGCGCCGACAACCTGGTCGTCCGCGCCGCGGACGCCTTCGCCGCGCGCACAGGCCTGCCCCGGCGCGCGGTGATCCATCTGGAAAAGGCGATCCCCGCGGGAGGCGGCCTGGGCGGCGGCAGTGCCGACGCCGCGCTGGCTTTGCACGCCCTGAACGAGCTTCATGGCCGGCCCCTGGCGCCCGGCGCGCTGGCCGAAGTGGCGGCGGGCCTCGGCAGCGACGTGCCCTTCTTCCTGGGACCCCATCGCGCGGCGCGCTGCACGGGGCGCGGGGAAAGGATCACGCCCTTTGAGCATCCCGCCCTGCCGTCGCGCGCGTTTGTGGTCAACCCGGGCTTTGGCGTGCCGACGGCCTGGGCGTACAAGGCCTACGCCGCCCTGCCGCCGGAAGCCAGGTCGGGGCCCGTGAACGCCGTGTTTCCGTGGGGCGACATGCGCAACGACCTGGAACCGGCGGTCTTTGCAAAATACCTGCTGCTGCCCGAGATCAAGGCATGGCTCGCCGCGCAACCGGGCGTCGCCGGCGCGCAGATGAGCGGCAGCGGCTCGACGATGTTCGCCCTCCTCGCCCCGGACGCCGACGCCGAGGCTCTGGAGCGGCGGTTCCGCGAACGGTTCGGGCCCGCGGCATTCGCCCGCGAAGTGCGGTTGTAGCCCGGGCTTCGCGCGTTCCCGTTGGCGGCGGGAAGGTCAGCCGGCCCGAACCAGGAGAAGCCGATGCTCGCCCGGCCCGAATTGGGGGCCGGGCAAGGGCGGCTCGAATTTCCACCCGGCGGGCGAAGCCGCCACGGCAGTCGTGTTCGCGGGAATCGTGAACCGCCAATCGACCCGCTCCCCGGCCTTTTCCCACGCGCTGCGAATCTTCCCCGACGGGCAATTGTGCGACGCCTCGACACGTTCCAATTTTTCGGGGAACCGCGGGCGCAAGGCGATTTGGCGGAAGCCCGGCGCGGCGGGCTGGATGCCGGCGAGATCTTCGAAGAGGAAGGGGATGAGATCGCCGAGAAGCATGACGTGGTTGCCGGAATTCATGTCCGGGTGGGCGGTGTCGCCATTCCAGAGTTCCCAAATGGTTGTCGCTCCGCGTTCAATCATGTAGCCCCAGCTTGGGTAGGCGGTGCGCGTTGCGAGCGCAAAGGCGAGGTCGCAATGCCCATGGGCGGCGAGGGTCCGCATCAGCCAGCCGATGCCGACCATCCCCACGCCCACCTTCGGGTCCCCCCCGCCGGACACGCTCTCCGCAAGGTGCCGGACAACCGACGCGACGTGCTCGGGAGGAACGATGCCGGTGGCCAGCGGCAGGAGCGAGGCGGTCTGGGCGCCGTTGTCGTAGCAACCCCGGCGCTCGTCGAAGAAGCGGGCGTGGACGGCGCGGGAAATTTCCTCTGCCGCCGCCGCCCATCGCCGGGCGTCATGGGACTCCCCGAGATGCCGCGCGAACTCCGCCCCCGCCAGCAGGGAAAAGCGCAGATAGCACGAGGCGAGGATGGCGCGGTGGCAGGCGCGCGCGGGGTCCTTCGAGTGGATCAGCTCGGGCGATTCGGGCGGCACACACCAGTCGCCATACGTGTCGCGCTCGATGATCCCCTCGTGCGTCATCGACAGGGCAAACTCGAGCCATCGGCGAATGGCCCGGTAGTGGCGGCGGAAGGTCGAGTGGTCGCCGAATTGGCGATGCAAAAACCACGGTATAAAAACGAGCGTCGATGGCCATGTGATGCTGTCGTTGTAGAAGCTCCAATAGGCCGGGGCGGTGTCCGGCAGGCTCCCGGAGGACAACTGCGCGTCGGCGATGTCCTCCATCCACTTCGCGTAGAGCGCCCTGACGTCGAAGAGGAACATCTCCCCGCAGCATCCCCGGCTGCGGTCGCCAAGCCATGCCATGCGCTCGTCCCGCTGGGGGCAATCGGTCGGGAAACCGCGGTAATTTCCCAGAATCCCGCGCCTCGCCGCTTGCACGATCTTGTTGAGGATTTCATCCGAGCAGGCGAAATGCCCGATGGCGGGCACGTCATCGTGGATGTCGCAGGCTTCGATCTCGAGGGAATCCAGCGCCCCGCACTCAGCCCGCGCCTCGACGAACCGGAATCCGTGGAACGTGAAGCGCGGCGACCAGTCGAGAGGGCGCGCATCGAGCACGGCGGTGTCGAGGCAGAGCGCCGTCCGCAAATTGTCGAGGGAAAGGGCGTCGGGCGACTCGAGGGTTTCGGCGTGGCGCAGGCGCAGCCGCGTCCCGGCGGCGCCGGCGGCGCGAACACGGCACCAGCCGACCAGATTTCTGCCAAAATCAAAAAGGGTGCTCCCGTACTTCGTCCGATGCGCCGCGACCGGGCGGAGCGTTTCGGTGATGCGAAGGGGACGCGCGAGGAGCGCCTTCAGCGGGCCGCCGGGCGGCGGAACCGGTTCCGCGCGATACCATGTCGAATCGTCGAATCCGGCCTCCGCCCACCCGTCGAACGCGGGGTCGTCCCGGAACTCCTCGCCGTCGAATTCGCTGTTGTTCCCGACGGGCCCGCGGTCCGTGATTTTCCATTGCGGCGACGAGCGGAAGACGTGGGTGCCGCCATCGGCGCAGGCCACCTCGAGCTGCCAGAGCAATTTCGGGTAGCCGAAAGAACGGGTCGCGACGGGGAGGGAGGCCCGGGGCGGGGTCAGATGCCCGTTGCCAAGGATGACGCCCGCCGCGTTTGCGCCCTCGCGCACCAATCCGGCCACGTCAAAGCTGCGATAGAACGCGCTCCGGTGGAAGTCGGTGGGGGGAGGGGAAAGCACCTCGTCACCGACCCTCCGCCCGTTGATCCATGCCTCCGAAAGCCCGAGTCCGGAGAAATGCAGGGTCGCGGAGAGGGGCGGAGCCGGGAGGAAAAATTCGTGGCGGACGTATCGCGCCGGGAACCGCTTGTAATCACTGTGGGAGACGGTGTGCCATGGGCGGGCGCCCCATGGCCCGATGGTGCGTGCCGCAATCGCGCCCGGCTCACCGGAGGAGACGGCCCACGATGCGTCCGTTCCGATCACGCGCCCGGCCAACGATTCCCCAAAGTCCAGCCGCAACGAGGCGATGATGCCGGGTGACGGTTCGTGCGGGTCCCCGCCGATGCCCGTGCGCCCCACCGCCTCGATGCGCAGCCGATTCGCGCCTGGGTGCAGGAGGGATGGCCGAATCCAGACCGGGACAGGAACCGCGAAATTGGGCATCCATGCGCGCGCCCGGGCCGGGCGGCAGACGGGTTGGCCGTTCAGAAAAACCTCCGCATTCGCGGCGGCCAGTACCTCGAGCAGGGAATCGCCCAAGGCCGCGACTTCGGCGGGCTCGAGGTGGAAGCTGGTCTCGAAGAAGAACGGGCCGGGCGTGTTGGTATCGGCCCAAATCCAGTGCGCCCGGTCGATCGATGTCGGAAGCTCCGGGCGGCGGTAATGGGCGCTGGAGTATTCGAGGCCAATCCAGCGGGCCTGCCAATCCGACGGCGCCAACAACCCCATCGTCCATTGCGCGGGCAGGCTTGCCGAGCGGTGGTCCGATTCATCCCACACCTCGACGCGCCAATGGCAGCGCATCCGGCTCTCCAGCGGCCTGCCGCCGTAGCGGATGAAAGCATTCGTGTCCGAAGCGACCTTTCCCGTGTCCCAGAGATTGGGGGCATCCAGCCCATCGGGCGAGTCGGCGACGGTGATCCGGTAGGCGGACTGCATGGAGGCTCCCGGCCGGGCTTCGTCGAATTCCCAGCTCAAGTCGGGTTCCACACGGTCGATCCCGAAGGGGTTGGCTAGCGAGCAGCAGCGAAGGTTGACGGGTTTCAAAGAAAAAATAAACCGGCTGTGCGCCGGCAAGGGCAAGATCAGCGTTTCTTGTCCGCCGGACCGGTCCCCGGCCTGGAGAACAGCGGGGTGGCGCCGGCGAACCACAAGACCATGCCGGCGAGCATGAGCGCGCTGTTGAGCGGAATGCCAATGGCGCCCGCGGCCAGAAGGATGGGCGGGATGGCCGTGAGCCCGAAGCCAAGGCCCGCGAGAACGCGCCAAAGGAGATTCATGCCGCGGCTCCCGGCCCGTCTTTTTGGGTGAGGAAACTCAGTCCGAAATACAGGATGCCGCAGGCGATCCAGCAGGGAATGACAAGATAGGCGGCGAAAACGCCGCGCGCGTAGATGCACCAGAGGCCGCCGGCCACGGCAATCAGCCACGCCACCAACGCCGCGGGATTGAGCCGGCCCCCGGTCGCGGCGGAGTAATCCGCGCGCAGCCCCGCGCGCGTGAGCAGGTAGTGGTCCACAAAAATCACCGCGCCCATTGGCCCCAGGACTGTTCCATAGGCGCCCACGAAATCAAGGAGGCGCGCGGATAGGTTGGGAAACGCGCCGGCCACCGTCGCGAGAAGGCCCGCGGCGAGCGTCATGGTTGTGCGCGAGCTTCGCGGCCACAACCCCTGAAACGCCAGCCCGGCCCGGTAAATGGTTGGGTTGGCGGTGGTCCACCCGGCGACGATGACGCAGACGATGCCCGTCCAGCCGAGGGCGCGCCAGGCGAGCATGCCGGGGTTGGCGGTGTCGTCGCGCAAGACATGGATTTGCGCGGCCAGCAGCAGCGCGGCGGCGATCCACGCGACGTAATGGCCCAGGAACATGCCGATGGACGGCGCCCAGCCGGAGGAGGCCTTGCGGGCGAACCGGAAGATCGAAAGATCGGCCATGCCAAAGTGCATCGCGCCGTTGCAGAGCCACGCGAAAACGGCGATCTTCCAAAACCCGAATTCCTGGGGCCCCCGCCGCTCGCGCACGAACGCGACCGCTTCCTCCCAGAACGCGCCGCGGGCCAGGGCGTCCGCGTTGTTTGCGCCCATTTGCACCAGGGCCGCGAGGCCGGCGGCGATAAACACCGCGATCATCCAGGGCGCGGCGATGTTCGCGATCCGCGCCACCGCGTCGTAGCCCTTGGCCGCCACGACCGCCACCACCGCCCCGACCACCAGGACCAGCGCCGTAAAATCGGGGCTGCCGAGCGCGAACAATTCCGCCGGGGCCGTGTAAAGAATCCCGAACGGCACCCCTACGGCGCTGGCCGAAACCGTCACCATCGCGCCGGCCAGGAAGCAAAAGAGAATGCCGTTGGCCGCGTTGTAGAGCGCTGTCACGGGCGCGCCCGCGATCCTTTCGAGATGGTAATACAGCGTCAGCCTGCGGCGCAACGCGATGGGCACGACAAGATACCGCCAGGTCAGCACCGCAAGCAGATTCCCAAGCAGCAGGCCCGCCAGTAGGTCCTGGAGGCTCGCCCCCGCGGCAAGAAACAGCGGCCCAATCATGAACTCCGTGCCCGCCGTGTGTTCGCCCGCGTACATCCCCCAGAACGCGCCGGCGCCTTTCCGCGCCTCCGGCGGCACCGGTTCCCGCTCGAACTCGCATCCCGCGTGCAACGCCTCGTCCGCCTTGGTGCGATGCGGGGCCGGGGATGCTTCGGCGTTCTCCGTGGGCGGCATTTCCGCGCAGCGTAGGAACGGCAAACCGGACCGGCAACAAAAATTGCGGAAAAAAAGATGGGCGAGTGGAAGCGGCCTCCCGCCTCGCAGCGGCGGGAGGCCTGGCCGGGGGTGCTCCCCTTGCCCATTACCCACGAACCGGGCCGCGGGGAACGATTTCGAGAATGGCGTCGAGAACGCCCTCAAGGCGGGCCGCGACATCGGCGGCGAGGAAACGCATGATCGTGTACCCGTGGCGCTGGAGCAGGAGGTCCTTGGCGCGGTCGCGGCGCCAGGCCTCCTCCGTCGCCAGATGCTGCGGGCCGTCAATCTCGATCACAAGGCGTGCGCCGGCGTCCAGAAGATCGACTTCCATGTCGCCGCATTGGCCAAAAGGGATCGGCAACCGCTGGTTGAGCAGGAATCGCCCGCGGGTGGGCCGGAGGGATTCAAGGCGGCGGAATAGGAAGGCTTCCGAAGCGCTGCGGGCGCGGGCGGCGCCGGTGGCATCCGGCGGAAACTCCCTGGCGGCTTGCACAAAAAGCCCGGCGAGCTCTTTGTCCACACCGTCGCGAATCATGCGCCGCACGGCCGCGGAGTATGTTTCCTTCCATGCCGGATCGACGGGCAACGGAACTTCGGCGGGCCAGCCGGGCAGGGCGCTGGCGGGCAGCAGAATGGTGTAGCCGATGGCCTCGTATCCCGCGCACCGGCGGTCGAGCATTTTGGCGAGCATCGGGCAATCGAGGTCGGCGTAGTCGTAAATGCGGACCTCCCGTTTCTCGTCGTGGAGGCGGTGGAGCCGCCCGGCGTACTGGGCGACGGTTCCCCGCCAGGAAACCGGCATGGCCAGGAATAGCGTGTCCAGCCGCGCGTCGTCGAACCCTTCGCCTATAAACCGTCCCGTGGCGAGCAGAATCCGGGTCCCGGTCGCGGACGGATTCTTGAGCGCGGCGGACGCCGCCCGCAAATCGCGCGCGCCCAACCCGCCCCGAAGGATGATCAACTGGTCCGCCAGTCCCGCCAAAGCGGTCGCCAGCTCCGCCAGGTGCGCGGTTCGTTCAGTGAGAACCAGGGGTGCGCGCCCTTCCTTCACCGCGGCGGCCACGTCCTCGCGGATCATGGCGTTCCTTGGGCCGTCGGCGACCATCGCGTCGCATAGGAGGCGGAATTCCTCCCGTTTTCCCGCGCCTTCCAAGCCGGGCGGACGGAATCCCGTGGGCCGGACGAGGACGTGGTGGCGGAATGGACGCAGGCCCGCCTGAAGTTTCGCGTCCACCTTGTGGCGGACCGGGCCACAGGCCATGAAGATGATCGGATGATGCCCATCCTTCCTCGTGACGGTCGCGGACAGGCCGGTTACGAACCTGGCGCGCGCCCGGCGCACGGCGAGTTCGAAGCTTCGCGCCGGGAGGTGATGGCATTCGTCCACCACCAAGTGGCCGTAGCCCGCCAGGGCATCGTCCGCGGCGCCTTTTCGCACCAGGCTTTGGACCAGCGCGACGTCGAGAACGCCCGTCAATTTGCGGCGTCCGCCGCCCCGGCGCCCGATCCCGCCTTCCGGGAGTTCGAGGAACGCGGAGAGGCGCTCGATCCATTGCTCCAGCAACTGCCGCCGATGAACGAGGACGAGGGTGTTCACGCCCCGCGCGGCGATCAACCATGCGGCCACAACGGTCTTGCCAAAGGCCGTGGTGGCGGCCAGCACCCCGAGGTCGTGGGCCAGCATGGCGTCGGCGGCTTTGCGCTGGTCCGGGCGGAGCGTTCCCAGGAAGCGGGCGCAAAGCGGCGTGCCGGGATTGCGCTCGTCGGAAACAGCGGGATGGATGCGGTGGCGCTGGAGCAGGGCGATCACCTCGTCGAGGCATCCCCTCGGCAACGCAAAGTGCGCGGGGTGGTCTTCCGCGCAGGCGATGACTCTGGGGATTTCGTGGACCGGCAGCCGCATCGCCTGGGCGCGGTGGAACTCGGGATTCTGGAATGCCGCCAGGCGGATCAACCGGTTGCGGAGCGGCGGCGGCAGCGGCGCCTTGGGGATGTACATGTCATCGGCGAGCGTGATGGCAACGGACGCCGGCAGATCGCCGGGGATCGGCGGGTCGGACGGTTCGCGCGAGGGACCCCGCCGCCAGGGCGCCAGGGCGGGTTCGTCCTCGGGCGGGATGCGGACGCCGATGACCCGGTTGCGGCGTTCGGCCGCGGCGGCGGCGGCCTCGACGGATTGGCGGGAGAGCTTCCGCAGCCCGCTGAGAAACGCCCATTGGTCGGGATGGGGTTCGAGATGCTCGTCGAGGAAGACGGAGTTTCCGCGGTCTCTCGGCAGGCGCTGCAACGGCAAGGCGATGAGATTGCCGAAGCCGCCGGCCGGCAGCGTGTCCTGATTGGGAAACAACCGGTCGTAGGAGCGAAGCCCAAGCTCGGGGCGGCGTTCCATCGTTTCCGTCAGGAGGTGCGAACCGAACTTCCTTGCGGCGGCGGCCGGGACCGCCTCCTCGAAGAAGAACCAGATGTGGGCGCCATTGCCGGACCGGGACCGTTCGAGGGCGGCCGGGACGCCTTTTTCCCGGCAGGTGGCGAGGACGGCGCGCGCGTCGTCCGGCCAGCGTTCGCCGTCGAAATCCAT
>CAYSZK010000002.1:43563-80895 GCA_964435495.1 uncultured Verrucomicrobiales bacterium
GCGGAGGGCGGGGAGAGGCGGGTGAGGGTTTGCGGGTTGGACATGGGCGGGATGTTCATGGCCAGGGGCCGCGGCCTATGTTGGGGGGCGCGGGACGGGTGAGAACGCGCGAAAGCATGCCACAGCCCTTCGAAGACTTGTCGAATTGCGCGAAGCGGAGTCGATATCCCAGGTGGTTTGGGCGAAGCTGGTCATCAGACGCCTGAAATAGGGTCCGACGCGGGCTGTACTGCCCTCTGGAGGCGCCATGTCGCGGCGCACTTCCATGCTCCGAGAGTGCCGGGCGGCTTGGACCAGCGCAAGCTTGGGGTCCGGGAGCGCCTCGGCATCCCCCGGAATCTGGGAACGCCGCACGTGAAGAAACTCGGCGAGCGAATCGGGGTCGGCCAGCAGCCACGCTTCGACCTCCCGGATGGCGACGCGAAACAGCAAGTTGGGGTTCTGGCGCTCACCGAGCCACGAAGCCGCGAGCGTGGCGGCGCAAGGATTGGTGTCCAAGTCTGTCAGCACAATAATTGGAATTTGGCGGGCCGCGCGGTTGAAGGCACGCATCCTGGCTCTTAGGAACCCGTGGCCGGAGGGCGCGGCGCGTTCAAAGGTCCGCCGCCCCTTGGGAAAGCGCGATTGGATGGAGAAGGGGCGCCGTGTGTCCCGAAGGACGCGCCGCAGCACGGCTTCGCTCAAGTCGTCCTCGACCGCGATATGCACGGGGATCGGCATGGTTCATGAAAAGAGATGGGACACTCCCGCCGGACTCGCGTGCGGCAGAACCGCGTCTCCCGCGGTGGCCCCGGCTTTCAGCATCTCGCGGATGTCGTCCCGCGAATCGGCGTTGGAAGCGACTGTGCCTTCTTTTCCAGGCTCCAGGAGGATGACCTCATGCCCGCCAATGGACGGGTCGGAAAGGAGGGCATAGCTGTGCGTCGTGAGGATCACCTGGCGGCCCTTGGATGCTTGCAGTTTCCAGAGCAGCGCGGGCAACTGCTCGACGATGCGGTCGTTAAGAGAAAGCTCGGGTTCCTCGAATAGGAGAACCGAGTCGTCTTCCAGCATCGACCAGAACAGGCCGATCATGCGTATGGTTCCATCGGAGAACTGTTCCTCGTTCTGCCACCCAGCATCCGGCCGCCAGTGTTTCAACCGCAGGAGAAGGTGGGGATTTCCCGCGGCATCCTTTTCAGCCTTGAATCCGTCAAACTGGGGGACCGCCTTGGAGAGCGCGTCGAGCATCCTCTTCAGGCGCGCCTTCCGGTCCCGCTCCCGTGCCGATGAAACGCGGACCAGGAAGTTCCTGCCGTAGTAATCCTCCCCCGGTTGCTCCGTTTCCGTTGACGTAACCGCCCGCAGCATCTGCGGAACGAGATGGAGGTAGGAGATTCCCGCAAAGAGGCCGGCGATCTCCCGAAACCGCGCGTTCGTGGTGGGACTCTCGAGATAGGTGCGGGTCAGGCGCTCCTCGTCCTTCCGGTCTTCGTCATCCGGGCGGTCGAGAATCACCTGGCCATTCTTCCATACGCGCTCGCGCTCAAGCAGCATCCGCCGTCGGCCTTTGTTCTCCTGGCGAATGCTCACTTCATAGCGAAACGCCGCCATGGCGTTGGCCGGACGATTTGGTTCGCCCAGTTCCGCATCGAGTTCGACCAAGGGGTTTTGCCTGGCCGAAAGGCACCGGATGCGTGAGAAGTCCCCCCTGGCCCGCAGCGCCAGGGCTTGCTGGAGGCCGCCGCCTTTCGGCTTCGCAATGTCCCGAAGGAACCGGAACGCGTCCAGGAGGTTGCTTTTCCCACTCGCATTGGCGCCAACGACAAACACGCGCTGGCTCAGCCGCACGTCCAATTTTCTGAAGTTCTTCCAGTTGGCAAGCCTGAGTCGCGAGAAAACCATAAGTTCCGTATAAACGAAGCAGATGCCGGGCGATCTGTCATCCTCCGAAATCGAGACGGGCCAGGCGGCGCCACCAAGCGGTTTCGCGCGGGCCGGGTGCTTTGACGCTCAACCTGCGGCCGGACGCCCGCCCTCGATCCCCGCCGCCTCCGCTTCGGCCGCCTCCGCGGCGCGGAGGAGGGCCGCGGCCTCTTCGGCCAGGCCCTCCGCATCCAGCGTCCGCGCCGCGCGCCTCCGTTTCTCCGCCAGGGCGCGCAAGGCCGTGATCCGGGCGATCTGTTCGGCGGTCAGCGGCGGCGGGGCGGGTTTCCCATCCTCGCCCAGCAACGGGCGCGTGGCGCGGGTGTGGATGGTGATCATTCCGGCCGCCGCCATGGCGCGCAGGGCGTCCCACGCTTCCACAGGCAGGACTTGCAACACCGGCGCGTCGCCGCGCCACGGGGTGTTGGCGGACAATTCCCGGAGCGTTTGGGCGGCGCCGTCCGCGCCCCGGGCCAGGACGGCGAGGAGCACGGGCTGGTCCCTGTCCGGCAGCCAGGTTTCGTCGCAATGGACGAGGCGGGCGCCGAGGGCGGCCTTGGCGCGGCGCGCGAAGTGTTGGGCGGGATCGCTGGGCGGCGCGGCTTCGGCGGGACCCGGGGGCACGCTGACCATGACTTGTTCGAGCCGTTTGAGAAGGAGGTCGCGCCCCCTGCGCAATTGGATGCCGCCGAGGATGCCCTTGCCATCGAGGATGCCCTCGGCGAGGCCGCTCTTTTGGGCGAGGCTGGCGAGCATGCCGTGTTCGATGGTGTTTTCGGCGATGAGATTGACAACGGTGACCGGGCGGCGCTGGTTCTTGCGCCAGGCGCGGGCGATGCGCTGCTCGAGTTTGGCGGGGTTCCACGGCAGATCGCAATTGACGACGACGCTGGCGTTCTGAAGGTTGAGGCCGACGCCGCCGGAGTCGGTGCTCAGGAAGAGGCGGCAGGCGGGGTCGTTGCGGAACGCGAGAATTTCGGCGCGCCGCCGTTTCTGGGGCACGGCGCCGGTGTGCCAGGCGAAGCCGACGCCGTTGGTTTCGGCCCATTCGCGGACGCGTTCGAGCATGCCGGTCCATTCGGAGAAGATGATCACCTTCACGTCGGGGTCCGAAAGGCTTTCGTCGAGCACGCGGCCCAGCTCGTCGAGCTTGGGGCAGTCCCTGGTCTTGGCGCCCTTGAGGATGCCGGGGGTATCGCAGATCATGCGCATCATGTTGAGCAGGATCATGAGCAGGTCCTGTTCCTTGGGCGTGAGCGGGCGGCGCTTGGCCCTGGCCAGGAGTTCGCCCACGTTCTTTTCGTAACCCGCGTATTCCTGGCGCATGGCGGTGGTGAGCGGGACGAACAGATTGCGGTCGGTGCGGCTGGGCAGCTCGGTTTCGACGTCGGCCTTGCGGCGGCGCAGGATAAGCGGGCGGACGCGGTCACGGAGCTTGTCGAGGTTGCGGTAGCCCGCCGGGCGCCCCTTGTCGTCGAAGGTGTAATACTCGCGGTTGAACCGGAAGAGCGGGCCGAGGACCTGCGGGTCGAGGAAATCGATGAGGGAGCGCAGCTCGTCGATCCTGTTCTCGATGGGGGTGCCGGTGAGGACGAAGGCGAAGGGGCTTTGGAGGCGTTTGACGGCCTGGGCGGTTTTGGTGGACCAATTCTTGATGCGCTGGGCTTCGTCGAGGATGACGATGTCGGGCCGGAGTTTGGCGTTGATGTCGAGGCTGTCGGGGACGATCTGTTCGTAGTTGGCAATGGTGAAAAACGGCGGCTCGGGTTCGGCGTACTGCCGGACGCGCGAACCGCGCCCGCCGAAGACCAGCCGGAGGGGAAGTTTCGTGAACCGGGTGATCTGTTCCTCCCACTCGGTCTTGAGGGAAGCGGGGGTCACGACCAGAACGCGGCGGGCCTTGCCCAGATGGCGGAGAAGGGCGCAGGCGGCGATGGCCTGGATGGTTTTGCCCAGGCCCATTTCGTCGGCGAGCATGGCGCGCCCCGTGAACGCGAGGTGGAGCATGCCTTCGCGCTGGTAGGGAAAAAGCGGGCTCAGCGTGACGTGCTCCGGGTGGCGCCCCTCGGCGACGCCCGTCTCGTAGTCGCGCCGGGCCAGGAACCGGTCGCGGGTGAGGTTGCGGGCGTCGAGCCAGGGCTGGACGTCCTGGGAGATGCGCAAGCCGGGAACGCGGGCGCCACGGAGTTCGGCAAGCATCTCTTCCGGTTCGTTTTCATTGCCCTGCACGCCCGCGCCATCGAAGCGCGCGCGCAGGCCCGCGGGGAGGGCGGCGAGGTTCCGCTCGACGCGGAGCCGGTCCAGCTCGCGGTCGGGAACGATGTCGATGCGGGGGGAGGGGGCGGCGGAGGCCGCGGCGAGATCGGCGCGGTGGCGGTGTTTGAGGTGGAGAAGGACGGCTTCGAGATGTTTGCAGGTGCCGAGGCCGTTGATGCGGAAGTCGGTGCAGGTGCAGGAGAACTGGCGCGGGGCAAGGCTCCGGATTTCGGCCTGGTATGTCATGCCGCTGGGCGACTGGATGGCGAAGTTGGAGAAGACGGTTTCGGCCGGATGCAGGTTCGTGATCCGGTGGCGTTCCTCGCGCGCGCGCGCCTGGCGCCGGAGGAGTTCCTGCTCGTCGGTGGTGCGCCAGTCCTGGGCGGGAGGCAGCGGCGGGGTTTGTGGCGGGCGGGCGGCGCGGCGGCTCATGGCGCGGCCAGCTTGCACCGGCGCGGCGGCGTGGCAAGGAATCCGCGCCGAATCCCGCGAAGCAATCCGGACATCAGGCCGCCGGACGCGACAACGGGGGTGGATTGTCCCCGGTCTCTCTGGTATCCATCCGCCCGTGCCTGACACGCTCCATGCGCCCCATGCGTCCCCGACCGGCTTGCCCGCCGTCCGCCTCCGCCGCGGCGCGACGCACCGCTGCATGGCCGGGCATCCGTGGATTTTCGAATCGGAACTGGCCCCCTCCCCTGCCCCTCCCGGCGAACCGGGCGCTGTCCGCGTTCTCGACCCCACCGGACACCCCGTTGGCAGCGGCCTATGGTCGCCGAAATCGAAGATTCGGGTCCGCCTATATTCGTTCCGGGAGGAACCGTTCGGGGCGGAGCTGATCGCCGCGCGCCTTGCCGCGGCCACCGCGCGCCGGGGCGCCGCCACGGTGTGCCGCCTCGTGTGGAGCGAGGCCGACGGGCTTCCAGGCCTGACGGTGGACCGGTATGGCAGCGCGGTGGTCGTGCAGATTCTGCATGCGGCGCTGGAGGCGGGGCGCGGGGCGCTGCTGGACGCGCTGCGCGCGTTTCCGTGGTGCCGGGCGGTGGTGGAGCGCAGCAGCGGCGCGGCGCGGAAGCTGGAGGGTTTGCCGGACCGCGACGAGGTGGTGTGGGGCGAGTGGGAGGCGGAGCCTCTCGTTGTGGGTGGCGCGCGCTTCGAGATTGGCCCGCTCACAGGCCACAAGACCGGCGCGTATCTTGACCAGGCGGAGAATTACCGCGAGGTCGCGGCCCTGGCGCGGGGCCGGACTGTGGCCGATTGTTTTGCCAACGCCGGGGGATTCGCGATTCATTGCGCGCTGGCCGGGGCGGCCTCTGTGGAGGCTGTCGATATGAGCGCCGAGGCGGTGGCGGCGGGCAAGCGCAACGCGGGGCTCAACGGCGCGCGTGTGGAGTGGCACGAAGCCAACGCGTTTGATTGGTTGCGGGCGCGGGAGCGGGCCGGGGGCCGGTATGGGTTGATCGTCCTCGACCCGCCGTCGTTCGCCAGGGGGCGGGCCGGCCTGGAGGCCGCTCTGCGAGGGTATCGCGAGATTCATGTGCGCGCGTTCCGAATGCTCGAACCGGGCGGGATTCTCGCGACGTTCTGCTGTTCCCACCATGTCACGGCGGCGGATTTTGAGGAGATCGCGCGCGCGGCGGCGGGGGACGCGCGGCGGCAGGCGCGGATGGTCCGCAGGCTTGGCCAGCCGTCCGACCATCCCGTGCTGCTGGGCATGCCCGAATCCGAATACCTGAAGGGACTGATCCTTGAAGCCGTCTAACAACTTTGTCGCTATCATGGCGGCGGTCCTGTCCGCCATGGCGCCCTTGCGCGCGGCGCCGCCGGGCGGGGAGCCCATTACGGCGGTGGACGCGGATGGGCGTGTGTGGGCGTTGAACAAGCCCGGGCGCGTACTGGTGGTCATTGGGAACGATCCGGGCACCTCGCGCGAGGCGCGGGATTGCGGCAAGGCGCTGGACGAGTTCCAGGGGCGGAGCGATTTCCGGGCCGTGGTGCTGGTGGATTTGCGCGGGTATCCGGCGGGGATCGCGCCGGGTTACACGCGGCGGCGGATGCAAAAGGACCTCGACGCCGAGGCGTTGCGGGTGGCGCCGTTTTACCGGAAGAACGGGAATCCCGGCGATCCGCGCCGGGACATCGGGGCGATCCCGGACTTCGACGGCGCGGTGTGCGCCCGGCTGGGCTGGGGGCCGCGCCAGGAGGGGCTGCGGGTGGTGGTGTTTGGATGGGACGGGCGGGAGGCTGCGCGGTGGGACAACCGGGCGTCGCCGCGGGCGGTGCGCGACCGGGTTATCGAGTTGTTGGCGGGCCGTCCGCCGCCTAAGAGGGACGGGTCATGAAAGTTTTCGTCACCCGGCGGGGTGCGGAGCTATTCCAGGCACCGCTCCACGTCCGGGAGTTTTGTTGGGTCGAACCAATCCCGGCGGATTCTCAAACCGGAGAATATGCGGCTTTCCACGATCTCGTCCCCGGCCCCGAACTCGGTGAGGTAGTCTCCGTCGCGGGCGAAGAAACGGTGGTCCAAGTGTTCGGGGTCGAGCACCCAATATTCCGCCACTCCCCGCTCTTCGTAGGCGGCGAACTTCGGTCCGATGTCGCGGTCGGAGGTGGCGGGGCTGAGGACTTCGCAAACCCAGCGCGGGGCCACGGGCGCGTGGGTCGGTTCCAGCCGGTCCAGTTGGTCGGGAGCAAACCAGCAGAGGTCGGGGAGGAACACGTTGCGCTGGCTCAGGCGCACGGCCACGACTTCGCGGAACAATTCTCCGCCATATTTCGAACGACGAAGCCACCGGCGGAGGAACTCGTCCAAAAAGTTCAGAAGGCGGGCATGTTTCAAGGAAACGGGCGAATGCATAAATTTCTCTCCGTCAATAAGATCCGCGAAAAACCCCGGCTCGAGCCAGTCCAGAAAGTCCCCGTCCGTCCAGAGATGGGAGGGGTGTCCGCGGCGGGTGGCGGTGAGAGGCGGCATGAAAGAAACCTACCATCGCTTCCCCTTTCCAACAACAAGGTTCCCTGTGGTGAAGTCGGGCGGGGGGCGCGTTGGGTCCAGCCCATGGCAAAGGCCATTCTGGCGTGCCAGTGGCGGTGCGGTGGGACAACCGGGCATCGCCGCGGGCGGTGCGGGACCGGGTTTTCGAGTTGTTGCCGGGCTGTCGGCCGCCTAAGAAGGGGGGGTCATGAAAGTTTTCGTCACTGGCGGCGCCGGATACATTGGCAGTGTCACGGTCGAACAGCTCCTCGACAACGGCCACGAGGCCACCGTGTTCGACAATTTCACAGAGGGGCACCGGGGGGCGGTCGATCCGCGCGCGCGGCTGGTCGAAGGCGACCTGGGCAACCGCGATCTGGTGTTACGGGCGGTGCGCGAGTCCGGGGCGGAAGCGGTGATGCATTTCGCGGCCAACGCGCTCGTGGGCGAGTCCATGTCGAATCCGTCGAAGTATTTCCGCAACAACGTGGCGTCGGGGATCAACCTTGCGGACGCGGCGGTGGAGGCTGGGGTGCGGATGTTCATTTTCTCCTCGACCTGCGCGACCTACGGGACGCCGGAGCGTGTGCCGATCGATGAAACCCTGCCGCAGCGCCCGATCAACCCTTACGGCGAGTCCAAGCTGATGTTCGAGAAGGTGCTGGGCTGGTACGACAGGCTGCACGGGATGCGGCACGTGAACCTGCGTTATTTCAACGCGGCGGGGGCCTCAAAGAAATTCGGCGAGGACCACCGCATTGAGACCCATTTGATCCCGAACGTCCTGCGCGTGGCCTTGGGGAAGGCGCCGTCGGCGCTGGTGTTTGGCACGAACTTTCCGACCCCGGACGGCAGTTGCATCCGGGACTACATCCACATCATCGACCTGGCGCGGGCGCACATCCTGGCGATGGCGAGGTCCGAGAGCGGTTTTTTCAATCTCGGCACGGGCACGGGGCACTCGGTGCTTGAAGTGATCGGCGTGGCGCGGGAGGTGACGGGCCATCCGATCCCTGTGGAGATCAAGGAGCCGCGAGCCGGAGACCCGGCGCGGCTGGTGGCGGCGGCGGACAAGGCACGGCGGGAGCTGGGCTGGCAACCAGCGTTCCAAGACCTGCGCACGATCATTGGTTCGGCGTGGGAATGGCACAAGGCCCACCCGGACGGATACGGGGATTGAGCCGGCCGGAGGGCGGTTGAGGAGGCGCGGACCGCGGGGCTGACAACCGGGGGCCTTGGTTACTTGATCTTGATTTTGTCCATCCCCGGCGCGGCGCGGAACCTGGCAACGGTTTGATTTCTGTACCCTAATACCAGCCAGTTTTCTCCGACAGGCGAGCGGAACTCTTTGTCGTCATCGTCCTTGATTTCGCGGACGAAGCGCCAACTCCCGAAGCGATCTGTGTGATAAACGGCCACGAATTTTCCGGAGGCATTCTCTATGGTGAAGGTGACATAGCGCGCGCCTGGCCAGGCGCCGGGGTACCAGGGGTTCCAGCAGCCCCAATTGCCCTGGCCAGGACGTTTGCCATCGTAGCCATCATCGAAGTCGGGGCGTCCACCACCCCAACCTCCCGCGATGCCGCGGAAACTGAACCGGTCACCCTCGCGGACGGAGTCGGTGAACGTCCCGGCGCGGGTTTGGTATTGCACGCGGAACGCCTTTCTTTTGCCCTTGGCGGGGTCGCTGCGAAGGGTGTCGGTGTCGGCTTCAAAGCTGTAACGGCCGGAATTGGCAAGGTCCTGGACGCGGCGTGTAACATTGTCATACCGCCCGTCGGCGCCCCAGACGGCGCTGAGGACGCGGACCTGGGCGGGAGCCCAGGCGGTAAGAAAGGCAAACAGGGATAGGGTTATCGAAATACGGGGAAGGTTGCGCATGGCGGAAGTTTGGCCGGGCTCGGACGGCGGGCAAGCGGAATTTTGGACGCGGCGCGAGGACACCAGAGGCCCTGGGGACCTCCTTCTTGGGGAAGGCGCGAAAACACTTGCCCGGAAGGGCGCGCTTGTCCAATTCTAGGGCTGGATGGCGGCACACAGGATCGACGTGGCTTATGTGGCGGACCTCGCGCGGCTGGCGCTGGGACCGGACGAACGCGCCCGGTTCGAGGGGCAGCTGGACCACGTGGTCACCCACGTGGAGCAACTCCAAAGGCTGGATGTGGAAGGGATTGAGCCGACCGCCCACGCCGCGCCCGTGGTGAACGTCTGGCGCGCCGACGCGGTGCGCCCTTCCCTGGACCCGCGCGAAGCGCTCCGCAACGCGCCGCAACAGGCCAACAACCTCGTCATCATGCCGAAGATCGTCGAATGACCGCGTACGGGGAGAGCATCGCCGGGCTGCGCCGGAAACTGGCGGCGGGCGTGGTGTCGCCGCTGGAAGTCCTGGGCGCCCTGCGCGCGCGGGTGGAGGCGGCCGATCCGGCGGTGCGCGCCTACAACTTCGTGGATTGGGACGCCGCGCGGGCGGAGGCCGCGCGGGCCGACGTGAGCCTGCCCCTGGGCGGAGTGCCCATCGCGATCAAGGACAACATCGCGGTGCGCGGCCAGCCGTTGACCTGTTCGAGCCGCATCCTCAAGGGGTTTGTGCCGCCGTATGACGCGCATGCCGTCGAGCGCCTGCGGGCGGCCGGGGCGATTCCGGTGGGCCGGATGAACATGGACGAGTTCGCCATGGGTTCGTCCACGGAAAACTCTGCGGACGGCCCGACGCGCAACCCATGGGATGCGGACCGGATTCCCGGGGGAAGTTCCGGGGGCAGCGCGGCGGCGGTGGCGGGGGACCTGGCGATAGCGGCGCTGGGCAGCGACACGGGCGGATCGATCCGCCAGCCGGCGGGCCTGTGCGGGTGCGTGGGGCTGAAACCGACCTACGGGCGGGTGTCGCGGTTTGGGCTGGTGGCCTTCGCGTCGTCCTTGGACCAGATCGGGCCGGTCACCAAGACCGTCGAGGACGCGGCGCTGGTGCTCCAGGCGATCTCGGGCCGGGACCCACGCGATTGCACGTCGATGGATGCGCCGGTGCCAGACTTTTCCGAGGGGTTGGACCGTGGGGTGAAAGGGATGCGGCTCGGTGTGCCGAAGGAGTATTTTCTCGACGGCATGGACCACGGGGTGGCGGCGGCGGTGCGCGAGGCGGTCCGTGTGCTGGCGGGGCTTGGGGCGGAGATCGTCGAAATTTCGCTGCCGCACACGGAATACGCGGTGGCTTCCTATTACATCATCGCGCCGGCGGAGGCGTCGGCGAACCTGGCCCGGTTCGACGGGGTGCGGTACGGGTTCCGCGTGCCGGACGGGCGGGACGTGCTGGACACCTACGGGCGGACGCGGGCGGGCGGGTTCGGCGCGGAGGTGAAACGGCGGATCATCCTGGGCACCTATGTGCTCAGCTCGGGGTATTACGACGCCTATTATTCGCGGGCGCAAAAGGTGCGCACCCTGATCCGGCGGGATTTCGAGGAGGCGTTCACCCAATGCGACGCCATTGTGACGCCGACATCCCCCACCGCGGCGTTCCGGCTGGGGGAAAAGACGGACGACCCGCTGCAAATGTATCTGGCCGACGTGTTCACCATCGCGGTGAACATGGCGGGGATTTGCGGCATCTCGGTGCCGTGCGGATTTGTGAACGAGGGGGCGCAGGGGCGGCTGCCGGTGGGCTTGCAGATCATTGGGAAGGCGTTCGACGAACCGGGGATTCTGCGGGCGGCGCGGGCGTACGAACAGGCGACGCCCTGGCACAAGGAGCGTCCGCGCGTGGCGGCGGGCGCCGGGCATTGAGGGACGGAACGATGGAGTACGAACCGGTCATCGGGCTTGAGGTGCATGTGCAGGTGCGCACGGCGTCGAAGATGTTCTGCGGCTGCCGCAACGAGTACGGCGCGCCGCCGAACACGCACGTTTGTCCGGTGTGCCTCGGCATGCCGGGCGTGCTGCCGGCGCCCAACGAGGAGGCAATCCGCAAGACCCTGTTGACGGGCCTGATGCTGGGGTGCGACATCGCGCCCTACAGCAAGTTCGACCGGAAGTCCTATTTCTATCCGGACATGCCGAAGAACTACCAGATTTCACAGTACGACCTGCCGTTCTGCCTTCATGGCGGGGTGGCGCTGGACAAGTTCGCGTTTCCGAAGGAATCGCAAAAAGAAGCCTACGCTGCGGCCGGCAAGCGGGTGCGCCTGATCCGCATCCACCTGGAGGAGGACGTGGCGAAATCGACGCATTTCGACACCACCAGCGGGATCGACTTCAACCGGGCGGGCGCGCCGCTCATGGAGATCGTGACCGAGGCGGACATCGCGTCGCCGGAGGAGGCCTTTGCGTTCCTCGCGACGCTCAAGAAAATCCTGGTCCAGGGCGGGATTTCGGACGCCGACATGGAAAAAGGGCAGATGCGCTGCGACTGCAACGTGTCGGTGCGTCCGGCGGGTTCGGAACGATTCGGGACGAAGTGCGAGATCAAGAACATGAACTCGATCTCCGGCGTCCGGCGCGCCCTGGCGTACGAGATCGAGCGGCAGATCGAGCTGGTCTCCGGCGGCGGCACGGTGGTGCAGGAGACGCGCCGTTGGGACGACGCGGCCGGCCAGACGTTTGTCATGCGCACCAAGGAACAGGCGCACGATTACCGGTATTTCCCCGATCCCGACCTGATGCCGGTTCGCACCGATCAGGGGCTGCTGGACAGTGTGCGGCATCTGGTGCCCGAGCTGCCGCACGAAAAGAAGGAACGGTACATGCGCGATCTCGGGCTCAGCGAGTACGACGCCTCGGTGCTCTCCTCGGACCTCGATCTGGCGGCGTTTTTCGAAAAGGCGGCGGAGGGAAGCGCGAATCCGAAGGGCGTGGCGAACTTGGTGATCAACGACCTGCTCAGCGCGATGCAGGCGGCGGAGGGAGCCGCGTTTTCGGCGCTTCCGTTCCCCCCGGCGCACGTGGGCGCGCTCGCGGCGCTCCTGGAGTCGGGCAAGATTAACAGCAAACAGGGAAAGGAAGTGTTCGCGGCGATGTGGGAAAGCGGGGAGGCGCCGGCGAAGATCGTGGACGCCAGGGGCATGGCCCAGGTTTCCGATCCGGCGGCGTTGGAGGAGTTCGCTCGGCAGGCGATCGCGGCGAGCCCGCAGTCGGTGGAGGCGTACAAGGCGGGCAAAGTGGCGGCTTTGAACGCGATCAAGGGGCAGGCGATGAAATTGTCCAGGGGGAAGGCCAACCCGCAGGTGATCGGGGAAGTGATCGAACGGCTGCTGAAGGAGGGGGGCGGCGGCTGAGGGGCGGGGGACGCCCGTTCCGCGCGCTACAGGCGGGCTTGGTCCGCGTCGCGGCGGCGCCCGCGATAGACGAGTTCTTCGAGGAGGACGCGGTTTTTGGAGATGAGATCGGCGACGACGCCGAGGGCCATGAGCCCGACGCCCATGAGAACCAGGATCGACGCGAGGATGAGCGACGGGGTGCGGGGTTTGTCGGAGTCCTCGACGGTGAAGAAGTAGAGCCAGCGCAGCATCAGGGCGCTTCCGGCGAGCACGGGCGGCAGGCCCAGCCAGAGAAAGAACCTGAGCGGCGAGTAGAGGACGTAGATGCGGACCATGGTGGCCAGGGACTTGCGGATGTAGTTGAACATGCCGCGGAACAGGCGGGACTCGCGGAGCTTGGCGTTGACGCGGATGGGAACCGAGGCGACGCGGAGCCCCTGGCGCCCGGCCTGGATCAGGGTTTCCATGGTGTAGGAAAAGCGGGAGAAGACGTTGATGCGCAGGGCGGCCTCGCGGGAGTAGGCGCGGAACCCGCTGGGGGCGTCGGCCACGTCGGTTTGGGAGACCTGGCGCAGGACGGCGCTGCCGGCGAACTGGAGGAGCTTCTTGAGCGGCGAGAAATGGCCGATGCTGGCGATGGGCCGCGCGCCGACGACGACATCGGCCTCCCCGGCGGAGATGGGGGCGGTGAGTTTGGGGATATCGGCGCCCACGTACTGGTTGTCGGCGTCGGTGTTCACGATCACATCGGCGCCCAGGCGGAGGGCTTCCTGGATGCCGGCGCTGAAGGCGCGGGCCAGGCCGCGGCGCCGGCCCAGGGAGAGGATATGGCGGACGCCGTGGGCGCGGGCGGTTTCGACGGTGCGGTCCGTGGAGCCGTCGTCGATGACGAGGACTTCGACCGAATCGAAGCCCGGGACGCTGGCGGGGAGGCCGCGGAGGGTGACCGGCAGGCACTCTTCCTCGTTGAGGCAGGGAATCTGGATGACTAACTTGGGCATGGAGTGAGTGAACTAACAGCGGACGGCGGCCTGGGGCGAGCCCAAAAGGCCGGGAAAAATGTATTGATTTCGGGGCACCGGAAGGCAAGACAAAGGTGATGGGAGTGTCTGCGCTTTACTTTCCCATTGATGTGTTGTCACGGGACCTGGACTACCGGCTTGTTCTCGCCGCGCACTGCGCCCATCCCGGGCGCGAAATTTGGATCGGTTCGTACCCGGAATTGCACCAGCTTGCGAAGCGCAGCCGTGGAGGGGTATGGGTGGGGACGGCCCGGGTGAAAGGGGCGGCAGCGAGCCAGGCGCGGGTGCGCGAGATGCGGGAGGCGGGCATCCGCGTGGTTTACCTGACGGAAGAAGGCGCTTTTTATCCCGGGGAAGGGGCGGATTGGGTGGCGAACTGGGCGGCCAAATGCGATCCGGCAGGGGTGCGGGATGAGACGGTGCTGGCGTGGGGGAGCCGGCAGGCGGAGTGCTGGCGGGATCGTTGTCCCCTGGCGCGGGTCGTTGTCTCGGGGCACCCCCGTTTCGATTTGACGGCACCGCCGTATTCGGCGTTATACGAGGAAGAGGTGGCCGGGCTGCGGGAAAGGTTTGGGCCTTTCATCCTTTTTGCGAGCCGGTTTGGGTGGGCAACAAATCCGGAGGTGGCGAAGAAATGGTTGCGAAGCCGGGGCCACGTTGGGGCGACGATCGGCACACCGAATGGGTTCCGGTTCTGGTCGGGGCGCCTGGCCGGGGCGGCGCACCTGGTTCTGGCTGCGGGCATTGCGCACGAAGCGTTCCCCGAAAAGACAATTGTGTTTCGGCCGCATCCCAATGAACCGCTCGACTTCTACCACGTGCCGTTTGCGGGGTTGGACAGAGTCCGGGTGATTCGCGAGGGGCCGGTGATTCCGTGGATCCTCGCGGCAGATGCCTTGGTGCATACGGGCTGCACCACCGCGGTCGAGGCGGGGTTGGCGGGCAAGCCAGTGGTCTCGGTGGTGGCCAATCCCGACGACGACACGGAAACCAAGCTGCCCAACGGTGTTGGGGAGATGTGCGGGCGCCCGGAGGACATCGCGAGGGCCGTGCGAGCCGCGATGGAAGCGCGCGGGACCCGGCTCCCGGACGGCTTGGGGCGCGTCTTGGCCAACGCGGACCCGGCTCGGACGGAGGATTCTTTCCGCATCGTAGCGCGTGTGATCGAGGGAGAGTCCGCGGCAGGGGGGCATGCACGGGTGGGGAGGCCGGCATTCTGGCGGGGGCTGCAGAATGCCCTCCTGGGCCGGACTGACGAAGGTTCCCACGGGATCGCGCTGGGGGCGGAGAACTTTTTCCGGCGCGGCGACCTTGCGGCGCGCGCATGCGGCAGGGCGGGGCGCGTTTCGTGGCACTTGGTAAATCGGGAACTGGGCTGCATGCGGTGGGAGGCCTGAGAGCCTGGCCCCGGCAGGCTGGCCAAGACGCACCCCGATGTTTTACGTGACGCGAGCGCGTGCGGTGGACTTGGTGGCGGGCATGCTGGCCTGTCTGAGCCTATGGACATCGTTCACGAACCTGGTGCCGGTGACAGCGATTATCGTTGGTGCACTGGCGTTCCTGCCGGTCCTGGTGCTGACGGAGCGCCGGTATCCGGCGGCCTGGCTCGCCGGGGCGGTCTGGATCGGCTACCTGCTGGTGAGTTCCGTATTGTATGATCCGGGGAGTTTTGGGGAGTTCCGCTTTTACCGTTACGATGCCAACGTGCTTGTGGCGTTTTCCGGCTTTTTGGGGCTCGCGGCCCTGCGGCTGGCGGTCGATGTCCGCGGGGTCGTGCGTTCCACCGTGTATTGGGCGGCTGCGGTGAACGCCCTGTTCCTGGCCCACTACCTGCTGGTGGGGTACAGTTTTCACCGGCCCGGCGGAGGAGTTTACTTTTTTCTTTTTGAGTCGCACAACGGCGCGGGAGGCTACCTGGCTGTTCTAAGCAGCCTGGGGGCGGGCTACTGGCTGGTGACGCGGCAACGGTGGATGGCGGTGGCGACGCTGGTGCATCTGGCGGGATTGTGGCTGACCGACTCGCGCGGCAGCATCCTGGGTCTCGCGGCGGCCCTGGCCTTCACGCTGGTCCGGTTCCTGCGGGGATGGCTGGTGCCGTCGGTGTTGGTATTCCATGTGCTGCTGATTGCGTTGATCGTACGGTCCACCGACGTGACCACGTATTACGTGCCGGAGGAAGATTCCGGCGAGTTGCTGCGGACGGTGCAAGCGCCAGGACTGCGGGCGGATACCGTGCTGGACAGGTTCTATTATATCTGGCCACGGGCGGTTTACCTGTTTTTTCAGTCGCCGGTGTTTGGGGCCGGGTTTGGCAGTTTCAACGATTTGCCCTACGACCTCCACGGCATCCCCCATGTCGTGATGTGGAACCAGTTGGGCACCGCGCTGCGCACGTTGAACGACGGGCACGCGCACGAGAGCTATCTCCATGTCCTGGCGGAGACCGGAATTGTGGGACTTGTGTTGATGCTGATCTTTCTGGAGGCGTTGCGGCGAAGCGTCCTGAAACTCTCGGACCCCGCGTTGCGGCTGGGGCTGCACATCGGGGTGTGCTACGCGGCGTTCTCATCGTGTTCCGAGCACAGGTTTACGACGCCGGCCCAGGCGATGCCGTTGATGACAATCGTGGGCCTTGCGATGGCGGCGGAGCGTGGGGCCGGCGGGCGGGAGCGCCAGGCGGCGGGGGCGGGCTGGAAGCGGCATCCCGCGGCGGGCTTGGCGGCGGGATGCGTCGCAAGCGCCTGGCTGCTCGCCAGCGCGCCGGGCTCCAAGGCGGAGGAGCCTGGAACGTTCCGGTCGTTCCTGGGCGTGAATGCGGCGCGGGAGGCGCTGCCGGAAGCATGGCGCGGACGGATCGGCTGGCAGCGGCGGGACCTGTCGTGGGCCCGCATGGAGCCGGTTCGGGGAAGCTGGCGTCAGGAGGAATTGGAGGCGTGGGGGGCATGGGTCCTTGCGCGGCGCGCCGAAGGGATCGAGGTCCTGCCGATGCTTGGGTATAACACCGATTGGTCCGCCGAACGCAAGCCGGCCGCGGGCGGCATCCCGCTGGACCGGCCTTGGAAGTGGTTCAAGCCGGGCGCGGAGCCCAACCCGAGGCACAACGCGCTGGCGCCGGAGGCTGTTGGGGCGTGGACGGGTTTTGTCGAACGCGTGGCGCGGTTCCTGGCGGCGCCGCCTTATCACGTAAGGTATTTCCAGATTTGGAACGAGGCCTATCCCAAGACCGGCTTCTGGCGCGGCAGTGTGGATGCGTTCTTTGAGCGTGTCCACACACCGGGCGCGAGGGCCGTGAAGGCCGCGGGAGGCCGGGTCGTCTATGGCGGATGGCCAAAACTGGCGCCGTTGGAGGAATACTGGGAGGCCTTGGACCGGCACCAAGCCTGGACCGGCCTGGACGTGCTGGATGTGCATTACCGCAAGCCTGAGGCCCTTGCGCGGCTGGCGGCGGCGGCGGCGGAGCGGGGGTTTGCCCGGCTGCCGATCTGGCAAACGGAGTTCGGTGAGGAGCGGGATGCCGCGTTTGTGGCGAAACAAATCCCCCGCGTTTTCTGGTGGGGGCTTCGCCGGGCGGCACAACCGGACGCGCACAAGCTCTTCTATTACCCATGGAGTGATCCCAAGGGCAAGGGGTTGGTCGACGGGGACCGTGAGACCGGCAGCGGACGTGTTGTGGCCGCGCTCGCCCAATGGCTGGGACCGGGGAGGGTGGAGGCGTGGGAGGCGGGACGGGCAAGTGGCGCCGGGTTCACCCTGGACGTGGAGGCGCCGTGCACGGCGGGTTTCCGCGTGGGGGATCGGCTGGTGATTTATGTGGACCCGTGCGGCAGGGGGCATCCGGCCTCCCAGCCGGAGGGTTTCCGGGTGGCAACCCCCGATGGCGCGGCGGCAGATGGACGCGCGTGGCGCGCGGCGGCGGTTGTCCTGGACGGAGAAGGCGCCGCCAGCATTCCCCTTGGGTTGGAAACCGCCACCTCGCCCTGCGGATGGAAAGTGACAGCCTCGGGCGAAATCCGCGGGCGGTTGGGGCGGTCCCCGAGCCTGGTGATCCTTGCGCCTGGCACGAAGGGTGGGAGGAGCCCATGAGCGGCGGCTGCGGAGTGGCGTTGGCGCACCACTGGATGGTGACCTTTCGCGGCGGCGAACGGGTCTTGGCGCACCTTGCGGCGATGTGGCCGGAGGCGCCCATCCACACCTTGGTGGCGGACCGCGGCCGGCTGCCCGCGGTGCTGGCGGCAAAGGACATTCGGGAGAGCTGGCTGGGGCGCGTGCCCGGCGCGCGTCGATTGTATCCGGCGCTTCTTCCGCTGCACCCACTGGCCGTCCGGTCCCTTCGCGCGGAGGCGGACCTTGTGGTGGTGAGCGACGCGGCGCTGATGAAGGGCATCCGGGTGCCGCGGGAGGCGCGGCTGCTGTGCTATTGCCATTCGCCTCCCCGGTATTTGTGGGGCATGGAGGCGGACTACCTGGCGGGGGCGGCCGTTCCGATGGGAGCAGCGGGGCGCGCCGTGTTTCAGGCGGTGGCGCCGGGACTGCGGCGTTGGGACCAGGCGGCGGCCTCGCGGGTGGACGCCTTTGCCTGCGGGTCGGCGTTTGTGCGGGAGCGCATCCGGCGGTGCTATGGGCGTGACGCGGAGGTCGTGCCCCCGCCGGTGGACGACGATGCCTTCGTCCCGCCGCGTCCGGCGGAAGACTTTTACCTTCTGGTGTCCCAGCTCACGCCGTACAAGAATGTTGGGCTTGCTGTGGAGGCGTTCAACGGGCTGGGCCGGCGGTTGATTGTGATCGGGGAGGGGCCGGAGGCCCTTCGGCTGCGGGCGCGGGCCGGCGGAACCGTGACGTTTCTGGGGTGGCAACCGCGCGAGGTGGTGCGCGACTATTTCTCGAGATGCCGGGCGCTTGTGTTTCCGGGTGTGGAGGACTTTGGAATTACGCCGCTGGAAGCGCACGCCGCCGGGCGGCCCGTGGTGGCGTTGCGCCGGGGCGGCGTGGTGGAGACGGTTGTGGACGGCGCCACGGGCGCCTTCTTTGACCAACCAAATGCCGCTTCCCTGGCGGCCGCGATCCGGCGGGTCGATGAGGCGCCGGACGCTTTCCGCCCGGAGGCGTGCCAGGCGCGCGCGCGGGAGTTTTCGAGCCAGGTTTTCCGTGCGCGCATGGCCCGATTCGTGGCGGCGCACACCCAAGGCGCGGCCCGCGGGAAGGGCGCACCATGATCGCCGGGCGGACGGCACGGGGTTACGCGGTGGTGATTCCCACGCGGGACCGGCCCGGTTTGCTGGAGCGGGCCCTGCGGTCGGTGGCGCGGCAAACCGTGCAACCAAACGAAGTATGGGTGGTTGACGACGGGTCGGCGCTGGTTGGGGAGCGGGTGGCGGCGTCGGGATTGCGGCCTGCCTATATCCGGCTGGACCCGCCATCCGGGGCCGGGGCGGCGCGGAACGCCGCCTTGGACCGGGTGGACCAGGCGTATTTGGCGTTTCTGGACGATGATGACGAGTGGCTTCCAGGGAAGATGGCGGCCCAGCTGCAATGGCTGGAGGCTCATCCGGAAGCGGTGGGAGTATCCTGCGCACGGTGGCTTAACGCAGGCCTGGCGGAAACCGTCGAGCGGTTCGAAGAGGCCTGGGCGCGCCGGTGGCTGGCGTACGACAACTTTTTTGGGTCATTCTCCCTTTTGACTGTGCGGTGGAGCGGCCCGGTTCGCGATCTCAGGCTGGCGGTTGACCTTCCCGCCTGCCAGGACTGGGACTTCGTGATGCGGCTGGCCGAATTCGGCCGGGTCGGGTTGCTGGGCGATGTCCTTTGCCGCTTATACCTGGCGGGCGGGCCACGGATCACCACCGCGGGCGAACGTCGGGTGGCGGGGTATCAAGCGATGCTCAAACGGCACGGCGAACGCATGGGGCCTGGGGGCAGGCGTTGGCTCACGGCCCGCGTTCTTTTTTTGCGGGCGGAAGCGCAGCCCGCCGGTTGGCGGAAGGTGGAGTTGGCGGGGAGAGGCCTGGCGGCCGGCCTGGCGAGCGGGTTGCCGCTCCGTCGGCGCCTCCCAACGTTGATGCGCTGGTGCGTTCAGGTGTTCGCCGGATTTGGCGCGGCCGAACGGATCAAGGTGTGCGTCCGGCGGTGGCTGGGCGGGTCCGAATGCGCGGGGCCGCGCGGACTTTCCTGAAAAATTCCATGGTGGCGGCCGCCAGGCGGGGCCAGTCAAATGCGGTGAGCGGGCAGTGTTCGGGCCTGCCGCTTTGCAACGCCCAGTCCAGCGCCAAGCCGAGTTCGTCCGGGTTGAGGGGCGGCTTGAGAAGGCGCACCCACTCCCGGCCTGTCGCCTGCTGCAACTCGCGGATCGCTGGGGAGTTTGTGACGGCGACGGGGCGGTCCATGGACAAGGCGAGGAGGGCGGCGCCTGAATTGAGGATGGCGGCGTAGGGCAAGGCGACAAGCGTGGCAGCCGAGAACCACAGGCTGGCTCGTTCGACCGACACCTCCTGAAGGTCCAGGATGACGCCGGGTCCGCGCGCGGCGGCGAGTTCAACGGCACGGGCGGTTTCGCGATGGACTGGGCTGCCAACCACGGCGAGGGACGCGGGCCCAGGCAGGCGATGGAATGCCTCGATGAGCGGGACGAGCCCTTTGTAAGGGCGGACCTGCCCAAAGGCAAGAATCAGGGGGCGCCGGGAATCGAGTCCCAAGGCGGCGCGGGCGGTTTCGGGAGGTTCCGCGGGCGGGTAGATATCCCGGTAGTGGCCGTGGGGGATGACGGCGCATTGGGGAACTGTGCTGAGCGCGGGAAAATGGCGCCGCAACTCTTGCGCGCCGGCTTCCGACAGGGAAATCCAGCCGTCGAGCCGGGCGATGAATCGCGGCCAGAACCACCGCTGAAGGCGCGGATGCCGCACCTCATGGGAGCCGGCGTTATGGGCGGTCCAGACGATGCGCACGCCCCTGGCACGGGCGAGGTCCATGAGAAGGAGATACAGCGCCGAGTTGGTCCAGGCGGCGGGGAGGCGCCGGTTGAGGCGCCCGTCCGGCCAGTGGATATGCCAGATGTCGAAGGGGGCGGTGAGCACGCGGCGGGGACTGAACTCCAGGATGCGGGCGCCCTGGGAGGCGAGATTACGGCAGAGCAGGGAAACGAACGGATTGCGCGCGGACCACCGGTGGGCGGGCTGGCTCACGATGGCAAGCTGCGCATTCGTGGTCATCGAATGGGAATCCGCGGGAATCCGAACCGGGTGAGCAACCGGTTGTGGAGGCGCGGTCCAAGGAAACGGGCACGGATGGCGAGTCCCGCAAGCCGCAGCCGGGCCGCGTCATGAAGCGGCTGGTATCCGAGGCGCCCCATCTCACCGAAAGCGACCGCTTCGATGGTGTGGATTTCGGTGGTTGTCAGTTCCTCGCGCCACGCTTGGGCGCGGGTGGGGTCGAGCGGCCCGCTGACCTTCTGTTTCCACGGTTCGCTCTCTGAGGCGAGCATCGCCAAGGCCCGGCCGGAAAGGGGCACGGCGTTGGCGCTGGGTGGGAGGCCGAGGTGGCCGAGGACTTCCCGCATGACGCTGGCGGGCTCGCTCACCAGGCTTTCGTACCGTACGGGCAGGACGTTGGCCGGGTTTGCAGGTCCTGAGGTGCGGACCTTGCGGTGGGCGTGGCGCCAGACCTCCGCGTCCCCGGCGATGGAGCCCGAGGAAAACGGCAGGCGCCGCCGGGAATTGACGACGGCACGCGGGTCGCGGACCATGAGAATGAAGCGGCAGCCCGGGAACAGGCGGTCGATATCGCGAAGGTGGAGGATGTGGTGGGGAGTTTTCTCGCCGACCCGCGGACGCCCGCAGGTTTCGGCGAAGGTCTCCCACCAGGCATGGAACAGTCCGGACCATGTCGGCGCCGCGTTCTCGGCCGCTTTGACGAAGCGCGCGGGGTCCAGGCCCATCGCGGCAAACGCGGGCAGCGCGAGGATGGCGGCGAGGGCTTCGCGACGGCGGCCAGGGTGGGTCAAAGGCTCCCACCGCTGGCGTTGCAGCCAGATTTCGTTGATGAACCGGGTCTCCGGCGTCATGCAAACCTCGGGATGGCCCGCGAGGAGGGAAGCCATGAGCGTGGTGCCCGACCGCGCGCAGCCGACGACAAAGAAGGGAGGCGTCCGGCCGGGTGTCATGGTCACGAACCGTACCCGAGCTCGTGGAGAAGTTCGCCGGCTTCCCGATGCATGAGCGCGAGTTCGTCCGGGCCACAACCGGTTTTCCACCGGCCGACGCTGGAGGCCGAAGCGCGTTCCATGGCCGCACGGAAGGCGGGCTCCCCGCCGGCGCGGGGATCGTCCAGGAAGTTGAGAATGGCCTCAGCCGCGGAACGGGGGCCGGCCATGATCTCTTCGTACCGCAGATGGAGGATACGGGAGGGAGGGAGCCTTGCGAACCCCTCGCGGGCGGCCTCTTCGTGAAGCCGCCAAGTCCAGATGCAGCGGTGAAGGTCGGAAGCCGACTCAAACTCGGCGGCGCGATTGGGTTCGACCCAGAAGCGGGCGTACGGACCGTAGCGGTGGCCGCCCGGTTCCATGCGCCCGGAACAGGCGCTGGCTTGGGCGAACCAGGGTTTCTCCGCAAGGGAAAGTGCCGCATCCCGGCCATCGCGGGTGAGATGCAGGAACCGGGAACCCGGAAAGGTGGCCGCCAGGAACGGGATGAAGAAACAGTGGAGTGGGGTCTTTTCCACGAACCGCAGCGAACGCTGCCTCCAGCCCAAAAGCGCGCGGAACAGCAACCGGTACATGCGGGCGGCCCGCGAACGGGCGAGCCGGTTCTGGTGCAGGTCACGCGCCCAAAGCTTGGCGGCGATGGGCTCGTGATGATAGGAGACCGTGGTCAGGCGGGCGAGGCAATCGCCGACAAATGTGGTTCCGGAGCGTGGGGCGCCCACCACAAACACGGGGCTCTGAAGGCCCGGATAGGCCGAGGGCACGCGGGGCGGCGCGGCCGGGCCGGTTGCCGCCAGCTCGCGCGCCCGCCGCCTGTCTTCGGCAAGCGTACGACGGACGGCATCCAGGAATCGAAAGGTCTGCAGAATCACAAGAAAATCACAAGGGCCGGTATCCGAGTTTCTGGTTGAGGCTGCCGGAAAAAAGGCAGAACGCGAGCCGAAAAGGATAGAAGGGGAGGCGGCGTCCCCAGCCGACACTTGCCTGATGAATCGGCCGCCCCTCAACGGGCATGCGCCCAATCGCGGAGGGAGCACCCTCCGCGGGCGGGAGGCGGCCCGCCAGAAGGGCGGGGTCCCAGGGTTCCCCCAGGAATTCGAGCACGGCGCGAAGGACATCTTCGGGATCGGCAACAAGCTTCTCGTAGCGGAGTTCGAAGACGCGCCCCGGATGGCGCCGCTGGAAATCCAGCACGGTCTCGACGTGGCTGCGCCAGACCCGGCACGCCGCGGCAAGGGCCGAACGGGCGCCCCACCGTTTGAAATGGGACGCGACCACATCGTGGCCGTCCCGGATGATATGGAGAAACTGGGCGTCGGGAAAAAGCTCCAGCAGGAAGTCGGGGCAAAGAGAGTAGGCCGGCGTCTTGTCGGCCCACCGGACCTTGCCCTGCTGGTGCGCGTAGGCCTCATGGCAGCCCGCGAGAAACGCCGCGATCCGTTCCGTCCAGAACCGGCGCGGGAAACCGAAGCGTTCAATCCTTTTCCAATAGGGGCCGACAATCTTCGCGAGGTCCACCAGAAAGTGGGTTTCCGGGCCGCAGCACAAAGCGGGGTGGGCGTGGATCAGGGAGCGCAGGAGCGTGGTGCCGGACCGGGGGCTTCCCAGGATGAAGACAGGGCGTGAAAATGGGGAGTTCATGGTGTGCCAGGCGGCGGGTTTGATTTTCGGTTGCCCGCATGGGCGGGCCTTTTCAAAGCAAGACGGATGACGGACTCGATTTCTGAGAGCCGGTCTGGCTTCAAGACCGCCAAGGCTCCAATATGAACTGCGATCAGCGTGAGGGCCGGGAGCGCCACCTGAAGCGGGGCGGCGGCTCCCGGCAAAGCAGCCAGGACCGCCACCGCGGCGCCGCTTGCCAGGAGCGTCGTGAGAATGGGCGGGCCCGAGGCCGAAATCAGCGAGGAGAATTTCAGGCCGAGCCTCCTGCGGGCGTAGATCGCGTCCAGGGGTTGGACCAAGACCTCAACGGCAACCAGCGCGAGGGCCACGGAGGGCAGGCCGGCCGGGGCAAAAGTGACGATGGCAATGGCCCTTGCGATGGTTCCCGCGACCTGAAGAAGGAGGTTGCGGCCGGCGTGGCCAGAGGCGAGGAGGGCGCTGCGGGACACGCGGAAGACCTGGGTGATGGCGGTGGCAACGGCGGTTGCCTGGACAACGACAGCGGCGCCGGCCCACCGCGAACCAAGGAGCATTTCGATAAGCGGCCGCGCCACGATCGCGGCGATGGCCAGGGCGGGCAGGATCGTCGCCGCCGAGAGGCGGGTGGTGGTGATGACGGCGCGCCGGAGCCGTTCGGGGTCGTCCTGAACCTTGGCGAACGCGGGCAGGGCGGCGGAGCCCAGGGCGCTTTGGAACAGGCCCTTGATTCCATTGGCCAGGCGCTGGCCCGAACTGAAGAGCCCAAGCGACGCGGTTCCCATGCAACCGCCAACGAGGAGATGGTCAAGGCGCCGGGCGAACGCCTGCACAAACGCTTCCGCCAGGACGAGGAGGCTGAAGTTCATGATGCCGCGGAGTTGGGTCCAGGAATACTCCATGGCCGGCGCCCAAGTTCGCACGCTCCAGAGCAGAACCGTTCCGGCGGCGCCGCCGGTGAGATGGAGTGCGACGAGGCTCCAGACGCCAAAGCCGCGAAAGGCCATCACGACGCCGAAGATGCCGCCGGTCAGGGCGGCAAGGAACGAACGCATGGCGAGCAATCGGAACTCCATATTCCGGCGCAGCAGGCCGCGCTGGACTTCGCTGAGTCCCTGAAAGAGCATGCCCAGGGCGAGCCAGGGGAGAACCTCCGCGACCATCGGGACCTTGCATGCCGAGGCGATCGCGGGGGCGGCGAGGGCCACAATGCCAGCCAGGACCGCGGCGATGGCGACGTTGGTCCAAAAGATTGTATTGATGAGGAGGGGAGTGAGGGACGGCGCCCGGACAATCATGGTGGTCATGCCGCCTTCGATCATGATGCGAAGCATGGCCAGTATGGCGGAAGCGAAAGTAATCGTACCGAAGTCGGCGGGGGCGAGTTGCCTGGAGACAATCACGAACACGAGGAACTCCCATCCCTGGGTAACCCATAGCCTGACCGCGGCCCAGAGCACGGCACGGGCGGACTGGGCTTTGAGCCGATGCATGGCGCGTGCAGGGTTTGCCGGCGCCGCGCCGGGAGGAGGGGTCCGATTCGGTTTGTTCAATATGCAAGAGTCGTGTAGCAGGACGGAATGATGAGGCAAGGGCGTGATGCGGGCCGCCTTCCCACGTTTCTGGTCCTTGGCGCCCAGAAGAGCGGCTCCTCGTGGCTGGCGTCGCTGCTGGGAACGCATCCCGATGTGCACATGGCCGGGGAGGAACTCCATTTCTTTGACCGGCGTGAGGCGTTCGAACGGGGGTTGGACTACTACGCGAGCCTGTTTCGCGGCGCGGGCGCGGCCCTGGCCGTAGGTGAAAAGACGCCATCCTACCTTTGGACTCAAGCGGATCCACGCTGGCCAGGCGCGGACGGCATCGCGGAGCGCATCCACGGCGCGCTGCCCGGTGTGCGGTTGATAGCCGTGTTGCGGGACCCCGCGGATCGCGCGGTCTCCGCCGTGAACCACCTGATTCATACCGGGCGGTTGGACCCAAGCGGGGACCTGGACCGGCATTTTGAACCAGGCGCTC
Source organism: uncultured Verrucomicrobiales bacterium (assembly GCA_964435495.1). Taxonomy (GTDB): domain Bacteria; phylum Verrucomicrobiota; class Verrucomicrobiia; order JADLBR01; family JAIBCM01; genus CAYSZK01. The sequence goes on from CAYSZK010000002.1 coordinate 68,818, forward strand.
CCCATTGGCGGGCATTGTGGACGCGGGGCCTCTACGCGGCCCAGTTGGCGGAGTTTGCGCGGGTTTTTGGCCGGGACCGCCTTCTCGTGCTTATTTACGAAATCGATATTGTGGCCGGGGGTGCGTCCGGCCTGGCGTCCGCCTGCCGGCACATCGGAGTGGACCCGGACCACCGGTTCACCGGATTGGAGCGGCGTGTAAACGAGTTTGCGACCCCGGACTGGATTCTTGGCATGGCTTGGCGTTTCCCCGCGGCGGGCCGTGCGCTCCGCTCGTTCGGGACGCGTCTGGGCGGCGGCCGGAAATACCGCCCGAGCGCCGCGGCGTGGGAACGGCTGCGCGCGCTGTACGCGGGGGAGGTGGCGCGCTTGGAGGATTGGCTCGGGCGCGCCGTTCCGTGGGCGCGCTGAGGCGGCTTGGTCAAGCGGCGGACTTGCCGCGGGCGGCGGCGAGTTCGTAACAAACCTGAAGCAATTGGACCCTTTGCACGTTTGTCAGCCGGTCGTCCGCCGGGGGTGGCTGGCCCACGATGGCGGCAACCTCATCCAGGCCATTCCGGTAGGCGGCCTTGGCGCGGGACCACGCGTCCGAGCGGAGGACCCGGTTCCAATCCGACCAAGAGCCCTGTTCTCCGCGAACCCTGCCGGCTTTGGCGGCCATCCGGCGCGCGGCCCAGACCGCCGCCTGGGGCAGGAAATTGGCGTACCACGGGAGCCCGGGAAGGTGCCCCTCGGCGTGGGGCAGCCAGGGGGTGCGCCGGAGAAGGGGTCCGAAGGCCGCGAGGTAGAGACGCCGGTTTAGCTTCCATTCCTGTGGCGCGAATGCCGCGGCCTTGATGGCCTCCGAACATTGAAACGGCTCGCAGCCGCGAAAGAGACGGCGGTTGCCCTCGAAAGTACCTGAGGAACTCAAACAGGCGAGCGGCCAGAAGTTAAACCATTCGGCGGCGGAAACAGGGCGGATTTCCCGTATCCTTTCGAAATGGGCGTTGCGCCGCTCTTCAAGGGTTCGCAGGATGGCCGCTGGATACATATCCGCTCCTCGAAGCGCGGGGGGGTTGGCGGCGGCAACCGCGATATGCGGCATGAAAGGCATCCCCTTGCGCGGGATCAGTTTAAGAATGAACCGCGCCTTGAAAAGCGTGTCCGCGAGGAACCCGCCCAAGACCGCTCCGTAATCGGCCAAGCCGCACGCGATGTGCAGGCCATAGGCATGGCAGTGGAAGTAAAGCCTGCCCGGACCCATCAGATCAGCGGCCCCAGGCAGGGTGGCCGCATAATGGTCCGGATCGCGCGGATGGAACTCGAACCGGAAGCCCAGCACGCGGGCCACCTTCTCGGCCAGGCGCGCCTCGCGATTCCGCGAATCCGCGAAGGTAATCGCTGTGGCGCCGCATTCGGGAGGCAGCAGCAACGCCACAGACCGCGTATCTTCTCCGCCGCTCATGAACACAGCGGTTCGGCCCGCCCGACGCACAACGGACCGGAGGTGGCCGGCCATCCCTTCCCGAATGAACGCCCCGGCATCCCTGATGGACATGCCGCAAGCGCCTTCCAGCGGCTGCCAGTAAGCCGTGTGGCCTGGGCGGAACCCTTGCGCGGCGCCTTTCCAGGCATGCCGGGTGGCCGGGGCGAGCACCCGAAAGTCGCGGAACATCGTGAACGGATAGGTGACCCTTCCGGCCAGGAGGAATTCCACCATCGACACAGGGTCCCGCGCCGTTGCCGCCGCCGCCTTGGCCAGCGCCCCAGGGTGGGTGCCCAAGGCCAGGCCGGGCAGGCCCTCGGAACGGAACACCGAAATGCTCCCGAGCAGATCGGTGACGCAGGCCGCGGCGCCACCGCTCTTCTCCAAAATCAGAAACGCAAATGGGCCGCTGAGGTCTTCCTCCCATCGGATCGCGCCGCCGAGATGGCGCTCGGCAATGGCCCGCGTGGCGGCGTGCGCCACTTCGCCCGGCCCGGCCTCCGGGACGGCAAAGGTGAGGACCGGGCCGCCCACGACCACGGCCAAATGGCTGGGAGTGTCCCACACCGCGAATCCGGGATAGTGATTTCGGGTGGCCGCAAGTGTTCCCCAAGTCCCGGAAAACACATCCACATCAGGCGGGCTGGTCCGGTGAATTCCGCGCAGGGCCGCCGCGACGGGAGCGGGAGGCACGGGAGAACTCAGCCATACAAAATCGCTCATTGGCCACGGGTATGAGCTGGGCGCGGGAAGTCAAGGCAGCAACCGGTCGTGCCTGGCCATCCTGGCGACACGGGCGGCTGGGGGATTGCCTTCTTGGCCGGCGGCGGCTAGGGAGGCAAGGCATGATGCACTCTGGCGAAGAAACAGGCTCCGGCCCATCGGCCCAGGCCGCGGCGGCGTTCAGCTTTCGGGAGTGCCTGCTCCTATCCCTCCCAGGCTTGTTCGTTGGGGCCGTCCTCAGGCTCGGGATGTTGGCCGCCTACCCGGACGCGTTCCTGGCGGGGGACACGCGCACCAATTACGACACGGCGGTTCGATTTACGGAGAGCGGGTCGATTGCCTTCCATCCCAAGCGGCTCGGAATATATCCACTCTTCCTGCTTGCGCTTCAGGCGCTGCCGGCGGCGCCGTCGCGGGTCATTCCCGTGATCCAACACGGACTTGGCCTTGGGGCCGTGCTGCTGGCCGGGTGGATTGCCGGTCATGTGGGCGCCCGGCGCCGGATCATCGTGCCCGCCGCAACGCTGGCGGCGGCCATCCTGCCGCGAACGCTCGTCTTTGAGCACTTCGTGCTTCCGGAATCATTTGCCGTGGCGGGCGCGACCGCGGCGGTGGCGCTCGTGTTTCCGCTGAGGGGCCTGGCGGGCGGGCGCGCGTTGGCGGCAATGGCCTTGGGAATTGGGACGGTGGCGGTCAAACCCCAGATGGCAACGTTCGCCATTGGTCTGGCGGGCGTGGTGGCGGGGCTCGCGTTTTTCCGGGGCGCCATGCGCTGGCTGCCGCCGGCGTGTTCGGTCCTGCTTTCGGGCTTCCTGCTTTGGCTCATGCCGTCAGCGGACGGTGCGCGCATGTTGGCTGGGGCCGCATTGCCGTGGGTGCAAGCCGCCGGCCCAGGCGCAGGGAATGTTCGGGAGCGCCTGGCGCCGCACATTCAGGAAGCCCGCGGCTACGGCATGAATTACGCTTGGGTCAACCGGAGGTTTTTGGGGTTGTTCACTCCTTCGTACAAGCGAAGCCGTGAAGCCCAGTTGCCCGCCGTGCTGCCGGATGACCATATTAAGGGCGCGGCGATCGTTCGAAAGCTGGGCCGCGAAGGCATGGTCCGTGGGGGACTGGCGTTCTGGGGGGTCGGGCTGAAGCGGCTGGCGATTGGAATGGCTTTGCCGTGGGGGGCCAAACCCGGCTGGCTGGAGGAGGTGGCCCGGCGGGAGGCCTTGAATGAGGCGGATGATCGGGTTTTAGGCCGGCTGATAGGACCCGAGCAGGAGGCGGCGCTCGCGGTTGTCAAGGAGGTCAGGCCGACGATGGCCAGGATGCACTTTCGAGGCAACCCGCCGGATTTCTCGGGCGGTGGATGGGATGGGCCGCTCAACACGGCCCTGGAGGGTGCGAACGCCCTGGTTCCCGCCTGGCTTGGGTTACAAGCGCCCGAACCCGTAGGATTGCCGCGGCTGGCGTGGTCGTGGCCGGTAGTCTGCGCGGCGGCCGGGTGCGCATGGGTGGCGGCGGCAGGCCGCGCCCAGGCGTTGGCGGTCGTTGTTTTTCCAGCGGCCTTGGCCTGTATTTCCTGGTTGGCGGTCGGTGTGCCTACGTCCCGCTATATCCTGCCTTGCGCGTGGCTGTCGGTTTGGCTGCCGTTCCTTGCGGCGGACGCCGCCTTTGGCGTGCTTGCGGCGGCCCGGGCCAGGCGGGCGGCCAGCGGGAAACGGGAAGACGGGAAACCCCACTCCTGACGGCTTCCGGCCTCCCCCAGGGTCCTCCAAACGCCTTCTTGACCCGCGTCCGGCCTTGTCTGGCGGCTACCTGCCCGCCCCACGCGCCCGTTGGCGCGGATTCATCCGCATCGTGGTGATTCGGGGGGAGGGACAGCGGGGCAAGCGCCAGCTTGACATGCCCAAGGGGTTTCGTTAATCATGGAGGCTATGGCAATTTTAAACCACGCCGGTTGTTGCGGAGCGCGCCCTCTCTCCTTGGCGGTGGCTGCGGCGCTGGCTTGGGTGGCGGGAGCTGCCGGGCAGGACCACTCATCGGGACCGGCGATGCGCGGGCTGGCGGACATCGCCGTGCGGGAAGAACCTGTGGCGCCTGGGGTTGTACGCCAGACCGTGGCGCCGGAACTCGCCAACCCAGACGCCCAGCGGCCGTGGAGAGTCGGCGTCTCCGTCCGGTCGGGCGGGGAATGGGACTCCAACGTGACCGGCGAGGGGGAAGCGGAAGGGGCGTTTTCCGTCTCCGCGGGCGGCGGGGTGAAGGCTACCTACTCGAAATCGGCGGATGCCGGGGCCTACCTTTCTTACTCGCCGAAACTGCAGATGTACCTTAGCGGTCCTGAAGAGATGCGCTTCTCGCAGGACCTGCAATTCGGAGTGAACCGCGCGTGGAGCCGGTGGTCGATGGACTTCACGCAGTCGTACGCGCGGGCGGCGGGACTTGATTTTGACGCCGGCGGCGCCCCCAGCCGGCACATTTTCGAATCCTCCCTGGCAACGTCCGTGCAGCTTGGACCGAAGACCAGCCTCGCGAACACGTTGCGCCAGGACATCCGCATTTACGAGGAGGACGGGTCGGATTCCTTCCGGTGGTCGGACCGGGTGTCGTGGAACCACCATATCAGCGAAAAACTGGCGTGGGGCGTGGGCGCGGGCTTGAGCGCGGGGCTGTCGGGCTCCGGGCGCATGAGTGTGGCGGAATCCCTTTTTCTTCATACCGGTTACAATCCTTCCGAGAAGTGGGCGGTCGATGCGAGCGGCGGAATTCAGTTCCGGCAGGGCGGCGGCGCGGAAGGGCCGCAGGGCGTTTTCGATATTGCGGCCAGCTTCGCGCCTTCCCAGGGAACCCGGTTCTTCGTCAAAGCGTTTGAGGACATCCGGTCGTCGGGAGCCGACGGCGAAACGGACCGCATCTTGTACGGCTTCGACGGTGGCGTCCGGCAGGCGTTTGGCGCCGGGCTGAGCCTGTCTCTGAGCGCCGGCTACCAGCTTGCGGTTTACGAGGGTGGCACCCGGGACGGGCTGACGGACCGGAACTGGGGGATTGGCCCATCCTTGTCGTGGAGCGTCGGCGAGCACCTCGGCATTGATTTGGGATGGCGCCTGCGGGAGCGAATCGGGGATGACGAGAGCGGCGACATAGTCTCCCAACAAGCCGAGGTTTCCGCCAACTGGCGTTTTTGAGCATTAGGGTGGAGAACGGCAAGTGAAGCAGACGTGGTATTTGGCATTGGCCGCCGGCTTGCTCCAGGGTGTGTTCCTGCCCGGGGGCGCCATCGCGCAGACTCCTCCCGCCCCCTCGCCGGACGGCTCGGCCTTCGCGGAAGCGCCGTCGGGTCCAGGGGTGCAGACGCCGGCCACTCCGGTTGTGCCCGCGGGATACCGGATGCGTCCGGGCGACGTGATTCAGGTGGACGTTTTTCGCGAGCCGGAATTGGCGAGCCGCCCGCGCCTGGACGAGGCGGGGCAGGCGAACCTGCCGTTACTGGGTAAAGTGACGCTTCGCGGGAAGACCGCCGGGGAGGCTGCGGACCTCATTCGGGCGCTCTACGACAAGGACTACCTCGTGCGTCCGCAGGTGACCGTGGTCGTGCTCGAGTTTGTGAAGCGCGAGTACGTGATCCTGGGCCAGGTCCGGACGCCGGGCTCTTACGCCGTTGGGGAAAGCGGCCAGATTGACTTGCTTGGCGCGGTCGCCCAGGCGGGCGGTTTTCTTCGGATGGCGGATCAAGGCCGTGTTAGCGTGAAACGGACCACCCAAGGCAGGGAGCAGGTGCTCCGGGTCAACGCCAAACGCATGGCAACGGATTCCGAGGAACCCCGGTTCCAAGTGCTGCCGGGTGACATTATCACGGTTCCGGAGAGCATTTTTTGAGCGTGCAACCGGGCAGCGGTCGGTTCGAGGCGGGCGGTCCGGAGTCGGTGGACATCCAGGATGTTTTGCACCTGCTGATGGAGCGGTGGTGGCTGTTTCTGCTGTTTCCGGCGTTGTGCCTGGGCGGCGGCTATTTTTTTCTCAAGACCGCGACCCCCCTTTATTCTTCCGCCGCCCTGGTGGAGGTGCGCGGCAACACGGCCGCCGCCGGACTGCCCGGGGTGGCCTCCGAAAGGATCGCGTCGGAAGACATTCGGACATTCGAGCGGGCGATGGTGGCCTACAATGTGCTGGAAGCCTTGGCGGCCACGGAAGCGCCCGGGGTGGAGGGCTTGGGGCGGGAGCAGGAAATCAAGAAGCTTCGCAAAATGTTCCGGGTGGAAAACATCCGGAGCACCCGCCTGTTCTCGGTCCTTTGCACGCATGCAAGCCCTGAGGACGCCGCGCGGCTGGCCAACGGCCTGATTCAGGCTTTTCTCGCGGTTGAACGCGGGCGCCAAGTCGGAGAGTATGAACAGACGGAAACCTTCTTGCGGCGCGAGGCGGACCGGCTGCGGGCGGAATTGGAGAAGTCCGAGCAAGCGCTGCAGGCTTTCAAGCGGACCCATCAGACCACCGACGTGGAAGGTGGCGGATCGGGCATCGCCAGCGCGCGGTTGCAGGAGCTGGGGCAAACGGAGACCGAAGCGAGGGCGCGGCGTCTGAAGATCGAGGCGGATTTGAGGCAGTTGGAAACGCTCTTGCAGGGAGGTTCCGTTCCGGATTTGCTCGACCGGCTTCTGACGGTGCCCAGCGTGGCGGAGGATCCGACGGTGCAGAATCTGCGCGGCCAGGTGACGTCCCAGGAAGCCGACATCGCGGTTCTCGGCGAGCGGTACCGGTCCAAGCACCCGCGCATGATGGAGGCCCAGGGCCGCTTGAAGGAATCCAAGGCGAATCTGGTCGCGGCGGTTGCGCGGATGCCGGAGGTTTTGATGCGCGCGCTGGAATCGGCGCGTGGCGTCGAATCCACTCTGGAGAAGGCGGTCCAAGATCAGGAACAGACGAAGATTGGCGTGGAAGACCAGGCGATCCGCTACCGGATGCTCGAACGGGAGGCCCAGGCCAATCGCACGCTGTACGAGCAGGTCTTGGAGAGACTCAAACAGGCGACGGTTGCCGCTTCGGCGGAACCCTCGTCGATCCGGGTCGTCGAAGATGCCCGCAAGCCCTCCAGCCCGTCCTTTCCGGACTCACGGGTGATCCTTGGCGCGTCCGCGTTGCTGGGTCTGGTTCTCGCTGTGGCTTCCATCGGCTTTGCGGAAGTGGTTTTCCGAACGGTAAAGACCGTGGACGAAGCCGAGAACCTCCTGGGTTTGCCCGTGCTGGGCGCGATTCCTGACAGCGGCAGGCGGCAGGCGGACACCGCGTTGGATCCTGGCTCCCCAGCCGCGGAAGGTTTCCGGACGCTGCGCGCGAGCTTGTTTTTGGGAGAGCACGGGGCTCCCCGGCGGCTGGTGATGGTGACGAGCGCGGTGCCCAAGGAGGGCAAGACGTTCTGTTCCTGCAATCTCGCGCTTGCCCTGGCATTGGTAGACGGCCACACGCTCCTGGTGGATGCAGACATGCGGCACCCAAGCGTCATGGGTTATTTTGGCCTGCCCGACGAGCGGCCCGGTTTTGCCGAATTGCTTGCCGGGCAGGCGCCCGAGGAGGCCTGGTTTGTGCCGGGACCCGTGGAGGGGCTTTGGATTCTCGGCGCGGGCCGTGCCCGCAAACTTCCGGCCGAACTCCTCTCCAAGCGCGCCGCGGTGGAATGGGCCTGCAAGACGCTCGCCGGCGCGTTCCAGCGGGTCATCCTGGACACGGCGCCGGTCAATGTCGTCGGGGATTCCCTTTTCCTGGCGCAGTCCGTGGATGCGACCCTGCTCGTCGTGCGCTCCCGCTCCACGCCGCCGCGGGCGGCGCGATTCGCTTCCTCCTTGCTGGCGCGCTCCGGGAAACCGGTGACCGGAGTGGTGTTGAACCGGCTGCCCCAACGGCCGGGGCACCAGTATTACTACCATTACGCCCATCATCATGGGTACGGCGAGGACCCCGGGAACCTCGCCGCGCCGCGGAGTCATGTGCGGAATTAGTAGGCGTTCTGGCTTCGAAAGAACGTCAGGATGAGAATCTGCAGGTCCAGCCAGGGGGACCAGTTCTCCAGATAGAAGAGGTCGAACCGGATTCGTTCCTCCAGTGAGGTGTCGCCGCGCAGGCCGTGGATTTGCGCCCAGCCCGACATTCCAGGGCGGCAACGGTGGCGCGCGTTGTAGTGGGGAATTTCGTGCTTGAAGGTGGCGATCAACTCCGGGCGCTCGGGGCGGGGCCCCACAAGGCTCATGTCGCCAATAAGCACGTTCCAGAACTGGGGGATTTCATCAAGATTGTGGCGCCGCATCCACGCCCCGATCTTTAAGCGGCGCGGGTCATCGGCCTTGGCCCATTGCGGCCCCGATTGCTCCGCATTCAGGTGCATGCTGCGGAGCTTGTGCATCCGAAACAGCCTGCCATCGCGGCCGACCCGGATTTGCGTGTAAAAGGCGGGTCCCGGAGATTCCCGGCGAATGCGCCAGACCAGGAACGCGGTGACCGGCGCACTCAACGCAAGGCCAACCAAGGCGCCCGCCAGGTCCAAGGCACGCTTGATGAAGCGGTTTTCCCAAGCGTCCAAAGGCAGGCGGGTAACGCCGAGCACGGGCACGCCGCTGATGCTCTGCAATTCAAGCCCGGAAACAAAAATGTCGAAATGCGTCGGAACCACCTTGAAATCAATGAACTCTTTCTCGCACAGGTTGGAAAGCGCCACAATCGAGCGATGGTCCAAGGCGGACTCCACCGCGACGATTGCGTCGGGCCGGCGCGACGGGACAAGCGCCTCGATGTCGTCGAGATCGCCGATGGCGGGCGGCATGCCAAAGGCGGGCGCATCACCAGCCACCGTGGCCGGTGTCCGGATCAGCGCATCCAACAGGAACGGATGCCGCGGATCCCTGTGAATGGCTTCCACCAGCCGGGCCGCTTCCGGCGACCAACCCACGATCCAAGCGTGCTTGCGAAGCATCCGCGCACAAGCCGGGAGCTTCAGCACCCGGTCCAAGGCAACCCGCCACGCCAACAGGCACAGGCACAGCGTGCCGCCGGCCACAAGGGCGAACAATCGGGACACGGGTGGCCTGAGGTAGAACGTCAGCGCCAGCCCCGTGAACAGCGGGATCCAAACAACGCAGGAAAGGATCACGATGCGGCAGACGTGCCGCAACTGGACCAAGGTGTTGCCGGTGTAAAGGCGCTGCGCCCACATGAGAGCCAATAGCAGGGCGCCGCCGAACATCTTTAGCGTCACGTAGTCGCGGACCGCCGGGGTCGCCGCCTGGTCGCCGGGCGGAATTACCTCCGAATGGAACCGGATCCAAAACGCCAGGACAAGAGCAACCGCGAGGACCACGCAATCGCCCGCCAGGGACACGCCCACCAGGGTGTCCAGACGGCGATGGCGGTGGATGCGGTGGGACATGGGGAGGATCGACACGCGGAAGCCTCAGGGTTTGCGCCAAACAGGGGAGCGCGGCGCCACCAGCGCTCCAAGCCGCGTCCGTGCGATGCCCCGCCGGTTTCTCGTCTCCCTTTTCACGGTCCAAGCTTACCAAAACAGCCGGTCCCTGTGCAAGCGCCACGGCGGCGGCCAGGACGCCAGGGAATTGAAAGTTCGCGCTTGGTCCGTGGGTTTGAATGGGCCAGGGTTGCCCGGCCATGGCCGAATTCCTTGTCAACTGCCGGACCCTCGGCGCGCCGGGCAGTGGCGTCCAGCGCTATCTGCGGTCGCTGCTCGCGGCCATGGGCGAAGGTCTGGAACGCGCCGCGCCCCGCGCCCACGCGCCCGGCCTCCGCGGCCACGCGTGGGAGCAGTGCGTCCTTCCGGGGCTGCTCCGGGGGCGGCGCCTGTGGAGCCCCGGCAACACAGGGCCGATCGCTGTTCGGGACCAGGTCGTCACCGTGCATGACGCCGCGGTGCTCGACCACCCGGCTTGGTTCCGCCCCGGCTTTGCGGCGTGGTATGGCGTGCTGGTCCGGGCGCTCTTGGAACGGTGCCTCCGCGTAATCACGGTTTCGGAGTTTTCCCGCGAACGCCTCGCCCGGCACGCGCCACGCGCCATCCCGCGCATCCGGGTCGTCCCCAACGGCGTGGACGCCCTCTTCAGCCCGGCGGGACCCGCGGAGATCGAGCGGGTGCGCCGCGCCTTCACCCTGGACCAGCCGTACCTCCTCTACACAGGCAATCTCGAGCCACGCAAGAACCTCGGCACGCTCCTCGCCGCCTGGCGCGGCGCGGCGCAATGGCCCGGTATCCTCGTCCTCGCGGGCGCCCCCCTCGATGTCTGCCGCGCCTCCGTGCGAATGCCTGTCCCGCCTTCCGTACGGTTGCTGGGGCGGGTGGAGGACGCGGACCTTCCCGCGCTTATGTCCGGGGCCGCCGCGTTTGTTTATCCCTCCCTTTACGAAGGTTTCGGCCTGCCGGTCCTGGAGGCGCTGGCGTGCGGATCGCCCGTCCTGTGCTCGGACATCCCGGCCCTCCGGGAAGTCGCGGGTGACGCCGCCTGCTATATTCCGGCCCCGGACGTTGTGGCCTGGCGCGACGCGATGCGGGAGGCGCTAGCACGTCCGGAATGGGGACGCGCGCGCGTGGCTGCCGGGCTGCGGATCGCAGCCCGGTTTTCGTGGCAACAGTCGGCCGCCTTGACTTGGCGGGCGCTCAGAGAATAATCCGCTACCTCTGTCCTGTCTGGCAAGTTTGCAGACAAAATCCGCGGAACAAAATGGGGCGAAACGAGGCCCGCGGTCCTGGCGCGACCGCGGCGCGCGATGCTCACCGGGGGTAGGACGCCCGAGTGCGCCGCCGGAAGGCAGCGCGATGGACGGCGGCTTTCGTGCGCAGGACGGCTGCCAGGAGGCGGATGACCGGCGCGGGCAGGCGCAATATCCAGCGCGGGAACACGCGGGCTTCGGTGGTGAAGTTCAACAGCCCGGCCAGGACGGGCAAATCCTTGCGGCGTCCATGCAGTATGCGGGCCTCGCCGCAGAGAAAGACGGGGTAATTCGTGCGGCAATTGAACTCCGGTGTCAGAACTCCGATCTGGAGACGCGAAGCGTACAGCGCGGCGCGCATGTGGCCCTGGTCCGGCAGGAAGCCGGTTGCGGGATCCTCGCGCAAATGCTGCGCCCAGGTTTCCAGGAACTTCAAGACCTCCGGCGTCCGGCGGAATCCCAGGACGCCACCGTTGATCATGGGGAAAGCCGCCGGGATCGAAGCGTCGATGCTCCGCTCAAAGCGCTGGAGGCGCAAGGGCGCGTGGGAGCCCACGACGTCAAACCGGTCCAACAATCGGAAGATATCGCAAACATCCGCGCAGACGTGGGTGTCCGCATCCAGAAAGAGAGTCCGCTCGAAAGGGGACGCCGTGAGGTACACGACCTTGCTGAGACGGCGGGCGTCGGATTCCAGTTGGGGCCGGACTTCGACACGGTTCCAGATGCCCCCCAAGGGCGGCTCCTGGTCCGTAACCAGGCACACCGGCAAGTCCGGCATGACCCGCCGTGCGCTGGAGGCGGACCGGCTGGCCAAATCGCGAAAGCGCTGCCCCGTCGCGATGTACATAATGCCTTTGGACGTGTCCATGATCGGAGCCGTCCCTACACTCCAAGCGCGGGAAACGCAACTGCGGACTCCCGAATGGGCGGCCTCCCAAATGGCGCAACATTTCGTTGCGCCTCGGGTCGAGAACCGATCCGATCCACTCCTTCCGGCACGCCTCGTTTCGCGCCATTTTATTCCGCGATTTTGCATGCTTCTTTGCCGGTCAGCGCACTAAGCTGGTCTCGTGGTGGACTCCTTGGCGGCATCCGGAGGCGCGGGGGAGCCCAAAGAGCTCCAGGGGAATCCCGCGGACATACGGGCCGTGGTGGAAGCGCCAGGCCTGCTGATTGTGGACAAGCCGGCGCATC
>CAYSZK010000002.1:80995-104307 GCA_964435495.1 uncultured Verrucomicrobiales bacterium
GGCGCATCCAACCAAGCCGGGGCCGGCGCCCACGCTGCTCGGCGAGCTGCGGCGGCGGTATCCGGGCGAGCCACTGGCGCTGGTGAACCGGCTGGACCGGGAGACAAGCGGGCTGGTGCTCGTGGCGCGAACCCCGGACGCGGCGTCCGCGCTTGGCAAACTGGTGATGCGCGGCGGGATTGAAAAGGAGTATCTGGCGGTGGTTTGGGGGCATGTGATGCGGGATCACGGCATGATCGACGCGCCCCTGGGGCGGTTGGGCGAACGGGCCGCGTCGGCCATCCACTTGAAACAGGGGGTGGCGGAATGGGGCCGCCCGGCGCGGACGGAGTATTGGGTGGCGCGGCGGGCGCCGGGGTTCACTCTGTTGCGGGTGCGGTTGCACACGGGGCGTTTGCACCAAATCCGGGTGCACCTGGCGTGGGCGGGGCATCCGGTGGTGGGGGACAAGATTTACGGGCCGGACGAGCGGTTGTATCTGGAGTTTGTCCGGGGGGGCTGGACGCCGCGGCTGGCGGAGCGCTTGCTGCTGGACCGGCACGCGTTGCATGCGCACCGGGTGGCGTTTCCTTGGGCGCCGGCGGATGGAGGGCGGGTGGAGGCGGTGAGCGCGTTGCCAAAGAATATCGGGGCGCTCCTGGGGGGGTGCGAACGGACGGGCCATCGAACCGATCCAGCGGAACAGGCGTAAGGTGGCGTGCGGTGGAAACGCCGCGCCCCCGCCGCCGTCTCAAGGGCATGCTGCGGAAACGTGTGACACATGGCGCAGCGCGGCCACCCGAAACGCGTTGAGGTGGCCGCGCGGATTCCGCTTGAGCGCGGGGAAAAATCCGCGCAGAAGGCGCGGATGAAACCTTGGGTGACGGCGGCGGTTGGCGCGGTGGCGCTTGCCGCGTGCGCTACGGCGCAGCTTTCCGAGCGGGAGGCGCTTGCGGCGGGATGGTCGCGGGTGGTGATCCAGCCCAACGGCTGGGGGGCGAACCCCGCGGAGGCCACGCGGGATTTGGACCGGGTGATGGGGATTTACACGAACCAGCCGGGTTTTCGGCAGGACGCCTATGTGAAGATCATCCCGATCTCGAAGAACGTGTTCCAGGCGGACGGGCGCTGCTCCTATTTGGCGCCGAAACGGTAGCCGGACAACCCAGGACCCTGCGGCGGGCTCACTCCGTTGGCCGGCGGTGTCGAGACCAATTGGTTCAGCGCCGCCGAAGCGCCTCCGCGTGCGGTGGGCGCGGTTCCAAGGCCGCGCGGGAACGGTCGGAACTGGCATGGCGGCGGCGGTTGGGCGGGGGACTGGAGCGCGAGCGATGGCGAAGGCGGGCCGGCTCGGGTGCGAAGCCCCCGAAAAAGGGGGCTACACCGGGCCGAAAAGAAGTTCAAAAAAAGTGTTGACGGTTTCCGCGCCCTCGATAACCTCGCGCCAAGTTAGCAAGGCAGAACCGGAGTTTGGAGCGCCGCGAGGCGCGGCTCCGGGGAGCCAAAGAGAAGAACCAAGATAGAGGAGACAGAGAACATGATGAAGCTGAAATTCGGCGGCATTCTCCTGGCCTTGGCGCTGGCGGCGAACGTGTCCTTCGGGGGAGACCTGAAGGAGATGGACGCCGAAAAGCGCGTGAAGGAACTGGAGAAAGTCATTGAAGACCAAGGCATCTACGTGGAGACGGCCAAGAAGGGGATCGTGCTCAGCGGTTATGTGGATGCGAGCTATTCGTACAACTTCAACGGTGGCGGCACCGACTCGGGCATCAACGGGACGCCCGGACCGATCCGCACGCACCAGTTCGACGTGGACAGCAACGACTTCAACATCAATCAGGTGAAGATTGCGTTGGAGAAGGCGCTGCCCGAGGAGAACACCTGGGCGGCCGGTTTCCGGATCGACCTGATGTTCGGCGAAGACGCCAAGTACCTCGGCGACAACGATGCCGGAGACTTTGCGGACGACTTCGCGCTGGAGCAGGCCTACGTGCAGTTCCGCGTGCCGGTTGGCAACGGGCTGGACTTCAAGTTCGGCAAATTCGTGACCCTGCTGGGCTACGAAGTGATCGAGACGCCGGCGAACCTGAACGTGAGCCGCAGCTATGCGTTCACCTACGGGATTCCGCTGTTTCACACCGGGTTCCTGATGGCCTACAAGTTCAACGACATCATTGATGTCAAACTGGGCTTGGTCAACGGCTGGAACAACTCGGACAGCAACTACCTGGACGGTGTGGACAACGATGGCGAAAACGGCACGAGCGCCCCTGGCGATTTCGCCAAGGCGATCACCGCGCAAATCGCGATCCATGCCCCCGGTGGCAACGCCGACATCGTCAACAGCTTCATCTACAGCTTTGAGGGTGAGGCGGCCATCGGCATTCCCGATGATGCTGACCAGAACGACGGAATCGAAGGCGACGACCTGACCGAGAACGAAGGCGTGTTTGTGTGGGACATCTGGGGCCAGTGGAAGCCCAAGGCGTTCAACGACAAGCTGCTGCTGGCGTTCAACGCGGGGATTGGCAAGACCTACGGCAACTACCGCTACGGCATCCCGAACGACAATGGCGACATCGTCGGCTACGGCGACAACACCGACACTTGGTGGTACGGCGCGCTCTACGCGAAATACCAGTTCAGCAAGGTGTTCAGCGTGGCGACCCGCGGCGAGTACTTCCATGATGGGGACGGCACCGCCCGCATCCAGGACCTCGATGCCAACTACGTTGACAACGAGAACTTCAACGACATGGATTGGCGCGGCGCGTTCTACGCCAACCCGACCGACATGTGGAGCTGGACGGTGACGCTCGGCTTCGACATCTGGGAGAACCTCCTGGCCCGGCTCGAGTATCGCCTCGACGTCGCAAGCTCCGACGGCGGCAACGCCCTCGATGCACCAGACGGCTTCGAGGACGACGTGGAGCAGAACGTGTTCACGAACAACGACAGCACGCAGCACACGTTGATCCTGGACTTCAGCTACTCGTTCTAATCCAACGAAATTGCTGAGGCTGCCAAGAGCAGTTTGGAAGGCCCCGGACCGAAAGGTCCGGGGCCTTCTGCTTTCCGGGATTGCCCCGCTTCCGGCGCAACGCCGCCCGCGCAATGCGCTTTGGACCGCTCCGCCTGGGCGGAGCGTTCAAGGGACCTCTCCGGGAAAGGGCGGCGTTTGCTTCGGTTCCGGCGCCGCCGGGACTCTGCCGCACACGCCCCAACTCGCTCCAGCCCTTCCGGGCCAAACCCCCACTACGCAGGCTGCGGCAGGACGGGCTTGAGCTCGAGTCTCGGGTCCGCGGCGAGCAATTCGTCGAGAGCCTTCCAGCCCGCCTCGGGCATGGTGTTGAACGCCCGCAAATAGATGGCGACATGGGCGGCGGGGAACTCGTCGAGGAGGAGGTTGACGGCGTTGCGGAGCGGCGCCGGGTCGGGCGGAGTGCCAAGAGACTGGACGCAGCCGGTTCCATCGTGCGGAATGCCCAGGGTGTCGAGGAACTTGCGAAGCATGGGTTGTTGGGTGCCCAGGAGCCAGTCGGAGACGACCTGGTAGGCGAGGTGGAGGGATGGCGGTTGCTGGAGCATGGCGATCATCCAGGGGTGGCGCTCGGCGCGCGGGGTTTTCAACACGACCGGGGGCCGGGTGCGCCGGACCTGGGCCAGGGAATTGATCAGCTCGCGGTAGAGCGGCTTCCCGTGGTGGTAGGCGTGGTCGAGCATTTCCATTGCGGCGGGCAACGGAATGACTTTGAAGAGGGCACAGGCATCCATGGGGTCAGCGGCGCGGCGCGCGCGGGAAGCGGGGGGACTCATGAAACCCGCGGCTGTCGAAGTAGCCGATGGTGGGGTACCGGCTGTCATAGAGCGGGCCGGCCTGGGCGCGGGGCCTGGGGGGCTCTTGGGTGGTGGTTTCGAGAATGTAAGGTTCGCCGCCGATCCGCATTTCGACCCAGGCGTGGCCAGTGTCGGCGCCGGGGGGAAGGCCGAGGACCGTTTTCACGTCGCTGAAACCGGCCTCGCGCAGTTTCGACGTGAGCCAGACGCTCTTGTCCATGCAGTCGCCGAACTTGTAGCGCTCCAAGTCTTCGGGCGTGCCCCATTGATCGGTGACGCGGTAGGTGAAAGATTGGGCCTGCCGGAGCAGCTTCTCCACCGCCGCGAAGTCGGAGGAAAAGCGTTGGGCGGACCGGTCCTTGATGCCGCCGCCTTGCTGGGTGATGGCGAGGTTGCCGGCGGGGTCGCGCTCGATCACGGTGGCGGTGGGCTTGTTGAGGTTGAAGTTCCCCTCCTTTTCGACGGACCATGCCCCGTTGGTGCCCAAAACGAGGATGCGGCTGTCCACCGACTTGCGGACCGCGGCGGCGGCGGGATCGACGGGCTTGCTGGCCGCGTCCATGGCGGCGGAGATGGCGCGGTTGGGATCGTACTTGGGAGCGGCCGGATCAACGGCAAAGGCGCCGGACCCAAGCGCGGCGGCGGCGGCGATGGCTGGGACAACCCGCATCATGTTTGAAATCTAGCGCGGCCCGCGCGCGAAGCAGCAGAATTTTTTTCCGGCGCGCCGCGGCCCTTCCACTCCCAGCGGAGGGGAACGCCGGGCAGTTTGAATTCGGCGCGAATCCTGTTCTCCAGGAAATGCAGCCAATCGGGGGAAACCAGGGCCGGATCGTTGCAGAAGCCGACGATGCGCGGCGGCTCGAAAGGCTGTTCCGCGGGGGGCGCCGTGGCGTAAAGGATGCGGAACCGCCGCCGGTTGCGCTCCGGCGGGGGTTGGGTTTGTTGGGCGAGCTGGAGGAGGCGGTTGAGCGGGCCGGTGGGGATGCGTTGCGAGAGCGCGGCGTCGAGGCGTTCGATGGCGGCGAAGAGATCGTCCAGCCCCCGCCCCTCGGTGGCGGTGGTGAAGATCACGGGGGCGTGGGGCAGGAAGAAGAGGCCGTCCCGCACGTGCCGGGCGAAGGCGTCCTTGAGGTTGCCACGTTTGGCGGCGGCGGCGGGGATCACGGCGGCCTGGCCGGCCTGGGCGAGGTCCCATTTGTTGATGGCGACAATGGCGGGCTTGTGTCCGGCGGCGATCAGGCCGGCGATCTTCTTGTCCTGGCGGGTCACGCCGTCGGCTGCGTCGAGGAGCAGGATGCAAAGGTCGGCGCGGCGGATGGCGTGGGCGGTGCGCCCGGTGGTGGCGCGTTCCAGCGCCGTCTCGATCCGGGTGCGCCGGCGCATGCCAGCGGTGTCCACGAGCAGGAACGCGCGCGCGGCGGCGCCCGGACGGGCGGGAAGCGGCACCTCGATTTCGTCGCGGGTGGTTCCCGCGATGGCGCTGACGATGACGCGGGTCTCGCCGAGAACGGCGTTGAGCAGGGAGGACTTGCCGACGTTCGGGCGCCCGACAAAGGCGACGCGGATGGGCCGCGTTTGGCCGGGAGGCACGGGGGCGTCCTCCGGAGGCAACTCGGACAACCGGGCGGCGATCGCCGAGGCAAAGGCGGCGAAGCCTGTGCCGTGGGCGGCGGAAACCGGGAACGCCTCGAAACCGAGGTTGTGGAACTCGCCGGTTCGGTGGAGCTGGGAGGCTTCGTCGATCTTGTTGGCGGCGATGATCACGGGTTTGCCGGCGCGCCTGAGCTTGCGCTCAAGAACCGAGTCCAGAGGCGCCCGCCCTTCGCGTCCGTCCACGACCCAGACGATCACCCCGGCGGCGGCGATGGCGAGGGCGGCTTCCGCCTCGATCTCGGCGCCGAGGTCCACCGCATCGCCAAGGCCGATGCCGCCGGTGTCGATGAGCGTGGCCGGGACCCCGCCGATGCGGACGGCGGCGGTGACCCGGTCGCGGGTGACCCCGGGCTGGTCGTGGACCAACGAGACCGCGCGCCCCGCGAGGCGGTTGAAGAGCAGGGACTTTCCGACATTGGGGCGTCCGACGATGGCGACAGTGTGCATGGCGGGGAGGTCAGATATCGAACTGGAGGGCCTCATCGCGGCGGGCATCAAGGTCCCTGGACCGGGCGGCAAGGGCGGCGATGGTTTCCTTTTCGAGCAGGGCGACGATGGCGTCGCGGACGGTTTCCATGAAGGGTTTGAGGGCGCAGACGGAGGGATCGGGGCATGTGCATGGTTCGCCGTCGGTGGCGCCGGCGCAGGGGATCGGGGCGATGGGACCGTCGATCAGCCGGACGATCTCGGCGACGGTCACGTCGTTGGCGGACCGGGCAAGGGAGTAGCCGCCGTCCACGCCGCGTTTGCTGCGGAGGATGCCGGCGTTGCGGAGGGTGAGGAGGATTTGTTCGAGGAACTTCTCGGGGATGCGGGTGCGGTCGGCGAGCGTGGCGACGCGCGCGAGCGGGCGCCCGAACTGCTCGTGGATCGCGACCTCGGCGAGGGCGCGGAGGGCGTATTCGCATTTCTTGGATATCCGCACGCATAGTCTATAACACCGATAGGCGTTGTCGGGAAGGCGGGAGGGGAAGAGTTTCCCGAATCATTGCGACTCAAGCAAGGGGGGGGACCGGAATCCCGCGGCACGCCCGCGTCGTAATGAGTCGGGAGAGATTTGGGTTGGGCCTGCCGACCAGCGCGGGAAACTGAGCGGTCTCCAATGGCAGGGGTGCGCAGGGGCGGCGTTGGGCGTGCGGCGTATTTGATGGACAGGCTGGCAAGGACTGCTAATAGTGCTGGGGTTGAATTCTGCCAGGTTGATTTTATCCGCAGGGATGGCGGTCCTGATCGGAGCGTGGGCGGTGTCGTCCGCCCCGGCGGCGCCGACGCCTCTTGAGGCCGTGACGGGCGGGGGTGGCGGGGATGGGGGGACGAACGCCCCGCAGATTCAGGTGACGGCGGACGGGGACAACCGGATCGAAGGCGGCAAGGCGATTGCGGAAAAGAATGTGGAGATTCTGTATGGGGGAACGAGCCTCTACGCGGACAAGGTGATTTACGACACGGCGACGGGGTGGGCGGACGCGGAGGGCGCGGTGCGGATTTACGGGCCGGGCGGGTTCCTTTGGACCGGGGACAAGGTGCGTTTCAACATGAAGACGCGGGAGATTGAGAGCGAAGGGGCGCGGTTTGGGGCATGGCCGATTGTGGGATCGACGGAGCAATTGCGGACGGTCAAGGGTCCGGAGGGTCCGATCTACGAGTGGCACAGCAACCTGTTCACGACGGAGGACCGCGCGGAACCGGGGTTCAAGGTGAAGCCGAGGACGATTGTGTATGATCCGCAGGAGAACCGGTGGGTTTTGCGCAACGCGACGGTGTACGCGGGGGGGGTTCCGGTGTTTTGGGTGCCGGTGCTGGTGTACCATCCGGGCGCGGGCCCGAATGTGGGGTTGCAGTTTGAGCCGGGCTTCGACTCGGAGTGGGGCGCCTACCTGCTGACAACCTACGGGCTGGAGATCACCAAGAAGGTCCGGATGCGGCTGCACGCGGATGTGCGGAGCGAGCGCGGGGCGGGTGGCGGCTTCGATTTGAAATGGATTTACGGCGAGCGGAAGGGGAATTCGGACGAGGGCACGCTGGGCCAGGGGCAGGCGTCCGTGTACGGGGTGCAGGACAATGAACCGGAGGAGGGCGGAGACCCGGGGCGCTATCGCGTGGACGTGGCGCAGCGGCTGTATCTCAACACCAACCGCGGGATGTACGCGACGGTGGTGGCGAACAAACTGAGTGACGCGCGGTTTGAACGGGACTTTTTTGAGGACGACTTCCGCAAGGAACGGGTGCCGGACAATTTTGCGGAGGTGGTGGGGTACGACCCGAACTTCACCCTGACCCTGCTGGCGCGGCAGCAGGGGAACGATTTCTTCGAGACCGTCGAGCGGGAGCCGGAGATTCTGCTGGAGATCAAGCGCCAGAACCTGTTGCCGGGAAGCAGCCTGGAGTACAATGGGCAGTCCTCATTTGTGCAGTTGGACCGGAAATTTTCCAACGAGGACGACAACGCGCCCAACGATTACAACGCGATGCGGGCCGACACCTACCACCAGCTCTCGCTGCCCGGGCAGGTGGGGGGCTGGCTGAATCTCAACCCGCGCCTTGGCTGGCGGGGCACATGGTATTCGGACTCGTGGGGCGACAAAGACAACCCGGTCGCCCTGCGTCCGGACGAGGAAGATTTCTACAGGTCCGATGACGACGATGACCATGGCGATGGCGATGGCGACGTGCCGCGGGTGCGCGGTTCGGGCGGGGATGGTGGGGCCATTTTCCGGTCGGCCGTCAACGCGGGCATGGAGATGTCGTTCAAGCTTTCGAAGACGTGGGATGTAGAGAATCCGGAGTGGGGCATCAGCGGCATCCGGCATGTGGTGGAGCCGTTCGCCGACCTGGCGTGGATGCCCAACCCGTCGGTGTCGGCGGACCGGATCATGCAATTCGACACGCAGCTTCCGTCCACGCGGCTGCAACCGCTGAATTTTCCCGAGATCACGTCGATCGATTCCCTGGACAACATGTTGATCGCGCGGACCGGCTTCCGGCAGCGGTGGCAGACGCACCGGGACGGCCGGAATTGGAATTACGTGGAGTGGTCCACCTACATCGACTTCGACCTGGAGAACCAGCACTACAACGACAACCTGACGTCCAACCTGTACAACGAGTTCCTGTTCCGTCCGGTGCAGTGGATGCGGTTTGAGGCGTTCGCTTCGACGGGCCTCTACGACGACAGCCACCAGGAGTACAACACGCGGTTGACCTGGCAGATCCTGAAGCCGGTCGAGATCAGCCTTTCGACCCGTTACCTCAACGGGCACCCGCAGTTCCGGAACAGCAACGAGATCGGGCTCGGCCTTTACTGGCGGATCGACGAGAACTGGGCGGCCTCGACCCGGCACGTATTCGAGGCCGAGGACTCGACCCTCGACTACCAGGAATACTCCCTCTATCGCGACCTGACCGCGTGGCGCATGGCGTTCACCACCCAAATCCGGGACAACCGCGGCGGGGAGGACGAGTACCTGTTCTTTCTGACGTTGACGCTGAAGGCGTTTCCCGACACGAAAGTGCCTGTCGGCTACAACCCGGGCACGGAACAACCGCTCAGCCTTGGCCAGAACTGAGGGGCGGGCGTTTTACGAAGAGTTCCAGGCGGGACCGGACAAAGGGAGTTTTTTCAACCAAGGAGAAAGCATGCGGATAGCAATGATTGGATCAGGGTACGTGGGGCTGGTCACCGGCACCTGCTTTGCGGAAGTCGGCCACCACGTCATCTGCGTGGACAACAACAAGGACAAGGTCAAGCAGCTCAAGGACGGGATCATCCCCATCTACGAACCCGGCCTGGAAGAGTTGATCCGGAAAAACGTCGGAACCGGACGGCTGGAGTTCACCGGCTCCATTGAGTACGGCGTGGACGAGTCCGAGGTCGTCTTCATCGCGGTGCCCACGCCGCCCCAGCCGGATGGCAGCGTCGATCTGACGTTCATTGAAAAGGTCGCCCGCGAGATCGCCGGCGTCCTCAAGGACTACCGCATCATCGTGGACAAAAGCACGGTCCCCGTGAAAACGGGCGAAAAGGTCGCCGACACCATCTCGCGCTACTGCAAGGCGAAGGCGGAGTTCGACGTGGTCAGCAATCCCGAATTCCTGCGCGAGGGCTGCGCGGTGGACGATCTCATGAACCCGGACCGGGTCGTCATCGGGGTCAAGGGGGAACGGCCCGTGGCAGCGATGAAGAAGATTTACGAGCCGTTCCACGCGCCGATCTACATCACCGACATCAACAGTGCCGAGCTGATCAAGCACGCCGCCAACTCATTCCTCGCGCTCAAGATATCCTACATCAACGCCGTCGCGGCCATCTGCGAGGCGGCCGGGGCGAACATCGACGAGGTCGCCGACGGCATGGGCGCCGACAAGCGGATCGGGCGCGCGTTCCTGAACGCGGGCCTGGGCTATGGCGGTTCCTGCTTCCCCAAGGACATCAAGGCCTTCATCCACATCGCCGAGCATCTTGGCGTCCCGTTCCATCTGCTCCGGGAGGTCGAATCCATCAACGCCGGGCAGCTCGAGCGGTTCCTCAAGAAGCTCCGGGAAGCCCTTTGGGTGCTCAAGGAAAAGACCATCGGCGTCCTCGGCCTCGCCTTCAAGGGGGACACCGACGACGTCCGCTCCTCCACCGCCATCGCCCTGGTCAAACGCCTCCAGGCCGAAGGCGCCCACGTGCGGGTGTTCGACCCGCAGGCCATGGACAAGGCGAAGTCGGAACTCAACGATGTTGTCTGGTGCGATTCCGGCGAAGGCGTGTTCGACGGGGCCGAGGCGGTCGTGATCGCGACGGAGTGGAAGCAGTTCCGAAACCTGCCGTGGGCCGCGCTCAAAGACAAGATGGTGACCCCGCTCGTGTTCGACGGCCGCAATCTGCTGGACGCAAAAGCCATGAAGGAAATGGGGTACCGCTACCACGGCGTGGGCCGGTGACGGAGGCAAAAACCGTGTCCGCCACGAGCTGGCGTGTCAAGGGCCGGGGACGCCTCCCGGGATGCCCGTTCCCGGCGTCGGGCCGTGCGCGAAGATTTCCGAAAATTCCTTCTTGACGCGGAACCGGGGCGGCGCTTATATGATCGAAGTCAATCATAAATGAGGACCCCGATTTCCAGGCCGGTTTCGTTCCCGCAAGGGCGGGCGCCGGTTCCGGAGTAGCCGTATGGCCGCCGCGACGCTCCTTCCCAACCGGACCCTCGTCGAGTCCCTCGTCCGCGGCGCGGTGTATCGCAATCTCGGGCGTGTCCAACCCGACGCGCCCGCGCCGACGCTGGTGGTCAACAGTTCCGCCCGGCATATGCACATCACCCAGGAGGGGCTGGAAACGCTATTTGGGCCCGGCGCGAAGCTGGAGGTGCACAAATGGCTGTATCAGGAGGGGCAGTTCGCCTCGACATCGACCGTGACGTTGATCGGCCCGAGGCGGCGGATCATTCCGAATCTGCGGATTCTCGGCCCGTGCCGGAACCTGACCCAGATCGAGCTGGCGATCACGGACTCGATCCAGCTTGGCATCGACGTGCCGGTGCGGGCGTCGGGCGACATTGAGGGGACCCCGGGCGGGTTTGTGATGGGGCCGAAAGGGATGCTGGAAATGCCCAAGGGCATCATCCGGGCGATGCGCCATGTGCACATGGGACCTTCGGACGCGGCGTTCCACGGGGTCAAGCACCTGGACCGGATGACGCTGCGCGTGGCGGCGCCGGGGTGCGCGACGCGGTTTGACGATTTGCTGGTGCGGGTGGACCCCTCGTTCAAGCTGGAGGTCCACATCGACACGGATGAAGCCAACGCGTGCGATCTGGAACGGGCGGAGCTGGTGGAACTTTTGCGGTGAGGGAACCGCGGATTTGGTTTGTGAACAGGAAAGGAAACCCGAGGTGACAGTATGAATGAAGCGATAGGACTGATAGAAACCCGTGGCTACGTGGGGCTGGTGGAGGCCAGCGACGCGATGGTGAAGGCCGCGAATGTGCAACTGGTGAAGCACGTCCCGATTGGCGGCGCGCTGGTGACCACGATCGTCAAGGGCGACGTGGGCAGCGTGAAAGCGGCGGTCGAGGCGGGCAAGGAAGCGGCGTCGCGCGTGGGCCATCTGGTGGCCTCACACGTGATCGCCCGGCCGACGCCGGAGCTGCTCCCGTTCTTCACAACCTGATCTGGAAAGGAACATGATATGGCTGGACATGCATTGGGAATGATTGAGACCAAGGGGCTGACCGCCCAGTTCGAGGCGACCGACGCCATGCTCAAGGCGGCGAACGTCGAACTCGTCGGCTGGGAAAAAATTGGGTCGGGCTACGTGACCACGTTCATCCGCGGCGAAGTCGCCGCGGTCAAGGCCGCGGTCGAGGCCGGCGCCACGGCGTCGGCGGCCATCGGCGAAGTCGTGGCCGTCCACGTGATCCCGCGCCCGCACGAGGACCTTGCGGTGCTGGGAAGGTTTCTGAACAAGGGAACTCCCGCCCCCGCCAAGTGACACCGGCGCCGCGCGCGCCACGCTCCGGCGGAACGCGCGACCGCGCCTGGGAAAGCCTGTGAACCGGATTCTCGTCGCCAACATCGGCAGCACGTCGTTCAAGTTCCGCTTGTTCGACATGCCCTCCGAGCGCCTCCTCGCCAAGGGCGGGGTGGAACGCATCGGCGCCGCCGAATCGCCCTGGAAACTGGAAATTGCGCCCGGCCCGGCCGAATCGGGCGTGGCCGCGTTCCCGGACCAGGAGGCGGCGGTCCGGTTCGTCGAGTCCAGGCTCGCCGGGCGCGTGCCCGGCGGTTTCGGCGATCTCGCGGCGGTGGGGTTCAAGGTCGTAATGGCTCGCGGCGTCTCGGGCACGCAAGTGCTCGACGAGCGCGTGCTTGCGGCGATGGAAGCGTTCACGCCCCTGGCGCCGGCGCACAACCCGGCCTACGTGTCGGCGGTGCGGCTGTTCCGGTCGCTGTTCCCCAAGGTTCCCTGCATCGGGACCTTCGAAACGGCGTTCTTCGACGGGGTCGCGCCGGAGTATTACCGCTTTCCGATTCCGCTGGCCTGGGAGCGGGAGCATGGCGTGCGCCGTTACGGGTTTCACGGCGCCAGCCACCGGTTTGTCACGGAGCGAGCGGCGGAACTGCTCGGGCGCCGCGATTTGCGCATCATCTCCTGCCATCTCGGAGGCAGCTCCTCCCTGGCGGCGGTGCGCGGCGGCGTGGCTGTGGATTCCAGTTGGGGCATGACCACCCAAACCGGCCTGCCCCACAACAACCGGACCGGGGATTTCGACGTCTGCGCCGCGATCTATCTCGCGCGCGACCGCGGTTTGGGCTGGGAGGCGGTGGAGCAGGCGCTCTACAAGGACGCCGGCCTCAAAGGCATGTCGGGCCTTCCGTCGGGGGACGTGCGGGATGTCATGGAGGCGGCGGCGGCCGGCAACGCCGACGCGCGCGCGGCTTTGGACGCGTTCGTGGCGCAAATCCGGCGCCACGTCGGCGCGCTGCTGATGGCTTTGCGCGGCGCCGACGCGCTGGTGTTCACGGCCGGGATCGCGGAAAACAATCCGGACCTCCGCGCCAGGGTGTGCGCGGGTATGGAATTTTGCGGGTTGCGCCTCGACACCGCGGCGAACGCCCGGGTCCGGGCCGAGGAGGCGCGCATTTCGGCGGCGGACTCGAAGGTGGAGGTCTGGGTGATCCCCACCAACGAGGAAATCGTGATCGCGCGCAACGCCTGGGCGAAACTCGCGGAGGGCGCGCCCGCGTGAGGGCGGAGCATTTTTTCGGGAAACATTCGGAACAACAGGAAAGGACAGAAGTATGGCACAACAAGCATTGGGAATGATTGAAACGCGCGGGCTTTCCGCGCTGGTGGAAGCGACCGACACGATGTTGAAGTCGGCGAACGTCGAGCTCGTCGGCCCGGCGACGCAGGTCGGCAACGCGATGGTCACAGTCTGCGTGGAAGGCGACGTGGCGGCGGTCAAGGCCGCGACGGAAGCCGGACGCACCGCGGCCCAGGCGCTCGGGGAAGTCGTGTCGGTGAGCGTGATCGCCCGCCCGCACACGGACCTGGCGACGGTGCTGCCGAAGCCGGCCGTGCGCAAGTGACGCCAGGCCAGGGCGGAAAACCAACCGCTCCGCCGCGCGGCGGCGGGGCGCAACGCAAGGAGCCATCATGATTCTGGCGCGGGTGGAAGGCAGCGTGGTCGCAACCAAGAAGCACGCGAAGATGACCGGGACGAAATTCCTGGTCCTGCGCCCGCTGCTGCTGGAGTCGGCGGCGGCGCGCGAGTTCAAGCCGGGGGCTTCCACCCTTGTGGCGACCGACACCCTCGGGGCGGGCGAAGGCGAGATCGTGCTGGTCGTGCAGGGAAGCTCGGCGCGGCTCGCGTCGGATGACAAGGATTCGCCGCTGGACGCGGTGGTGATTGGGATCGTGGACACCGTGGACGTGGGCCGGAGCATCGTGTACCGCGCGCACTAAGGAACAAGGACGGGTATGGACGAACAACTTGTGGCAAAAATCGTGGGCGAAGTGCTCAAGCGCCTCGAAGGCCAGATGGCCGCCGTCGCTTCGGGCAAGACCGGTTTTGGGGTTTACGAGAACATGGGCGACGCGGTCGAGGCCGCCCACGCCTCGTTCGAGAAGCTGCGCGAGGGCGGTGTCACCGCCCGGAAACGCGCCATCGCCGTCCTGCGCCGGATGTCGCGCGAAAAGGCGCGGGAATGGGGCGCCCTCGAAATGGAGGAGACCAGGATCGGGCGGCTCGACCACAAGATCGGGAAGATGGAAATCTGCGGCGAGCTGGTGCCGGGCGTGGAGTTCCTCGAGCGCGTCGCGATCAGCGGCGATTTCGGGCTGACGATCATCGACTTCGCGCCCTGGGGCGTGATCGGGGCGGTGACGCCCTCGACGCATTCGGTGCCGACGCTCACGGGCAACGCGATCAACATGATCGCGGCGGGGAACGCCGTGGTGTTCAACACCCATCCCAACGCCAGCCAGTGCGCCGCCGTCGCGGTGCGCGCCTACAACGAGGCGATCTTCCAGGAAACGGGGATTCCCGACCTGATGACGACGGTGCCGAAGCCGACGCTCCAGACCTTCGACGAAATGTGCAAGCACCCCAAGGTGCGCTTGTTGTGCGTCACCGGCGGTCCCGGCGTGGTCAAGGCGGCCATGCAAATCGGCAAGCGCGCCATTTGCGCGGGCCCGGGCAATCCGCCCGTGGTGGTGGACGAGACGGCCGACCTGGACCGGGCGGCGCGCAGCATCATCCAGGGCGCGTCTTTCGACAACAACCTCCTTTGCATCGGGGAGAAGGAGGTGTTTGTGGTGGAGTCCGTGGCCGACGGGCTGATCGCGGCGTTGAAGCGCGCAGGCGCGGTGCAGCTCAACAGCCGCCAGATCGAGGCGGTTGCCAGGGAGGCCTTCGTTTTTCCCGAAGGCCAGGGGGCCGGGTGCGGGCACGCGTCGCTGAACCGGAAACTCGTGGGCGCGGGCACGCAGGCGCTGGGCAAGATCGCGGGTGTCGAGGTGCCCGCCGCGGCGGACCTGCTTTTTGGCGAGACCGACGAGAACCACCTGTTCGTGCAGGAGGAACAGATGATGGCGTTCGTGCCGATTGTGCGGGTCAAGAACGCGGGCGCGGGCATCGAGGCCGCCATCCGCGCCGAGCACGGCTTCAAACACACGGCGATCATGCACTCCCGCAACATCGACAACCTCACGCGCATGGCGCAGGAGGTGGACACCACCCTGTTCATCAAGAACGGACCCTGCATGACGGGCGTCGGCCTCGGCGGCGAGGGCTTCCTGAGTTTCAGCATCGCGACCCCGACCGGCGAGGGCGTGACCACGCCGATGACCTTCACCCGCTCCCGGCGCTGCGTGATGGTGGAGAATCTGAACCTTTACTGACCCCCCGCCCCGCGCCATGAAACTCGCCACCATCCGCGGCCATGTCACCTCGACGGTGAAGCACGAAAGCCTGTGCGGCTGGCGGCTGCTCCTCGCCCAGCCGGTGACGCGGGCGGGGGCCAACGACGGCCCGCCCCAGGTGGTGCTGGACTCGCTCGGCGCGGCGATGCACCAGACGGTGCTCATCTCCAGCGACGGCGCGGAGGCGCGGCGCATGGTGGGAAGCGAGCTGAGCCCGGCCCGCTGGACGGTGGCCGGCATCGTGGACCAGGAGAGGACCCTCGCGCTATGAGGCTCGCCACGGTCATCGGGCGTGTGACGCTTTCCGTGCGGACGCCGAAGTTCGCCGGGGAACGGCTGCTCGTCGTATTGCCGTGGACGGAGAAGACCCTGCAGGGCGCCGCGGGGCATGATCCGTCCCTCGTGGCCTACGACGAACTGGGCGCCGGCGTGGGGCAGACGGTGGCCATCAGCGAGGGGCGCGAAGCGGCCTGCCCGTTCAAGAAGCCGGCCCCTGTGGACGCGTACTGCGCCGCGCTTGTGGACGAGATTTTTTACCAGGAAAGCGAGCCCGCGCGTCCCGCCAAACCGGCGGCGGCCCGGGGCAAGGAGAAAGCATGAAATTATTCGCACAAAAGGAAGCGGCCGAGTTTCTCAAGACGGGCCTGAAAGAGTTCCGCTACGGGCGCGAGATTCGCCTGACGCCGGGCGCCAAGGATTTGCTGGTCGAATCGGGCGTAAAGGTGATTTTCGAGCCGGACGGCGGGCCGTCGGCCTCCTCGGGCAACGGCGCGGGCGCGGGGGCCACGGGCGCCTACGAGCGCCTCTTTTATTCCAAGGAAGCCGAGGAACTGAAGCGGCAGATGTGCGAAATCGGACGGCGGATGTGGACGCGGGAGTACACCGACGGCAACGGCGGCAACATTTCCGCGCGGCTGGGGGACATGTTCCTGTGCACGCCCACGGGCGTGAGCAAGGGTTTCATGACGCCGGAGATGCTTTGCCTGGTGGACATCCACGGCAACCAACTCGCGGGGACATGGAAACGGACCAGCGAAATCACCACCCACATGGCCATCTACAAGACCACTCCGGAAGCGAAGGCGGTCGTGCACGGACATCCGGTGCATGCCACGGCCTACGCCATCGCCGGTGTGGAACCGCCGCCCTGCCTGATCCCGGAGATCGAGGTGTTCGTGGGGCGCGTTCCGGTGGCGCCGTACAAGACCCCCGGCAGCGCCGAGATGGCCTCGGTCATCGAGCCGCTGGCCCCCAAACACCAGTCGATCATGATGGGCAACCACGGCCTGATCACCTGGGGCGTGTCGGTCGAAGACGCCTATTTCAAGATGGAGATCACCGACGCCTACTGCCGGACGCTGATCGTGGCCTCGCACATTCCGGGCGCGCGCACGTCGATCCCAGGGGAAAAGATGGCCGAGCTGCTCGACATGAAAAAGCGCCTGGGCCTCCCGGACCCGCGGTTCGAGATGAAGCCCGTGCAGCTTTGCGAAGTCGATCCCTGGGAGAAAATCCAGGACCGCCCGTGCGGTTGTTCGGCGCCGGCGCCCGGCGCGCCTCAGGAACCCGTGACCAACGCCGAGGTGGAGAACCTGGTGCAGCGGTTGACGGCGGAGATTCTGGAGTCCCTAAAGAAGGAGGCACAATAAGATGAAGGTTGCGATCATTGGCGGTGGCGGGCGCGTGGGTTCGTGCGCGGCGTTCGCGCTGCAATGCGGCGGCGTGGCGAAGGAAATTCTGATCCTGGACGCCAACCAGGCGGCGGCCGAGGGGGAGGCGCTGGACCTGATGCACGGGGCGGCGTTCTGCGCCGACCAGACAATCCGCGCGGCGAATTACGCCGACGCGGCGGCCAGCGATGTCGTGGTGATCACGGCCGGCCTGCGCCGCAAACCCGACGAGTCGCGGCTCGATTTAATCAACCGCAACGTCACGCTGTTCCGCGGCATCCTCGACCAGCTCAAGACAGCGGCCTTGCGCAAGGACGCGCTCCTCTTCGTCGTGTCCAACCCGGTGGACATCCTCACCCACCTGGCCATGGTCGAAACGGGCCTGCCCAGAAACCAGGTTCTCGGCCTCGGCACAATGCTGGACACGTCGCGGTTTTGTTCGTTGATCGCCGCGGGCTTGAAGCTGCCGGCCACGCAGGTCCGGGCGCTCATCCTGGGCGAACACGGCGATTCGATGGTGCCCATCTGGTCCGCGGCGACCGTGGACGGCCTGCCCTTGGGCAAGTTTCCCGGCGCCACGCCAACCTTCCAGTCGCAGGTGTTCGAGCGCGCGCAGAAAAGCGGCGCCGAGGTCATTTCGCGCAAGGGCGGCGCGGGCTGGGCCGTGGGCGTGACGATCCGGGAGGTTGTTGAGGCGATTGCGCTGGATCGGCAACGTGTCCTTCCCGTGTCCAGCGCCGTGAACGGCCCCTACGGCATCCGCGACATTTCCTTGAGCGTTCCGACGGTGGTCGGGCGCCAGGGCGTCGTGCGGCATCTGGAGATCGAGCTGTCGCCGCGGGAGACCGCGGGCCTGCAGGCCTCGGCGAAAGCTCTCCAAGACACGCTTGCGAAGGTGAAGTAACCCCTACAACGCCGCCGGATACTCCCCCGCCGCGACGAGCCGGGCGATGGCTTCGCGCACCTTGGGATGGTCTTCGCGGTAGGTCATCCCAAACCAAGCCGCGGTGGTCGGAAGGACGCGGCAGTGGGCGCGCCCGGCCTGGACGAGGGCGTTGACCGCGACGGGAATGTAATGCTCCGCCTTCAGGTCGGTCCCCTTCGCCTTCAGGAATTCCACAAGGACGGAATCCAGCAACGGGAACAAGGCCGGGCCGAAACCCCAGCAATTCATGGACACGCACTCCGCGCCCGTGAGGGCCGGGGCGGGCTCGCCGGGCTTGGTGTTGCGGATGCCCTCGGGCGTGCGGGCAATGGCGGTGAGCTCGTCCACGGAAACGAGAAGTCCGTCCTCTTGGGTGCGGCAGACGCCGCGGGCCACGCTGCCGTGCTCCGACAGCGTTGCGTCCAGCCGGTAGCCGATCATCGCGAACTCGGGTGCCGGGCAGGAGGGCCGGGGCTGGCGCAGGAAGGCGGCAAGCCGGGCAAACGCGTCGCGCCCGTAGAAATCGTCGGCGTTGACGACGCCAAAGGGGCCGTTCAGAGCGTGGCGCGCGCACCAGACGGCGTGGGTGGTGCCCCAGGGCTTCTTGCGGCCTTGCGGGACGGAAAACCCGGACGGGAGCTGGGCGAGCTCCTGGTGGGCGTACTCGACCGCGGCGCGCCCCTCAAACCGGCGCCCGACGCGGTCGCGGAAATCCTTCTCAAAATCCTTGCGGATGAGGAAGACCACGCGGTCGAAACCGGCGCGGAGGGCGTCGAAGATGGAATAATCGAGAAGCGTTTCGCCGGAGGGGCCGACGGGCTCCATTTGTTTGAGGCCGCCGAAGCGGCTGCCCATGCCGGCGGCCATGACGAGGAGGGAGATAGGGGTTGCCATGGGAAGGAGGGAAGCAAAGGCGCCGGTCCGGCGCAAGCCCGGGATGGGGAGGCGGAAAGGTGGCCCCGGGCCGCGCGATTTTTCTACGCTTTCCCGTACGCCCCGCTACACACGCCATGCAGGCTCTATGACCAACCCAGAAGCGGTGTCGCAACGCGTTGTCCAACGGTCCAAGTTCTTCTTTGTCGGCGACCGGAAGTTTGTCGTGAAGGGGGCCACCTACGGCCCGTTCCGCCCCGCGCCGGCCACCCCCGAAGTCTTTCTCCCGGAACCCAGCCGCGTCCGCCAGGATTTCGCCCTCATGCGGGAGCTGGGGGCAAACACGGTGCGGCTTTACCATGTTCCTCCGCGATGGTTCCTGGACGAGCTGGCCGGCGCCGGGCTCCGCGCGATGGTTACCGTCCCCTGGCAACAGCATGTCGCCTTCCTCAACCACCGCCGGACGGTCCGCGAAATCCGGGGGCGCGTGCGCGAGGCGGCGCGGGCGGTGGCGGGGCATCCGGCAATGTTTTCGCTGCTGGTGGGCAACGAAATCCCCGCCGACATCTGCCGCTGGCTCGGCGCGGAGGTTGTGGTCCGTTTTCTGGACGAGCTGGTGGAGGAAGTGCGGCAGGAAGACCCCGGCCTCCTGGTCTCCTACGCGAATTATCCGTCCACGGAATACATCCTGCCGCGCGCGACGGATTTCCTGACGTACAACGTGTACCTGCACCGGGAACAGGATTTCCGGAACTACCTGGCACGGCTGCAGAACCTCGCGGAGGAACGCCCGTTGCTGCTGGGGGAGTTTGGGATGGACACCCTCCGGCACACCGAGGAGGAGCAGGCGGAGATGTTGTCCTGGCACATCGCCAACGTGGGCCGGGGCGGCCTGGCGGGGACAGTGCTGTTTGCGTGGACGGACGAATGGTTCACCGGCGGGCACGACATCACGGATTGGGCGTTCGGGCTGGTGACGCGCGAGCGCAAGCCGAAGAAGGCGTTCCACGCGGTGCGCGCGTTGTGGACCGCGCCGGGAGGCCTTCCGGAGCTGCCGGCGGCGCCGAAGGCCACGGTGGTTGTTTGCTCGTACAACGGCGGCCAGACGCTCAAGGCTTGCCTGGAATCCTTGGACCGGATGAACTACCCGGACTACGAAGTCGTGCTGGTCGATGACGGCTCCAGGGACAACAGCCAGGCCTTGGTGCGGGAGTTCGAAGCGGAACGGGAAGCCCGTCGGCGCGAGGCGGAGGCGCGCGGCGAAACCCCGCGGCTGCCCAAATTCATCAACCTCGTGCAACCGAACCTGGGCCTCAGCGCGGCGCGCAACAACGGCATGCGCGCGGGCAGCGGGGAGGTCATCGCCTATACGGACTCCGATTGCATGGCGGACCGGGATTGGCTCTATTACCTGGTCACGACGCTGCTGCGGGGGGATTTCGCGGCGGTGGGCGGCCCCAACGTGTCGCCCCCGGCCCACAACTGGATTCAGGCCTGCGTCGCCGCCGCGCCGGGTTCCCCCAGCCATGTGCTGCTCACGGATACCGTCGCCGAGCATGTTCCGGGTTGCAACATGGCCTACTGGCGCTGGGCGCTGGAGGCGATTGACGGTTTCGACGCCGAATACCGCAAAGCCGGCGATGACGTGGACGTTTGCTGGCGGCTGATGGAGCACGGCTGGCAAATCGGCTTCAGCCCGTCGGCGGTGGTGTGGCATCACCGGCGGTTCACGGTGAAAGCCTATTTTGCGCAGCAACGCGGGTATGGCGAGGCGGAGTCCCTGCTGCGCTTCAAGCACCCGGTCTATTTCGCGCCCACCGGCGGCGCCAAATGGAAGGGGGCCGTGTACGGCGTGCCACGGTTCGAGCACTTTTTCTCGGGTCCAACGATTTACCGTGGGGTCTTCGGGTCGGGCTTGTTCCAGTGCATCTACCCCCGCCGGGACGCGGAATGGGCCGGCATCGCCAGCAGCCTCGAATGGGCGCTCGCGGGCCTGTTCATTTTCGTGTTGTCCGCCGAAGTCCATGACCTGCGGGTCGTGCCGCTGGTGATGTCGGCACTGACACTGGCGGTGGGACTGTCCTGGATGGTGCGGGCGCGGATTGAGCCCAGGCACGACTCGGTTCTGGGCCGGCTGGTGCTGCTTTACCTCGCCGTCGCGCAGCCGTGGGCCAGGAGCTGGGCCCGGTACACCACCTGGATCAGACAGAAGCGGACCCCCGGCAGCGTCATGCGGTCCAAGGAGGGCGCCCCGCACGGCCCGGTGGTGTGGGCCGGGTTCTCCACACTGGGTTTCTGGAGCGAGAACGGCAAGGGCCGCCACGATCTGCTCGCAGGAATGGTGGACCTTTTGGAGTCGGAAGGGTGGCGTTACTCGATTGATCCGGGTTGGACCGATTCGGACCTGGAAGTGTTCGGCAACCGTTGGTGGAAGTTGAACTTCCGGTCGGCCAACGAGTACCACGGCGGCCCGAAGGTCCTCACCCGCGCCCGGCTCGTGCTCCGGCTCAGTGCGTTCGCCAAGATCGTCGGCGGCGGGATTCTCACGTTGTTTGTGGCGGGGCTGCCGGCCATTGGCCCGCGGGTGGAGGCCACAGGCGCGGCCGCCGCCGGGTTGGCGCTGTTCCTCGGGTACCGCGCGCTGCGCCTGCGCCGGCGCGTGGCCGCCCTGGTCCACGCCGCCGCAGAGCGCGCCGGCATGCAACCCATGGACCGTGCCGCCTTGAAAGGGCGCCGGAAGCCGTGAACCTCGCCGCGCGCACCGTGGGCTATTTCCGGCCGCACGCGCGGGCGACCGTGCTGGGCCTTGCCTTGATGCTCGTGGCCAACGCCCTGGCCGTGCTCAGGCCCTGGCCGCTCGCGTTGCTGCTGGACCGCGTCCTCGCCACCGGCGCCCGCGGCTCGCCGGCCGCCTGGGCGGCGGACTGGGTCAGCGGATTGGACAAAGCCACCGCGGTGGCGGTGCTGGCCATCGCCGTGGTCGCGTTGCAACTCCTGTGGGGCGGCGTGCAATTCTGGCACCAATGGGTGCTCGTCAAGGTCGGCCTGCGCGCCCTGCTGCGCGTCCGCGCGGACCTCTACGCCCGGTTGCAGGAGCTGTCGCTGAAGTTCCATGACGCGCGCCGCAGCGGGGACTCGACCTTCCGCGTGACCTACGACACCCAGTCAATCCAGACGATCTACAACCGCGGCTTCGCGACCATCACCAGCGCGGTCTTCTCCCTGGTCCTGATGTTCGCGGTGATGTGGGCCTGTTCCTGGAAACTCACGCTGGTGTCGCTCGCCGTCGTGCCCCTCCTCGTCTGGGCGATCGGGTACTTCGCCGAGCGCGTCCGGCGGGAAAGCACGGAGGTGCAGAAGGAGGAAAGCGACGTGCTTTCGCGGGCGCAGGAGGGGCTCACGAGCGTGCGGATCGTGCAGGCGTTCGGGCGGCAGCGGCACGAGGTGACCCAGTTCATCCATGAGTGCGAGCAAAGCCTTTCGGCCAACCTCCGCCTCACGTTCACCAACGTCAGCTCGTCGTTTGTGGTCGGCTTGATCACCGCCCTGGGCACCGCGCTGCTTTTCTACGTCGGCGGGCGCCAGGCGCTGGCCGGCGAGATCGGCGTCCTCGAGTTCATCCTGTTCACCTCCTATCTCGCGATGCTCTACCAGCCCCTCGAACAGCTCTCCTACACCGGCTGGGCCCTCGCCGGCGCCGCCGCGGGCGCGCAGCGGGTGTTCGAAATCCTCGACACCGCCGACGAAGTGCCCGACCGGCCCGGCGCCCGCGAATTGAAATCGTCCGCGGGCCGCATTGCCTTCGAAAACGTGGCCTTCGGCTACGAGCCCGGGCGCCCCGTGCTCAACGGCCTCAGCGTCGCGGTGGAACCCGGACAGACGGCGGCCTTTATCGGCGGCACCGGCGCGGGCAAATCCACCCTGCTCTCGCTGATCATGCGGTTCTACGATCCGGACTCGGGGCGCGTGACGCTGGACGGCGCGGACATCCGGGACTTCACCAAACACAGCCTGCGCGGGCAGATCAGCCTGGTGCTCCAGGACACCCTCCTGCTGAGCACGACGGTGCGCGAAAACATCGCCTACGGCCGGTTGGACGCGTCGCAGGCCGAGATCGAGGAAGCCGCGCGCGCGGCGCAGGCCGACGTATTCATCCGGGCTCTGCCCCAGGGGTATGACACCCCGGTGGGCGAGCGCGGCGTCCGGCTTTCCGGCGGCCAGCGCCAGAGGCTTGGGCTCGCGCGGGCGTTCCTGAAAAACGCGCCGGTGCTGCTGCTCGACGAACCGACCAGCGCGCTGGACGTGGAGACCGAGGGCGAGATCATGGAGGCGATCCGCCGGCTCATGGCGGGCCGGACGACCCTGATTGTCTCCCACCGGCTGGCGACCATCCACAGCGCCGGCCGCATCCATGTGCTGGCCAATGGCCGCATCGCCGAAAGCGGCACGGGCCCCGAACTCGTGGCCA
>CAYSZK010000003.1:0-81855 GCA_964435495.1 uncultured Verrucomicrobiales bacterium
CGCCCGCCCAGGCCCAGCCAGCCTCCCCGCCTCCCCACTGTCTGAACCGCAGGAAGGCGCGGTTTCGGCTGGGCAGCGGGGCGGAAGGCGGTATAAGGCAGGGGCGATGAATGCTTCTCAAGAGTCGAAAGTGTTGGCGGCGTTGGACGGATTTTTGATTGAGACCCCGAGCTGGGGGTATGCGGACACGGGGACGCGGTTTGGGAAGTTCCTGCAGGACGCGGCGGCGATTGATCTGGGGGACAAATTGGCGGATGCGGGGCAGGTGCACAAGGTGACGGGGTGCTGTCCGTCGGTGGCGGTGCATGTGTTGTGGGATTTCAAGCCTGGGGAGAATCCGAAGGCGGTGACGGCGCTGGCGTCGAAGTGCGGGGTGCGGATTGGGGCGATCAACCCGAACGTGTTCCAGGACCAGGAGTACAAGTACGGGTCGTTTGCGCATAATTCGGCGGAGGTGCGGCGGAAGGCGCTGGACCACGTGCTGGAGTCGGTGGAGCTGGGTAAGGCGGTGGGGAGCGGCCTGCTGTCGTTGTGGTTCATTGATGGCTCGAATTATCCGGGGCAGATGAACATTCGTCTGCGGAAGGAACGGTTTGCGGAGATGTTCCGGGAGGTGCACGCGCGGTTGTCGCCGTCGCAGGTGATGCTGATCGAGTACAAACCGTTTGAGCCGGCGTTTTACCATACGGACATTGCGGATTGGGGGATGGCGTACGTGCTGGCCAAGGCAAGCGGGCCGAAGGCGAAGGTGCTGGTGGACACGGGGCATCATTACCAGGCGCAGAATATCGAGCAGATCGTGGCCTGGCTGCTGGACGAGGAGATGCTGGGCGGGTTCCATTTCAATGACCGGCGGTACGCCGATGACGACCTGACGCTGGGTTCGATCGACCCCTACCAGGTGTTCCGGATTTTCCATGAGATTCATTTCTATGCGTTCGACAAGGGGCGGATGCCGTCGATCCCCTACATGATCGACCAGTCCCACAACGACAAACCCAAGATCGAGGCGATGATCCAGACTGTGACGGCGGCGCAGGAGTTGTACGCGAAGGCGGCGCTGGTGGACCACGGGGCGTTGCGCAAGGCGCAGGCGGAGGACCGGCAGGTGGACGCGGAGGAGATGTTGCGGCGGGCGTTTTTCACGGACGTGGAGCCTGTGGTGAAGGCGTGGCGCCGGAAACGGGGCGTGCCGGAGGACCCGTTGCGGGCGCACCGGGAGAGCGGGTACGAAGCGGCGGCCGGGACGGAACGCAAGGCGCGCCGGAAAGCGCTGGGCCTGGGCGGGGGCGCGTCCTACGCCTGACCCTAAGCGCGGTTTTGGCGGGCGTCAGGCGCGCCGGGCGATGCGGGCGAGGGTATGGACCACCTCCTCCGCGGGGGTTGAGGAGGGGAATACGGCGCAGCCGGTGGCGCGCAGGTGGGTTTCGGCGGCGGGCGACTCGGGGCCGCGGGAGAGGAAGACGAACCGTTGGCGAAAGCCGGGGTCGGTGGCGAGGGTGTGTTCGTAGAGGTCGGGACCGTCGATGCCCGGGAGCTTGACGCCGGCGACGACGGCGCCATAGCGGTCGCGTTGGAGAAGTTCCAGGGCGTGCAGGCCGTCCGTGGTGGCGCTGACGCGGCCACCGGCGCGCGTGATGGCCTGGGCGAGGGCGGCGCGGACGGGTTCTTCGCCGTCGGCGATGACGATATCGACGCCCGCGAGGGGGGCTGTCTCGGGATCGGCTGCGGAGAATGGGGGAGGCGCGGCGGGTTGGAGATGCAAGACAAAGCCGCCATCGGGTTGGTTGGACGGCGTTGTGGCACCGGAGGCGCGGAGGAGATCGAGCCCGCAACGGCGAAGGACGGCGGCCGGGCCGGACCATTGGAGAACGGGCGATGGCAAGCCTGGGAATCCGAGCTTGAGGGAGGCGGTGACAGCCCGTCCGCTGGACGACCATTCGAGGGTGATGGGCGTGCCGGGGGCGGGGGCATGGGCGGCTTGGGCGAGGGCCAGGGCGAGGTGGGCAAATCCAAGGAGAAGATGGGGATTGGAGGCGAGGATGGAGGGGGCGCCGTCGTTTGGGGAGTGGACGAAGCGGAGCCCGCGCCGGCTGAGTTCGTTGCGGAGCAGGCTGGTAAGCATGGACCCGAAAGCGGCGGAGGGGAGCGGTTCCGGGGCGCGGGGTTCACGGCCAAGGTCTTGGAGGGTGCGGACGACTTTGGCAGCGCGATCCGCGGCGTTGCGGATGGCGTCCAGGGAGGCATCGCCGGATGGGGACGCGCCTGTGGCCCGGAATTGCATGGCCATGAGGGAGGCGTGGCCGGAAATGGCGGCGAGCAGATTGTTCAGGTCGTGGGCGAGGGACCCGGTCAATACGCCGAGGACGGCCCAGGATTCCATGGGCCGGTCGAGGCTGGCGGCGGGTTGGTCGGCGGCGTCGCGTGGGCGCGCGTCGAGGGAGGCGCCGGTCATTTCTGCCAGAACGCCGAGGGCGGCGCGCAGAATCTCGGGGAACGCCCCTGGATGGACGGAGGCGAGAAGGAAACAGCCCCAGACACCGTCGGAGACAGGCACGGGAACGGCGAGTTCCACGCGCGAATCCGAAAACAGCATGGCCGCTCCGCCCTGGGCGGCGAGCGCAGCCATGCCGGACGAGACGGCGCGGTGCAGGGCGGATGAGGGCGGGGCGGTTTCGAGGGCGGCGGTGGCGACGGAGGGGTCGATGCCGGCGGTGCCCAGCAGGCGGGCGGGCTGGGAAGCGGCGCCGGCGACGATGAGCACGCGCGGCGCGGCGGTGATGCGCGCCACTTCGTCGGCGAGAAGGCGGCACGCCTCGGCGAGGTCGGGGTGGACCCGCAGCCGCCGGACCGCGGCGAGCAAGTCGGGATCGAGAGTTGACGAGGGCATGGGTAGGTAGCCGCCGACCATGCTAGCCGGAACAGCGGGCGGATGCCACGTTCAAAAATCGGCGGGCGCTGTGCGGCGGCGGGGGAGGCCGCGGGGCGGGATGCGCCCGTTGCCACCGGGCAACCCCCGGTTGCTAGGGCCCGCCGAGACAGACCACGCGGCCATTGCTCAGGGCCAGGATCAGGCGACCCTCCGCGGACGCCATGCCGTCGAACACCGGGCATGCCGGGAGGTCGATGGCGCCGGCTTCCGAACCGTCCGCCCCCTTGTGCACGAGCAGTTTGGCCGGTCCGCGCCAGTGGCCCGCCTCGTTCCACTGCTCGTTCGTCGAGCCCTCGACCACGCCCGCGCTGAACACCATGTCGGCGCCGTCGGCGCCGGGCGCCGCGAGGATGGCGCGGATCAGGATGGGCACGGGCGTTTGCCAGAGAGGCGGCGCGGTGCGCATAAAATCGCTGCTGTTGCCATATGGCCGCCCGGGACTGGCCTTCTTCAGGACCTCCTTGTCGATCATGTCGCCGCGCATGTTGTCGGTTTCAAACGCATCCGCCACGAGAAGGTTGCCCGTGCCGGGTTTGTGCACCGGATACCAACCGCCCTCATAGTGTTTCGCGGCGTAAACCGCTTTCTGGCCCACGGCGAGGATCGTGCCGCCCCGGGCCGCGACGCCGCCGCCGCCGGCCTTGCCCGGCCAGGTGTCGTCAAACGTCCAGAAGCTTCTGTGGTACATCGTGTCGTCCATGAACCCGAATTGGGGCATCAGATGCATCCCGCCCATGGGCCGAATGCCGATGTGGTCGGCGCGCGTCAGGGGCGCCCGCTCCAGGGCGGGCGTGAACTTGTTCTGGCGCATGTACAGGTCCTTGCCGTCGGTCACCAGCAGATCGGCGTCGGCCCCTTCGACGTCGTACCCGCTCGCGAGCTGGGTCTTGAGCTGGTCGAGCTTCGGGCCGGCTGCGTCGTCAGCGTCCTTGTCGCTGAGCACCGGCGTCCTGAGTTGTTCCCGTGTCGGATGGGGCCCGTCGATCTGGGTGTGATGCCGCACCGCGCCCGACGCCGGGTCCAAGGCGTAGAGGTGGACGCCGCGGTCCAGGAAACTGTTGCGTCCCGCCACGGCGTACACCAACCCTCCCGCGTAGAGCACGCCCGCGCTCACCGGCCATGCGCTTTCCAGGCGGTCCTGGCTCAGCGTCAACCGGGGCAGGGGCGCCGCGAGGAATTTCCAGGCCAACTCCCCATCCGCCGCCCGCAGGCTGTACACATGCCCGTCGCGGCAGCCGGTGAAGAGCCGCCCGCCCACAACGGTCGGCGGGCCGTCCAGCGCTCCGGGAAAGGAGCGGCGCCACTGGATTGCGCCCGAAGCTTGGTCCAGGCAGATGAGTTCGTAGGTGTCTTTGCGGGCCACGAATACGCGACCGCCGCCGAGGGTCGCCGGTGTCAGGTCCCCGCCCAAATCCCGTTCCCACGCGACGGCGAGCGCGGGTGGAAGCGGCGTCGTTGCGCGGCCCGTCCGCATGTCGTCGCCACGGTAGGTCGTCCAGCCGCCCGCGGCGGGTTTGACTGGTTCTTGGAAGGCCGGCCCTTTTTCGAGCCGGGACGGGTCGGCGGGCGGGGGCGCCTGGTCCAAGCCGGGCGGGAGGGCTGGGGCGAACGCGTGGAACCCGTTGACCTTGGCCCCCGAGTAGCAGGCGCATGGGTCCGGCGTGGTATAGAACAGGCCATTGGCCGGCAGATTGCCCAGGGAACAGGTGCCGCGAATCCAGTCGTTGATCATGTGCTCCTCGCCCTTGAGGTCCACGAACTCCGCGCCGCGCATGGGCGTGATCAAAAACCGTTCCGTGGCCTTGCCCGGAAAACAGCGGACGTGATGCCCGCGCTTGAGCATTCCGGCGAGGTCGGGGCCTTTGACATTTTCGCCGCTGGCCAGGCTCAGGCCCGAGGCGGTGTCGAACCAGATGACGCCGTTGACAACCCGCGTGGCCAGGGGGAACCCGAACCCGCCTTGCTGGCTGAAGCGCGGGTTGGCCCACACCTTCTGGCCGGTGGCCAGGTCCAGGCAGACGCCGCCGCCACACGCCGCGCTGGCCCAAACGACTCGTTTCTCGGTGATCAACAGCGCGCCCAACGATCCGCGCGATCCAAACCGGTTCCGGTCTGTCGCCGGGTTGGCGAATTCCCACGCGGGCGCGCCGGTCTTCGCGTCCAGCGCGGTGAGCGCCTCGTAATTGTGATAGACCACCTTGCCCTCCGCCATGGCCAGCGCCTGATGCGCCACGACCG
Organism: uncultured Verrucomicrobiales bacterium; assembly: GCA_964435495.1. GTDB lineage: Bacteria > Verrucomicrobiota > Verrucomicrobiia > JADLBR01 > JAIBCM01 > CAYSZK01. The sequence goes on from CAYSZK010000003.1 coordinate 5,171, forward strand.
GGGCGTCCCGTTGCCAAAGCACTTTGCCGGACTCCGCGTCCACCGCGGCGACGCGTTCGTTCTTTTTGCCGCGCAGATGATCGAGCAGCCGGCCCTGCAATTCCCCTTTTGCCTTGTCCTTGGGAACGCCCTCGGCCTCCATCGCCTTGGCGCGCGCCAGGGACGGCGTGAACTTGTTCTCGGGCATGTCGATCTCCGCGCGCACGCGGCACACCACCAGCGGACCGTCCGCGATGATCTCGTCCACGATTCCGCCCAAGTCGATTTCGCGAAGGGTCTTGCCCGTGGCCGCATCCAGAACGCTCAAGGGCCCTTTCCGGTAGCTCAGGGCAGCATACAACCGCCCGCCGTGGACCACCATCCGCCGGTTGATGCTCAAGGGGCTGCGCCAGATGTTGTCGGACGTCGGTTGCGAACCCACCTCCTCAAAAAAGGTCTGCCCATACCCGTCCAGCGGGCGTTTCCAAAGCAGCGCCCCGTTGAACGCGTCCCGCGCCACCAGCGACCACCGCTCCGCCAGCCCGCCCTCCTCCAGCAGAAACGAGCCTTCGTCCAGGAAATGGAAAATCCGCCCGCCGCCCGTGACCAACCCCAGGAAACTCGCGCCCCAATTGTGGCTGCGCAAGTGGAACGGCGGCGCGTACCAGCGAAACGACCGCGGCGTCGCCACCTCGCGGTCCCGCGACACCGCGTTGCCCGACGCGTCATACAAAAAATGGGTCCACTCGTCGAGGGCCTCCGGCACGGGCGCCGCCGTGGCGCCGTCCGCCTTCACCCAAAGCCCGCGCGGCGCCAGCACCCGCCGGACCTCTTCGTCGGAGGCCGCATCCGGCCCCGCCGCCACCAGGGCGTTCACGACGCGCTCCGCGAACGGCAACCGTTTCCCGTCCCACGCCGACACCGTGAACCGTCCCTGCAACCCCGCTTGGTCAATAGCCGCCTGGGCCTTGGCCACGGCGGCCGCGTCCCCCAGCAAGATGCGGACATGGAACGCGCCGCCCAATTCTTTCAATCCAAGGTCGTCGGAGCCCACCTGCGCGATCAACCCGCCGGAGATGCCCGCATCCCGGACAACCGAAGCGGGAGAGGCAGCGCCCGTGGAGGCGGCGCCATGGGCCAGGAGCGCGAGTGTGGCCGCGAGAAACATGGGCCGGGCGGAAAGGGTGTGACGGGTCATGGCAGTTCGTCCTTGATCTCAATCCGTACCGTGTCATCGGGGTCTTTGCGGATGTCGTAAACGAGGACCCCCGGATAATTGGGCCACGGTCCCGTGGATTCGTTGCCGAACAGGAGCCCGAACCACCGTCCGTCCGGCCCTTGCAACGGCGGGCAGGAATGCCCCGCGTGCGGCATGGCGTAGGCCCGGCGCGGCATTTCATACGGCCCTTCAAGTTTGTCCGACTGCCAATAGACCCAGTCGTACGTGCCATCGACCCTGTAGTTTTCGCCGTAGGTTCCGCCGCACCAACCGGTGGCGAACACCATGTACTTGCCGTGGATTTTGAGGAGGTTCGTCGCGACGTCCCCTTTCGCAAAGGCCGTTCCCATCTCCGTCCGCAACGTGATACGCTTGCCGCCCTCCATCTTGGCGCCTTTCGGGTCCCACTCCTCCAGGGTGCCGTTGTAAAAGATGTAGGTCTTGCCGTCGTCGTCCACAAAGGCGGTGTTCTGGGCGCGCGAGCGGTCCACGTATTCATACGGGCCCTCGGGTTTCCCGGTCTTCGACCGCAGCCACATCGTGCCGCCCCATGCCTGCGAACCGTCCGCCTTTTTTGGCCCGCCATACAACGAGGTGAAGATGTGGAACGTCCCGCCCACGAAATAGATTTCGCTGTCCATGTATTTCGCACCGAGCGACGACTGCTGTTTGGGGTCGTCGAACCGCGCCTTACGGTCCTCCTCGGTGACGCCGGGGATGCTCATGAAATCAAACTGGATGTCCACCGGTTCCCACGCCCGCATATCCTTGGACCGGAACACCATGATCCGCCCGGCGTAGGCCTTGTCGGTGCCTGAGCCCGTGAGATAGGTGAACCCGTCGGGCGCCATGCTGCATTGCAGGTCCCGGATGTGATAGGGCGCCACCACCTTCAGCTTGTCCCAGGGCCCGAACTCGGTGAACGCGCCGGGCTTGATGTAGGGCAAGGGCGCCGGTGGCCGTTTGCCGTACGTGTTTTCCAAACCGAACTCCAGCGGCACAATCGCTGGTTTGTCCCGAATCGCCGCCCGGCTGTCCCTGCCCGAGAACGTGGCGAACCACGCGTCGCCGGGTCCTTGGAAAACGGTGGTCTGGCCGCCGTGCGGCACCGCCACCAGCGGCTCGGTGTAGGGTCCCTCCAGCTTGTCCGAGCCCGCCACAAATGTGTCGTAGCAGCCCACCCCAATCCGGTCCCGGACCGCCGCCGCCATCAGCCAGTAGCGGTTGTTCGCCTTGAACAGGAACGCCCCCGCGGTTCCCGCGTACCGCGGCGCGTGGGTTGAGTCCATCGGTTCGTGCCCGCCGTGGGGGATCGACGGAAACGGCGCGCACCGCAGCAGCCGCGGCGCCTCGGCCAGCCCGGAAAGATCGTCCTTAAGCCGCGCCATCCAGCCCTGCCCCATCACCCAATACGCCGCGCCGCCATTCGCGTCGTCCACAAAAATCGACGCGTCCGTCCCCTCCGCCGTGAACTGGCCCAAATCCTCGTAAGGCCCTTCCGGCTTGCCGGTCGTGCTCCGCAGCAGGCCAGTGCCCTGGCCGTTCATGCTGTAGGTGATCCAGTAGGTATCCTTGCGGTAATGCGCCTCGGGCGAAACCATCCCGCGCACCAGCGGCCCCGCCGGATCGTCCGGGTTCACCCGCATTTCCTTCTGCCACGCGCTCTTTGGGCCGGTGGCCTGTTTTGCAATGCTCCACACCTGCCCCATCTCCTTCCATTCCTTCAAATCCGTCGAGCGCCACAACCAGACTCCGTCGTTATTCTGGAAGTCGGACGGGCCTTTCCGATCGGATGAATCAGACCGATCCCCCGCTGAAGCGACCGTGCCGGTTAGGTACCATGCCCCGTCGCCGCCCTTGCAGATGCTCGTGTCCCGGACCGGCGCGTCAAACAACGGCGCGACCTTGGACCGCGGCGCGTCAAGCTCGGGCGGCGCCATCGCGCCAGCGTCCGCCGCCGACAAGGCAGCCAAGCCCAAAACCAGCGCCCCTTGCCTCAACCGTCCGAATCCCGCCTTGTCCGCCATCGCCGTCCTCCTCATGGAACCGCCAGAAGTTGTGGTTGCCCGCCGCAGGGCAGCCCCGACACCGCCCGCCACGCGCTGTCTTTGTCCTGGAACACCGTCACCGGCCCGCTGCCCCGCAACACGGTGGAGGTCTCGCGATACGGACCCTCCAGTTTATCCGAGGTCCACAAGACCGCGTCGTGGGACGGTTTGCCGTCATGCGCCTGCCAACGCGGGGCGAGGGCGCAATACTTTCCCTCCCGTTTGAACAACGCCACGCCCTTGCCGCCCAGCGTCAGCCTGTCCTTTGCCGGATCGCCGGTTTGAGCCGGGGCCAGGAGTCTGGGCGCTTCGGCGAGTTTCTCAAGGTCCGGCGCCACCCTCGCGATCCATCCGTCCGCGAACACCAGATAGACGGCGCTGTCCTCGAGGAAAAAGGAGGGCGTCCCGCCGCGCGTGGCGAGGTAGCCGTGATCGTCATAAGGCCCCTCGGGCTTGCCGCTGGCGCTCTTCTGCACGATGATGTTCTGGCCGTTCATCGCGCAGAGCAGATACCAGGCGCCCTGGATCGAATAGAACTTCGGCGCGGTTGTCGCCTGGGCAAGCAACCCGTCGATCCGGTCCGCCGGCGCGCTCCAGTCCAGCCAGATGCCGCGCTTGGGCTTTCCGCCGCGGGCGAAATGCTCCGCCCGGTCCCAAGCGTACACGGGGTTCTCCCACGTTTTCAAATCCCTGGAGCGCCACAGAGGCGCGCCGCGGTTGTAATCGAAGTCGGTCTTGCCTGATTTGTCGAAGGTGCCCGCGGTGCCGGTGAGCAGGTACCCTCCTTCGCCGTCGGGGCAAACAAACGCGTCGCGAAGCATGTCGAGGCGCGGTGGCCCGGCAAGAGCGCCGGGTTCGGCGGCGCGGACGGGCGGGAGGAGAAGGATGGCCACGAGGATGGCCGCGAGGGCGGAGCGAGCGGGACGGGCAGAATTCATGGGTTGTCGGATTTAGCGCGTAAACCATTACGTTGAATCAGTGCCCCCGCCTGTCAACCCTTTGGGGCGCGCTGGTCCCCACCGCTTTCGTATGGGGTTCTGGCAGGAAAGTGGAAGCAGCCCCCGCCACTTCAGGTTGTGCCGTCGATAAATGGGGTCTCCGTAAGGAAGTGGCGGGGCCGCCGCTTAACGCGTGGGATGGACCAAGCGGAGCGGCAAGGGCGGAAGATGTTCCCAAAACGGCCCACCGCTCCCTGCAACGGATCAATCCAGGGAAAACCGCACGGGGCCGAGGACCGGCGCAGGAAAAAAATCAGCGGCCACGGCGCGCGAAGGGAACCAGAACCGCAATGCCGGCCAGCGCCGGCATCACCGTGCCCGGTTCGGGGATCGCGGTCACGACCAGTTCGATGTTGTTGCCGTTGAGCTGCAACAGGCCGTTCCATGAGAAGCCAATCGTGCCCGCGGTGACCCCGCCCAGCCCCCCCGCGAGGTTGGTGCTGGTGAAGAGCGTGTAGGTGGTGGCGAACAGGCCCGCCTGCTCGGTGAAGGTGAAGTCGGTGAACTCCAGGGTGTTGATGGAAAGGATGCCCGTGAGCACATTGATCCGGTCGCCGGTCAAGCCAATGTCGAACAGCAGGTCCCCCGGCTCAATGGCCGTGAGGTCCAGAACGCCGGTCAGGAGCGAGAGATCGAGGTCCTCGATTGTGCCGTCCCCGCCGGGGGCCAGGCGTCCGCCGGCCTGGACAGTGATTCCGACCTCATTGGTTTCGAGGTTGATGGCGCCGGTGCCGCCGAGGGTGGAGTTTGTCGCCACGGTGTAGGCGCCCGCGCTGTTGTGCCTGCCGTTGATCAGGAGCGTGCCGCCGCCCTGGACTGTTGTCGTGCCTTCCAGCGTGTTGGTGCCGGTGAATGTCAACGTCCCGGTCCCATCCTTGATGAAGGAGCGTTCGCCGGCGGCGTTCGGGTGGTCGGGCATGGCGCCGCTGAAGGTGGTGTTGTTGGTTTGGTTGATTCGGAACGTGCCGCCACCGTTGCCGCCACTAAAGGTAAGATCCCCGCTGCCGGAAAGGGCGCCGAGGGTGGTGGTGACGTTCGTGGCGGTGGAAACATTCATCGTGGTGCCGAGCGCCAGGACAACATTCAGATTGGGCTGATTGAAGGTTCCGGTGAGGTTGTCGATGTTCAAAGTGCCGTTTGAGACTGTCACCGTGGTGGGCGCCGAGAACGTCACGGTGGATCGGATGCCCAAGTTTCCGATGCCCGTTTTCACGAAGTCGCCGGAAACCGCCATGTTGTTCAGTCCCAGGTCCACGGCCGCGGTGGTAACGTTTTCCACTTCCACAACAGCGCCCGCCGTGAAGGCCAGGGTGGAACCGCTCAAGCCAATGGTGCCATTGGTGCTCTGGCTGGTTCCCAGGCGCCATCGGATTCCGCCGATGGAAAGGGGGGCGGAGATCGAGATATTCTGGTTGTTTGCCGTGAATGAATTGGTGGCGACGGTGAAGACCATGGTCGAGTTGCTGGTCCCCCCGGCTGTCGCAAAGTCCGTTGTGGCGCTCACGCCCCCGTCGGTCGCCGTCCAGTTGGAGCCCTGAATCGAACTGCCGTTGTAAAGGCCGTACTGTGGCGTCACGCCATCGGTGTCGAAATAGAGGAGCTGGCCCTGCGCCTGGGCGGTTCCGAAGACAGGTGCCGCCAACGCGGCGGCCCTGTGGATAAACTTTGCCCCTTGGTTTTTCACGGACGTCAATCTGAGGCCGGGCCCGCCGGGAGTCAAGGGCATTTGCTATCAAATGTCTCAATAGATACCATTGCCCCCGGGGCCCTTCGGCGGAAAAGTGGAAGCGGCCCCCGCCACTTCAGGTTGTGCCGTCGATAAATGGGGTCTCCGTAAGGAAGTGGCGGGGCCGCCGCTTAACGCGTGGGATGGGCCAAGCGGAGCGGCAAGGGCGGTGTCTGGGTAAGGAATTGCGGTGTGCCGGAGATAATCGGCGGGCGTGAGAAGGCGCAGGCCCGAGGCGGGCCGGGGCGCGGAAGCGGTGGGCCGGGGCTCTGGGGCGTCGGAAAGGAGCGCGCTGGGGGTTGGGGGTTGGGGCTGGGAGGCGCAACGGGAGTGCTCTTTTGTTTGCGGGTTTTGAGGGCGGGCGGGGGGCCGGGGTCAGAACAGGAGGGCGTTTCCAGTATTCCAATTGCGTCCGACTACGGGGCGCGATACGGGTCCGGTCCGGGATGGGTGGAGATCGGGGATGCGCGGAGATTTCCCGAGTAGAGAGGCGCGCAGCCGCAGACGCGCTGGAAGCGGTCGGGGTTGTCGAGGAAGGCGCGGAGTTTCTGGTAGGGCGTGGGGTTGTGGGCGGCGGGCGTGCCGTGGGGGCAGACGACCACTTCCCGAAGCGGGGCGGTCTCGCGCCAATAGAGGAAAGCGGTCAGGCCGATGACGGCCACCGCGGCGGCTTTCGCAAAAACGACCAAACGCGTGCGCAGGGTGGTGCGGAGGTTTTCGCGGTTGCGCTCGGCGCGGAGGGCGGCGGTTACGCGGGCAAAGCCGTCGGCCGGGGCGGCGCGGCCGATGGCGAGGCGCAACGCGGCGACGGCCTGGCTGTCGGGGTCGTCGCCGGAGGAACGCGTTGGGGGGCCGGGGTTCATCTATTTGTACTTGCGATTACGCTAGAGCGGGAGGACCGGGGACACGAAAGTTGGAATCAACCCACCCGTTCGACATGCCGATGGGAACGCATCGCGTCTTCCGCCCAGCGGCGCAGGGCGGCGAGAACGGCGCTCCGGTCAGGCCAGACGAGCACGGCCGAACTCAACAATCTCACCGGCACAGGTGATCGCCTCCCTGCTTTGCAGTGCGCCGTAGTGCTCGAACGGGGGGCCTTCGGGATGCCCGTAGGCGTAGCGGGGCGCGATGTAATAGGCGTCCAGGACCCGCGCCTTGTCCAGAAGCTCGCCACCCGCGGCGAGGGCGGCGGGCAGGTCCGCGAGCAGGCGCGCGACGACGTGTCCCCAAGCCTCCTGGCCGCGATTCAAGTGAAGGGCCTTCACCGCCTTTTCAGCGGCTTGCTGGGAGGCGAAGCAGGCCCATTCGTGGCGTCCGGAAGCCGCCGAATCGCGGGCTTGCTCCAAATCGCGTTCCGCTTGGCGGAACCAGTCTGTGTCGCGATTGGCCATGGGGGATGGTCGACAGTAAGCGGGCGGTTCCCCGCGGTCAAGATGAGCTGCCGGGGGCTCCAGTGTCCTGTTCATTAAATATGGGGGCAAAATCTGCGAGACAAAATGGCGCGAAACGAGGCGTGCCGAGGGGAGTGGATCGGATGGATCCTCGACCTGAGGCACAACGAAGTGTCGCGTCATTTGGGCCGCAGCCCTCCGGCGGCAGCCTCCGGGCGACAGCCCTTCGGGTCGTGGTTCTTTTGGCCTGGGGCCGCGTTGCTCGTCGGTCACAGATCGCCACGGATAGGCTCCCTCCTCGCGCCTTGCCCCAGGCCAAAATCCCTCACGAATTTTGCCCCCATATTTAATGAGCAGGACACTAGCAACTGGCATCTCGCTGCGCGGACCGGATTTCCCGGCGCGAGGCGGCAGGTGTCAAGGTCAAGGACTGATACCCCAGGGGTCCTGAATGGCGCTTAGCCTCACCGCGACGGTGGCGCACTGAACCCGACGAGGAACGCCGAACACCCGCGCGACACAAAGGCGCCAGGGCTCGATTGGGGAATTCCCACAGTGCCGTTGCACCTGAATCGCGGGGGGCTTGGCAGTGCCTCAGGCGTAGCAGTCCCCAAACAGGCCCTCGGCCCATCGGAACATATCGACGTAGTTCTCCGAGTTGGCTGCGTCCGCCTCACCAAAGGACTCCGCGACGCGGACCATCGCCTTGGCCACACCATCATACTGGTAGGTTGCGGTCAGCCACGACGCCGACTTGGACGTGATGGGGCTGTAGCACGCCGACATCGTCGTAGGGGAAGGATCGGGCGGATTCCCGCCTATCCACCGAAGAATCGCGTCCGCGCAGACTTTGGCTTGGGAATTCGCCATCGTACCGGACTTCGGCTGGCCCGTCGCCTGCGAATCACCGAGGACATGCACCCCGGGAACGCGCAAGGACTCATAGGAAAGGGGATCAACCGCCGCCCAGCGGGCGCCATTCGCCGTGTCCACCAGCCCGGCGTCGAACACAATCCGGCCCGCCTTATGCTCCGGGATGAAGTTGACGACGGCGCCGTTGAAGGTGCCGGCTTCCGTCACAAGGGAACGGCCGGAGGAATCCACGGCGGTTACAGGCGTGCCAGGCCGGTAATCGACGATTCCCTTGAATGTCTTGGAAAACGCCTTGCTGAAGGTTTCCGGTTCCGCCTGGATCGAGGGGTTGGCATCCAGCACCACGACCTTGCCGCCAAGTTTCTTGCGCTTGATATAATCCGCCACAACGCACGCCCGCTCGTAAGGTCCGGGCGGGCAGCGATACGGCGCCTTGGGGATGTTCATGAGGAATGTCTTCTTCTTCTTCATCCCGGCGAGCATTTTGCGGAGCAATTGGGTCTGGTCCCCGGCAATCCACGCGTGGGGAGTCAGCAGTGGGTCGTAGCTTCCCGCCGGAGTGACAAAATCGACCCCGGGGGATAGCACAACCCGGTCACAGGACAGCATCCTGCTTCCGCCCGCCGTCTCCACCGTAACCGACATGGGATTGGTGCCGACCGCAACAGCCCGGCCTTGGACGAATTCAACACCATGCACCGACTGCAGCGATGCGAAACTCATCTGGATATCCGGGAGGTCCATCACCTTGGCTACCACGAGGTTCGAGAGGATGCAGGAGTAATGGAACGGGTTGGTGTCCACCAGCGTCACCGAGACGGCCTTGCCGCCCCACACCTTGAGATACTTTGCCACCGTCGCTCCGCCAAAACCTCCGCCGACGACCACCACGCGTGGCGGCAACGACTGGGCGCGAGCCCTGCGCGGCCAGCCGGTGCAAACCGCGCCGGCTCCCGCCGCGCCAATCCATTTTACAAAACTTCTACGATCCATGTGCTTCATTTTGCCATCTCCCTTTCGATCGGAATTCTCAGTCATCGTCGTCTTCATCTCCACCGCCCAAGGATGCCAGGTAGGTCGAGATCGCGAGCAATTGCTGGTCGGAGTATCCCCTCGCCTGGAGGTCCATGATAGAGTCCACTTCCTTGCGCCGCTTCATCTCGAGCAGTTCCCGGTACAACTCCGACGCGCCCTCCCCGGTGATCGACTCGAAGCCCCGCCCCTTGCTCGCGGGCCCGGCGTGGCACTGGAAGCACGACGCCGCCATCAGCCGCCCCGCCGGGGGCGGCGGATCCGCCGCCCCCAAGTGGGGCACGAACACAGCCATCACCATGCCGCCCGCCAGGACGGCCCCGCTCACCGCATGAATTCGACGTTTCACGCTCCCAGGATGGCATAACCACGATCAGTTTGCATTAATCCTGTATTAAAAATCGTTAATCGTCTATGCGCGGCATCGCGAGTCCGGCGTTCCATGGTGTTGCAAGGCGGTATCCCCCGGGCCATTGTGCCCTTGTGCGAATTCTTCTCGCTGAGGATGACCCGAAGGTTGCCCGATGGGTTCGGATTGCGCTGGTTGCGGAGGGGATGGTGGTTGACCACGTCAAGGATGGCCTGCTTGCGGCCACGGCGGCTTCCTCCACTGAGTATGACGCCGCCATCTTTGACGTGATGATGCCCGGCTTGGACGGCTTGGCCCTCTTGCGCCGCCTCCGAGACTCCGGTTCCTCTCTTCCTGTCATCCTCGTGTCCGCGCGCGGCGCTGTGGACGAGCGGGTTGCGGGTCTTGACGCCGGCGCCGACGACTATCTCGCCAAGCCGTTTGCCATCGCGGAACTCACCGCGCGGGTGCGCGCCCTCGCGCGCCGGAAGGCGCCCCTCCATACGGGGATGCTCCGGGTTGGCGACCTCGAACTTGACGCGGCCAAGCGGATCGTGCGCCGCGGCGGCCATGAGGAGAACCTGACCTCCCGCGAGTTTGCCATTTTGGAGTGCCTCATGCGCCAGGCGGGCAGAATCTGCAGCCGCCCGTGGATCCTTGAACGCGTCTGGGATTTCCACTTCGATCCAGGCTCGAATATCGTGGACGTGTACGTGAGCAAGCTGCGCGAGAAGATCGACCGTCCGGGAATGCCCCGCCTTATCCACAGTGTCCGCGGCAGCGGGTATGTGGTCCAGGAGAAACCCCCGAAGTGAAGCTCAAAACCCAGATCGGGGCCGGTTATGCGGGAATCGCGCTCATCTGCCTCATGCTTCTCGCCGTGATTGGGTACCACGAGTTTGTCGAAGAACCGAAGCATTACGGCGCCACAACGCTTTTCCACGCCAACGAACCGCACCTGACAGAGTTCGCCGAGGTCTCCATGTACGCCGTCATTCCGCTCGTCCTGCTTTTCGGTTGGTTTTTCATTCGCCACCAGATCCAACCGCTGGATGCGGCCGCGCGCACGGTGGACGCCTGGAACGCAGGCAAACCCCTCCCCCGGCTTTCGCGGAAGCGTTCGTTTGACGAACTGGACCGCCTCGTCTCCGCCCTCAACGGCGCTGCGGAACGCCTCGAAATCGCTTTCGCCCAACTCCATGAATTCACCTTGAACGCCTCCCACGAGATCAAGACGCCGCTCGCGGTCCTTCGCGGCCAGATTGAGGAGGAGTTGCGCGAGGGATATGCTCCCGCCCGTGCCAGCCGCCTTGAGGGCCAACTCGAAGAGATCGATCACATCGCCCGAGTCCTCGATCATCTCTCCCTTCTGGCCCGTGCCGAGACCGGGACTCTTCAACTCCAAAAGACCGGTGTTTGCATGGCCGGGCTCCTCGCCGAACTTGTCGAGGACCTGCAGGTTCTCGGCAGTGCCAAGAAACTCTCGGTCTCATTCGATGGCGCCCCCGCCGCCAGCATCTCCTGCGACCGCGACCGCATCCGCCAAGTCCTTCTCATCCTCGGTGACAACGCCGTGAAGTATACGCCGCCGGGCGGATGGATCCGTATCGGCGCGGCCATGGCACCCACTGGCGTCACCTTTTGGATTTGGAATCAGGGTGAAAACCCCTCCCCGGAAGAGGCCGAGCGCCTCTTCCTCCGCTTCGTAAGGGGCCGTTCCGAGTCTCGCGCTGTGGACGGCCTCGGCTTGGGCCTGAGCATCGCGAGATCGATTGTCGAGGCCCACGGCGGCGGCATCCATTTCGACCCCAGCCCCGGAGAGGGGGTTCGAGTCCTCGTGCTGCTCCCAAGCACCCATACGGGCCAGATATGTGCCCGCAGATGAACCGGTATCGCCGTCCAACGCGCTCTCCCGGATTTCGGTGCTCTGGAAGCGGGGAACGGCCACAGAGCCACGAGGGGCAGGGAAGCCAAGCCTGAAGGCCAACAGACTCTGGGTTGGCCGCGGGGTTGGCGCCCCGGCCGCACAAAGGGGGGGGCGCTCCGCGCTACCCGGCGGCTTGTTTTTGCGGCGTGCCGGGGGCCAGGGTGGCGCGCACTTTTTTGAGGGCGCGTTGGGCGCGTTTTTTGGCGGCCTCCTCGGTGACGCCGGTGAGGGCGGCGACTTCCCGGAGCGGCAGGCCGTGGAGATAATGGAGGATCAAGACTTCCTGGTCGCCGGGTGGCAGGACGGCGAGGAGCGCCGCGGCATCGCGCCCGTCCGGCGTGGGAGCGGGCGCGGCATCGGTGGTGGCGGCGGTGGCGGCGAAGAGATCGAGGCGCGCCCAATGGCGCAGGCGGCGGCGGGCGGCGTCGGTGATGGAGTTGCGAAGAATGGTGTAGAACCACGCGGCGAACGGGCGCGCGGGGTCGTACCGCCGGCGCTCGCGAAAGACGCGGAGGAAGGTTTCCTGGACGACGTCCTGGGCGAGGGCGTCGTCGCGGAGCCGGGACCTGGCCAGGGCGAGGGCGGGCGGGTAATAGCGGCGGGCGAGGGCGTCGAAGGCGGCGTCATCGTCGTGGGATGCGATTCGGGCCATCAGCAGCGCGTCATTGGCGGCCGGGGCGCCATCCGGGGCGGGGAAGGCGATGATGTTTTGCTCCGGGGCGTGCATGGCGAGGACAGATTCGCAGAGAATGGCGGGGATTTCCAAGGGGAATATGTGGTTTGGTGGTCCGACTTTGGTGGGGGGCGTGGAAGCGGCCCCGCCACTTCCTTGCGGAGACCCCATTTATTGACGGAACAACCTGAAGTGGCGGGGGCCGTGGCCGGACGGGGAAAGCGGTATTACGCTGGCTTCGGGGGCGCGGTGGAATCACGGACGACGAGTTTGCCTTCGAACGTGCGGGAGGGGAGCGGGGTTTCGGGGTCCTGGATGCGCTGCATGAGCATGTCGGCGGCGACGCGGCCCATTTCGTAGAAGTCGATGGCCATGGTGGTGAGGGGCGGGCTCATGTGATCGGCGAGGACCATGTCGTCGAAGCTGACGATGGAGACATCCTCCGGGACGCGGATGCCGAAGCCTTTAAGGAAATGGAGGAGGCGGATGGCGACGGGGTCGGAGGATGCGACGATGGCGGTGGGTTTGAGGTCGGCGATGAGGGCGGTGCGGAGGTACTCGGCGACTTCCTGGGTGCGCTCGGGCGGTTCGTTCTTGAAGGGGACGAGCAGGTGGCGGGACATGAGAAAGAGGACGGGGAGCCCGGCCTCCTCCATGGCGGCGCGGAAGCCGCGGACGCGGTGGAAGAGCGACTGGTGCTCGACGTAGTTGCCGACGAAGACGATCTGTTTATGGCCGAGATCGAGGAGATGGCGGGCCGCGGCCTTGCCGGTGTTAAAGTCCTCGACATAGACGGCGTTTTGTTTGGCGGAGGCGTTGAAGATGATATAGGGGATGCCGGCTTCGCCGATGCTTTTCACGACCTCGCGGTCGTCCACGTCGATGACGACGCCGTCCACGCCGTGTTCGCGGAGGTAGCGGGGGCGGGAGGCGACATCGCTCCAGCCGCCGGGGTCTTTGAGAAGGACGAGGTGCCACTCGCGTTCGGCGAGATATTCGTTGAGGCCGAGGAGGGCGGGGAACTGGGGGATGGGCAGGCGCGGGTTGGACGGATCGTAATTGAGGACGAAACCGACCTGTTTGAAGAGATGGTGGCGGAGCGCGCGGGCGCCGGAGTTGACGCGGTAATTGAGGCGCGCGGCGACTTCCAGGACGCGGCGGCGTGTGGCCTCGCTGACCTTGATCGTGCTGGGGCGGGGGTTCAGGGCGAGGGAGACGGCGGCCGGGCTGAGCTTGAGCTCGTTGGCCAGATCAATAATGGTGACCCGGCCGGAGCGCGGTTTGGAACGCGGTTTAGGCATAATTGGCCTCCTAGCCAAAGAATTGGCCGCGTCAATATAATTTATCCGGGTGGGGGTATGAGCATGGTTGAGGCGGCGCACGAGCCAGTGCGATCCGCGCAAAGGGCGCCCAGGCAGCCCGCGACCAGCCTGGATCGTAATGGCTTGCGAGGCGGCGCTATTTGCGGGCTTCGTCGAGAAGCTTCCAAAAGCCGGGCTCATTTTCGAGGGCCTCGTCCTCGCCGACGGGGAGGCTGGTGCGGAAGAGGAAGTCCTTGAGGGTGTTTTTGTGGAGGACGCGGTCAATGACGAGGCCCTGGCCGGTTTTGCGGAAATAGAGGCGGTAGTCGCGGGCGCGGAAGCGGTAATAGACGCGGTTGTCGCGTTCGAGGCGTCCGAAGCGGTCGGAGTCGTGTTTGGGATCGAAATCCTCGGGGAGGAGATGGAACTCGCTGAGAATCTCGAGCTGGAGTTCCTTGGGCATGCGGGCCATTTCGGCGGCGCTGAGGTCATTGAAGATGATCTGGAACACGGGGCGGAGTGTAGCGCGAAAGGGGCGCGCGGGCGAGGAAAAGCTTGGCGGCCTGGATTTCGGGCTCGTCGGATGGGCGGCGGGGCGGGTAGTGTGCGGGGATGAGCGCGACGGCACGATTGGAGATTGGCGGCAAGGGCCTGGACTTGCCGGTGGTGGCGGGGAGCGAAGGGGAGCGGGCGCTGGACATCGCGAAGCTTCGGGACGCGACCGGCTGCATCACGCTGGACGAGGGGTACGGGAACACGGGATCGTGCGAGAGCGCGATCACGTTCATTGACGGGGAGAAGGGGATTCTGCGGTACCGCGGGATACCGATAGAGGAGCTTGCGGAGCAATCGACGTTCATCGAGACGGCCTACCTGATCATCCATGGGCGCCTTCCGACGAGCGCGGAGCTGCGCGGGTTCTCGGATTTGCTGACGGACAACGAGCTGCTGCACGAGGACATGAAGTTCCATTTCGAGGGGTTCCCGCCCAACGCGCATCCGATGGCGATCCTGTCGTCGATGATCAACGCGGCGGCCTGTTTTCATCCGGGCCTGCTGGAGGGGTACAACCCGGCCCGGTTCAACCTGCAGGCGGCGCGGCTGCTGTCGAAAGTGCGGACCATCGCGGCGTTCGCCTACCGGAAGTCGCGCGGGCTTCCGATCATCTACCCGCATCCGACCTACAAGTACACGGCGAACTTCCTGCACATGATGTTTTCGCTGCCGTACGCGGACTACGAATTGAAGCCGGAGGTGGTGAAGGCGCTGGACCTGATCTTTCTCCTGCACGCCGACCACGAGCAGAACTGTTCGACGGCGACGGTGCGGATGGTGGCGTCGAGCCGGGCGAACCTGTTCGCGTCGGCGGCGGCGGGGGTGTGCGCGTTGTGGGGGCCGCTGCACGGCGGGGCGAACCAGGCGGTGCTGGAGATGCTCGAACAGATCGCGCAGGACCGCGACGACGGCTCGCGGTTTTTGGCGCAGGTGAAGGACAAGGCGGGCGGCAAGCGGCTGATGGGCTTCGGGCACCGGGTGTACAAGCATTACGATCCGCGGGCGGCGATCATCAAGAAGCGGTGCGACGCCCTGCTGGCGGTGTTGAACCGGACGGACCCGCTGCTGGACATTGCGCGCAAGCTGGAGGAGGTGGCGCTGCACGACTCCTATTTTGTGGAGCGGAAACTGTATCCGAACGTGGACTTTTACAGCGGGATCATGATGCGCGCGATTGGGATTCCGGTCGAGATGTTCACGGTGATCTTCGCCATCGGGCGGATGCCGGGGTGGATCGCCAATTACCGGGAGGTCCTGGACAACCCGCACGGGCGTATCTACCGGCCGCGGCAGATTTATACCGGGCCCGCGTTGGGGCATTACGTGCCGATTGCCAAAAGGTCCGGGTAACGAGGCGGAAGGCGCGCCGCGCCCGCCGGTTGCGGCGGAGACCCCCGGACCGACAGCGGCGGACAGGGTGACGGAGTGACGGAGTGTTCCGAAACGGCAAGTTCTTGACTGGGGCATGCCGCCGCGTAAGCTGGAAGTTTTATGAACGTGGCTGTGGAAGAGATTAACCCGTGCCGTCGGCGGCTGCGGATCGAGGTGCCGCCCAACGAGGTGAACGAGGAGATCGAGCGGATCACGGGGGAATTCCAGAAGTGGGCGAAGATTCCGGGATTTCGTCCGGGCAAGGCGCCGAAGGCGGTGATCGCGAAACGGTTCGAGAAAGAGATCGACGAGGAGGTCCGGCGGTCGGTGGCGCCCAAGGCCTACCGGAAGGCGGTGGCGGACAAGAAACTGCGGGTGGTGAGCGCGCCGCAGATTGAGGAGATGAAGTTTGAGCGGGGGTTGTCGCTGAGTTTTTCGACGGTGGTGGATTTGGCGCCGGACATCCGCCTGCCGCAGTACAAGGGGATTCCGCTCAAGGCGGTGGTGGAGGGGGCGGCGGACGAGGAGGTGGACAAGACCATGGAGGCGGTGCGGGAGCAGCACGCGGAGTTCGAGGACGTGGCGGGGCGGGCGGTGGAGGCGGGGGATTTCGCGGTGGTGTCGTTTACGGCGGCGTGCGAGGGCAGGCCGCTGCTGGAGGTGGCGCCCGCGGCGAAGGCGCTGGCGGCGCGGGAGAACCTGTGGGTGCATGTGGAGGCGGACGCGTTTTTGCCTGGGTTCGGGGCGCAGATCACGGGACTGGGGATTGGGGACCGGAAGGATGTCCAGGTGGAATTTCCGGCGGACTTTCCGCACGCGGAATTGCGGGGGAAGAACGCGGTCTTTTTCACGGAGATCAAGGGGTTGAAGCGGAAGGTGTTGCCGGCGCTGGACGACGCGCTGGCGCGGAAGGCGGCGGGGAAGGATTTGGAGGCGTTGCGGGCGGAGATTCGGGAGCGGATCGCGGAGGAGAAGGCGGCGGAGGCGGAGGTCCAGCGGCGCAACGAAGTGGTGGACTACCTGTTGGGCCGGGTGGATTTCGATTTGCCCGAGTCGGTGGTGCAGGCGCAGACGCGGAGCGTGATCCGGCGGATTGTGGAGGAGAACTCGGTGCGGGGCGTGCCGGCGGAGACCCTGCAATCCAAGAAGGACGAGATTTATCAGATGGCGGCGAAGAGCGCGCGGGACCGGGTGAAGGCGTCGTTCCTGGTAACGCGGATCGCGGAGGCGGAAAAGATCGAGGTGACGCAGGAGGAAATGAACCGGCGGCTGCAACAATTGGCGGTCCGGTACGGGATGACGGCGCGGAAGCTGGCGGAGGAACTGGAGAAACACGACGGGCTGGGGCAGATTGAGGAAGAACTGCTGATTGGAAAGACGCTTGATTTTCTCGTGGCGGAGGCAAAGGTGGGGGGCGAATGAGCGAGACATCCAATTTTCTGGTGCCGATGGTGGTGGAGCAGACCGGGCGCGGCGAGCGCGGGTACGACATCTACTCGCGGCTGTTGAAGGACCGGATCGTGTTCATCGGGTCGGCGATTGACGACACGGTGGCGAACCTGGTGATCGCGCAGCTGCTGTTTTTGCAAATGGACGATCCGAAGAAGGACATCAGCCTCTATTTGCAGAGTCCCGGGGGGTATGTGACGGCCGGGCTGGCGATTTACGACACCATGCAATTTTTGACGTGCGACGTGGCGACCTACTGCATTGGGCAGGCGGCGAGCATGGGGGCGGTGCTGCTGGCGGCGGGGTCGAAAGGGAAGCGGTTTGCCCTGCCGAACGCGCGGATCATGATCCACCAGCCGTTGGGCGGGGCCCAGGGACAGGCGACGGACGTGGCGATCCAGGCCAAGGAAATCCTGAAGACCAAGCAGCGGCTCAACGAAATTCTGGCCGAGCACACCGGCCGGCCCATCACGCAACTGGAGAAGGATACCGACCGCGACTTTTTCATGAGCGCGGAGGAGGCGAAGGAGTACGGGCTGGTGGATGAGGTGGTGAAGTCGCGGCGCGAAGTGAAGGCGTGACGGCCGAAACCAGCGTGGACACGCAAGTGCCAGAAGGCGTTGGCGGGCGGGGGCGGAACAGGCGGCGCACCATGGTTCATTCCCACTCGGAAATGGACTCGTACATGCCGCTGATGCTGCCGGCAATCCGCAGCACCTGGACCACCGCGACGGCGATGGCGGCGAAATAAACCAGCCTCGGCGCCCAGACCTTGACCGCCTCCAGCGCGGAGTCGCGGGCCGTTCGCGCCGCGGCCTCAAGGGCCGTGAACGTTTCGTCGAACCGCCCGGCTTCGATGCCCACGGCGAGGATGGCGCGCATCTCGGGGTCGCGCCGGAGCACGGGGCGCAGCGCTTCGAGCAGCGAACCGGTGTCGGCGACGCGGGCCTTGATCGACGGTCCCAGGGCGGTCCAGGCCGGATTGCCGGAGGCGTCCAGAGCCGGTTCGAGGGCGTCGAGGATCGGGATGCCGGCGGCCACCTGGACGCGGAGCGCGAGCAGAAGCCGCTGGAGCTGTGTCTGGCGTATCAGCCGCCCGAAGACGGGAAGGCTTTCGATCAGCGGGCGGAACGGGGCCGTCGAAAGCAAATAAAGAATTGACGCCGCGAGGAGAACCATGCCGAAGGCGCCTGAAAGGGCGCGGAGAAAGGCGGGCGCGCCGCCCTGGCCCACGGCGGGGACGGCGCTTGCGATGGCGGCGACGAAGATGATGATCGCGGGGTAGATCATGCCGGACACGATCTTGCGCCGGGCATCGTCGATTCCCGCCCAGTAGGCGGAGAGGTCGGCGAAAACATCGGGCAATTTGCCGCTGCGTTCGCCGGCCTGGACAACGCAGGACTCCATCGGGGTGAAGCCGGGCGTCCGGCCAAGGGCGGGGCCGAGGGGCGCGCCGGACTCAAGGGTCTCCCGCCACGCGCGAAGGGAGGATTGGAGAGAGGCGGCGGGCGGATTGTCGGCAACGACCCGGAGGGCGCGGCGCAGATCGACGCCGGAGCGGCTCAGCATGGCCAGTTGGTGGTACATGGCGGACTTGTGGCGTGCGGCGGGCATGGATTGCGGTCAGGATGCTACGCGAAGGACGGGGCGGCGGCAAGGCGGCAAAGTCTTGCTACGGGTTGCACCGGTCGGCGGCGAAGAGCGCGGCCCCGAGCGCGCCGGTCATGTGGGGATCGGGCGCGACGGCCACAGGTTGGCCCAAGGCGCGCTCCATGGCCCCGGCCATGCCCGGGACGCGGGCGACGCCTCCGGTAAAGACGATGGGCGGCGTAAGATCGCGCCCGGCGAGGGCGGCGAGGCGGGCGGCCAGGGCGGCGAGCACGCCGGCGGCGATCTCCTCGCGCGGCACGCGGGAGGCGAGGAGACCGATGATTTCGCTTTCGGCGAAGACGACGCACATGCTGCTGATGGCGGCGGGCTTGAGGCCGCGCGAAGCCACTTCGCCGAGGTTGGCCAGCGGGACGCCGAGGCGTTCGGCGACCAGCTCAAGAAACCGGCCGGTGCCGGCGGCGCAGCGGTCGTTCATTCGGAAGTCCAGCACCGCGCCGCCGGGCTTGAGGCGCGTGACCTTGCTGTCTTGGCCGCCGACTTCGATCACGGTGCGCGAGCCGGGTTGGAGATGGGCGGCGCCGCGGGCGTGGCAGGTGATTTCCGTGACAGCGCCGTGGGCCGCGCCGATGATGTGGCGGGCGTACCCGGTGGCAATGGCGCACCGGACGGCGCCGCGGCCCCCAGGGATTTCCGCGAGGACAGCCTCGTAAAGGGCGGCGGCTCGTTGCTCCTGGTCGGGACCCTGCTCGGCGGCGCCGGAAGCCACGACGCGGCGGGACTGGGAGTCGAGGATGACGATTTTGATGGCGCGGCTGCCCGCGTCGATGCCGGCGGCGAGGGTCATGGCGCGGGGGTGGCGCTCCGAGGCCGGGCTTCGCGGGCGGTTTCGACGAGGGCTTCGAGGCGGGTGCGCAGGGCGGCTTCGGCGGCATCGTCCAGGGACGGCACCTCGATTTCGAGCACGGGAATGGCGTGCCGGGCGGTGATGGCCTGTTGGAGGAGGATGGACTCGGCGGCGCAATGGCTGGCGCCGGGGATTCTGGAGATGACGGCGGCTTCGGCGCCGAACCGCGTGATGTCGCGGCAGATTCTGTCGCCGCGCCCGGCGCAAGGCCCGGCCATGGGATCGGCGAGGGCGGACCGGGCGAGGGCGGTGAGCGGATCGGAATCCTCGGGGATGGGGTCGAGGGCGTGGCAGAAAAGGAATTCGGAGCCGCAGAGGCGGCCGCCGCACTCTTCGAGGAGGTTCATGGCCTTGAGATCGGCGGCGGGATTGATCCAAAAGACCCGCACGGCATCGGCGGGGAGGACGCCGGCGCGGGCGGCAACGCGGTGGCGCACTTCGGCGGCGACGGTTTCGAGGACGGCGAGGCATTCGGCCGGGTCGGAACAAAAATGGATGGCGAGCATTTCGCAGATGAGCATTTCGAGCGCCGGAAAGGGGCAGGCCGGGGCGGTGTACACAAGCGAGCGCAATTCGTCGAGCAGGGCGCGGACGTGGTTGGCGCCGGCGATGCCGGCTTGGAGCGTGGCGTCGGCGAGGGGCCGTCCGGTCAGGCCTTCGATGAGCTTCCGGACGCCGTCCAGCTCGGCGCGGACGAGGCGGAGCTGGGAGGCGGGGGCGGTGAAACCGCCGGGGAGGGGAACGGCCTCTTCGTCGGGACCCGGCTGGCGGCGGTGGGGGATTTCCCACCAGTGGACGGGATGGCCGAGGCCTTCGAGGAGCTGGGAGATGGCGGTGAGATCGTCGCAGCAGGCGCCGACGCTGCAGACGACGCGGTCGGGGATGGGGAAATGGGCGCCGGTGACAAAGGCGCCGAGCAGGGCGCGCACGGGGCAGAGGCCGGGACCGGCGCCGAGGGCTTCGGCCTGGTCGAGAAGGCCGGCGCTGGATTCCAGGAGGCATGGCAGCCACCATGCGCCGTCGAGGTAAAACGCGGTGACGCCGGGGTCCGAATAGGCGATGACGGGGACCGTGCCAAGGTCCTTCATGACGCCGACGAGCTTCTTTCCTTCTTCCCGTGCTTCGCGCAGGCGGTCATTCTCGGTGAGTAGAAAATTCCAGAGGCGCAGGGCGGCGGCGGAGGTGTCGAAGAAGAGGGCGGCGAGGCGCCGGTTGGCGCCTTCGTCGAGATGGCGTTGGAGGGGGCCGCCGTACCCGGGTTCGCGCAGGCCGTCGGCGCAAAGCTGGGCGTGGCGGGCGCCCCATTCTTCCAGGCGGATGCGGCGGGGTCCGAGGGCGGCGTTCATGGGCGGGCGGCGGCTTGGGCGGCGAGGGTTTCGATAAAGGCTTCGACGCGGGTGCGGGTGCGTCCGGCGGCGGCGGGCCCGGTGAGCGGCCCGGCGGCGGAGTCGAGGGGAAGGACAGGGACCGCGGCGAGCTGCTGGATGCGGCGGAGTTCGGTTTGCCAGAGATCGCACCAGAGATGGTGGCGGACGATGAGGCCGTCGAGCTCGCGTTCGCGGATGGCGGCGATGAGCCATTGATAGAGGCGGTCGTTGGGGCGTAGGGCGATGTCGGGGATGGCGTCGAAATAGGCGGCGGTGAGCGTTTCGAGGGGGTCGCCGAGGGCGGCGCCGAAGTTGAGGGGTTCGGGCAGGGTGCGTTCGCCGTGTTCGGTCCCGTCGAGCATGACGCGGGCGCCGGCGGCTTCGATCCAATCGAACAACTCCATGTCGCGGAGAAAGAGCGGCCCGCCGATCAAGCCGATCCGCGGTTCGGCGCGTGTGGCCGGGGGATGATCGTGGCGCGGGGCCTCGGGGATATCCTGGTGCAAGCGCCTCAGGAAATAGTCCACGACGCCGGAGCTGAACCAGCCGGTGCGCCACTCGGCGAGGGTACGGGCGGAGACGGGGAGATTTCCGTCGCGGTGGAGATCCCCGAGCCGGCGCAGGGATTTGCGGGCTTCGTCGAACCGGAAAAAGGTTTCGACTATGGCTTGTGGCGAAGGGGCGGTGCCGCCGAGGGCGGTGAGGAACCGGCCAAGGCGCTCGAGCTCGAGGGTGTAATATTCGCGGGCGGCCGGGCTTTTGCAGGCCTTGGGAACGTGGAACAGGAAGACCGGCGGCGAGTCGCCGCGGGTGGCGGCGAGCTCGGCGGCTCGGCGTTGCTGGTCGCAGGAGGTGGCCATGACGATGGCCGCGTGGGTGGCGCCCGCGGTTTCGTCGAGGAAGGCTTCGGCGTAGGGGCAGAAACCGGCCGCGCAGCCGCCGCAATCGCTGTCGGAACCGGCGGGCATCAGGCGGACAGGCCGGAACCCGTGGGCGGCGATCCATTCCGGGGGAATGAAAAAGGAGGTGACAACGACTTTCCTTCCCGGAAACCGCGCGCTCCACCGGCCCAGGGGGTTCATGTCAGGCGGGCTCCTTCGCGGGGGCGGGTGGCGGCCCCATGCGCCAGGCTGGCTGGATTTCGCAGGCGCCGCAATGGACGCATTCCATGCAGCGGATGCAGCGGGGATCGTCGGCCCGGACCTTGGAACTGACGCCGAAATCGCAGGTGTCGCCGCAGCGGCCGCAGTCGCGGCAGCGTTCGGGGAAAAAGCGCACCGAAAAGAGCGAGAAGCGGTTGAACAGGCCGAAGATGGCGCCGAGCGGGCAAAGGAGGACGCACCACGGGCGGCGGATGAAGAACATCGCGCCGAGCACCGCGCCCAGGACGGAGAGTTTGATGGCATTGGGCCAGACAACCGGCGCGCCCGCGAACGCCTGGCTGGCGGCGTGGGGGAGGGAGGCTTCAAGCGCGCCAGCCGGACAGACGCGGCAGAAGAAGAGCGGGTGTGCTTCGCCCCAGAACCAGGGGACGGCGACGACAAGACCGGCGAGCACGGCGTACCGGAGATGCGTCATCCAGTATGGCGGGTCCCATTTGGGCGTGGGAACCTTGGCGGCAAGGTCCTGGAGCAAGCCAAAGGGGCAGGCCCACCCGCACAAGGCGGTGCCGGCAAGCGCGCCAGCCAGGACAAGCGTGCCCAGCGCGAGGAACGGCATCAGATGCAGCGCGCTGAACTGGGCGAGCACGCCGATGGGACAGGCGAACGTGGCCAGCGGACACGCATAGCAATGGAACACAGGCGCGCACACCGAGTGCGTGCGCAGGCCCGCGGGACTGAGCCATGCCACGAGGAACAACGATTGCACCCAGAGCCTGTGGCGCGAGAGTTTCGAGGCGGGCGTGTTGAAGGAAAGTTGAGCCATGGACGCCATGACCAAATGGTCACTGTATTCAGGTGGGACACCGGGCTTGCGGCGTCCCGGTGTAGGTCAGCCGCAGGACGCCCTCGGGCGTGCGAGCCAGGCCGGAGCGCGCCACTTCGAGAACAAGCTCGGGCTCGGCCTTGAGGGTGGACACGGTCCTGCGGACGACGATCTCGCTTGGCGCCTCTTGGCTGCCCATCAAGCCGGGCATTCCGGGCTCGCCGGGTTCGAGGCCGGGCCCGGCGCCGGGCGGAGGGGGCGGGGGCGTTTCCCGGGTTTCGCGCTCGAAGGTGACAGTCTGGTGATGGCCCATCGCGCCAAACACAAGCATGAACGCGCCGGCGGACACGAGCAGCGACGCGGCGAACGTGCGGCGGACCGGGTGGGAGGCCGGCGCGGACGGGTTCATGGCGCGGCGCCCCG
Organism: uncultured Verrucomicrobiales bacterium; assembly: GCA_964435495.1. GTDB lineage: Bacteria > Verrucomicrobiota > Verrucomicrobiia > JADLBR01 > JAIBCM01 > CAYSZK01. Next base: position 28,293 of record CAYSZK010000003.1, read on the forward strand.
CGAAGAATGGCGGAGGCGAATGGGAGTCGAACCCACCCGGGACCTTTCCAGGCCCCACACTGGTTTTGAAGACCAGGAGCGCCACCGGACGCCTGTCACCTCCAAAAATCGCATGCGGTCAATCTCCTGTTTGCCGTCCGTCCATTTGCGCCTGGACCGCTTTGTAAAACATCATGACCGGCGATCCCCCAAAAGCAATCGCGCTCCACGCCGCGTCGTCGATTTCGTCCTGGCTGAATCCCATTGCGCGGGCCTTTTGGATGTGCTGGACGGCGCAGGGTTCGCACTTGGACAGAACCGACAAGGCCACGGCAATGGCCTGCTTGGCCGGTGCGTCAAGCCCCTTGGGCCTGCCCGCCGATTGCAGAAACGCCATGAACCGTTTCTCGGTGTCCTGGATGGCGCTCCCGGAAACGCCCGGCGCCCGCGCGGCGTCCGGCGGCGCGGCATCGGTTTCCGCGCAGCAGGCGGTTTCGGCGCCGGTGGCGCCGGTGGCGGGTGGGGCAGGCGGGGGGGCGGCGCGCGGCATGACACGTTCCTGGCGGGTTGTTAGAGTCACCATGCCCGTGCCCTTTCCGGTGGCACGTCCGATGACCGCGGCGGCGGGCACGCCGCGGGCGTGAAGGGCGGTGACGAGGGCGGGGGCGCGGTCGTGAGGGATGGCGATGAGGAGGCCGCCGGAGGTTTGGGGATCGAAGCAAACGTCGAGCGCGACGGGGTCAAGGCCTTCCGCGGAGCGGACCTGGCCGCCGGCGGCGGCGCGGTTGCGTTCGGTGGCGCCGGGGATGACGCCTTCGGCGGCGCGGGCCAGGGCGCCGGGGAGCAGGGGGATGTCGTCCCAGACCAACTCGGCATCGACGCCGCTGTCGCGGGCCATTTCGGCAAGGTGCCCGAGGAGGCTGAAGCCGGTGACGTCGGTGCAACCGTTGGCGCCGTGGGCGAGCATGAGTTCGGCGGCGGTGTTGTTGAGGGCGGCCATCGAGGCGGCGGCGGCCGCGATCTCGTCGGGACCGGCGCGGCCAATCTGTGCGGCAAAGGCGAGGATTCCCGTGCCGAGGGGTTTGGTGAGGACCAGCGCGTCGCCGGGCCGGGCGCCGGCGCGGGCGGTCACGCGGTCCGCGTCGATCTCCCCGGTGACGGCAAAGCCGGCTTTGATCTCGCTGTCCTGGATGCTGTGGCCGCCGATGACCGAGACGCCGGCCTCGGCCATCTTGTCGAGGCCGCCGCGGAGGATGTCGCGCATGACGCTGGTGGGGACGGCGCCGGCGGGGAAGCCGATGATGGACAGGGCGGTCAAGGGGCGGCCACCCATGGCATAGACGTCGCTGACGGAGTTGGCGGCGGCGATCTGGCCGAAGGTGTAGGGATCATCGACCGAAGGACTGAAGACATCGACCGTCTGGACCAGGCACCGGGCGCCGTCGAACCGGTAAACCCCGGCGTCGTCCCCGGCGGCAACGCCGAGGAGCACGCGCGGGTCGTCGGGCGCGGGAAGGCCCTGGACGGCCTCTTTGAGGGTGGCCAGGTCGATCTTGGAGGCGCAGCCGGCCTTTTGGACAAGCCGCGTGAGGCAGACGGGACCAGGCGCGGGTTCGAGGTGTTCGCCGGCGCAATGGCAGACGTCCTTTTCCTTGAGAAGCTCGCACGGGCAGGCGAGGCGCGGGTCGCACACGCAATGGCCCAGCGCGATGGAGCGGCGCATGACGCGCTGGCGTTTTTCGAGGTCCCTGGCCATGGCGGGTCAGGCGGGGGCGCCGGCTTCCGTGCGGATGGTTTCAAAAAGGGCTTCGAGCCGGACGGCGATCCGCCCGGTGTCCGAGGGGGAGTAATCCGTTTCGATGCGGAGGTACGGCAGGGCCAGCCTGTCCCCGGCAAGCCGTTTGACGAGATCGGACTCGATATCGTAGGTGAGGCAGGCCTGCCAGACCAGGTCGATGACGCAGGCCGCGCGGTACTCGCGCGCCAGGCGGGCGATGGATTCGAGCCGGGCGTTGTTGGGCGACATCACCGAGCACGGAATGGCCAGGTATTTGTCCGCCAGCGCCTCAATGGGATCGGGATTGGCCTCGTCCACGTCGTCGAGGATCGGTTTGAGGCCGGTGCAATTTTCCTGGCAGACGATGAGCCCGCCGCGGTCCTCGATGAGGTCCACCACGCGCTCCGCCCCGTGCACCACGGGCACGCCGGTAAGCAGCACGCGAACGCGTCCAGCCAGGTCCGGGCGCGATGGCGCGGCTTCCCGCTCCCGGAGGATGGCCTCGTAGCGGGCGAGGTCCTCGGGAATGCCGGAGATGATGGACTTGAGATCAAGCAATTCGCGCCCCGTGAGCGGGGGCGGATCGAGGCGCATGAGGCCGGCCAGGCGGCGGCGCAGGCGGCGCTCGCGGTTCATGAGCCGGATGGCGTCCCGGATGCGGGCGGTGGTGATTTTGACGCGGAACCGGTCCTCGAGCACCTGGATGAGGCGGTTCATTTCGGACGTCCACTGGGCGCGGGCGCCGGGATCGCCGGGACGGTGGGGGAGAGCGAGGATGTGCATGGGCCGGGACTCGGCCATGATCTCGAACATCTTTTTCTTGCCGTCGCAGGTTGTTTCGGCGACGACGAGCGCGGCTGACTCAAGGAATGGGTTGGATTTTCCGACGTGGTAGCCGAAGGTGGACTTGATCAGGGGGCAGAGATTGGAGGGCAACCGGGTTTCCGCGTCGGGGATGGTTTCCGGTTCGCCGCCGCAGAGGCAGACTGGAACGGCATTGGCGGCCATGATGATTTCGCGCGGGGTGAATTCGCACATGATGCCGACGATGGGGCGGCCTTGTTGGGCGGCCTGTCCGGCATGGGCGCGGCAATGGCCGAACATGCCGTCGAACCACGCCAGGGACGCGGGGCGTGGGGAAGCGGTCAGCGCGGGCATGGCAGGGCTCTCCGAAGCGTGCGGGCTTGGCGGCGCGCGGGGCTGCGTTCAGGGTTTCTTGAACCAATCCTCGCTCTGCTTGTATTCAAACGCGCCGAGCTTGGCGTCCACTTCCACGCGGAATTCGCCGTCGAGACTGGAAGGCACACGCCACGTGTACCGGCAGGTGCCGCCTCATCCATACTCAAATTTGCCGGACTCGATCTTCTTGCCGTCCCGGTTGAGGATGGTGAAGATTGGGGCGGACTGGCGCTCGTTGTTGCGGCGGGCCCCGGCTTCGTAGGTCTGGCCTTCCTTGTCTTCGAGGGTGAATTCAATATAGGCCGTATTGTTGCCGCGCCAATCGACATCGACTTTCGCCCTGAGGCCAGATCCCACGCCTGTGGCCACGGCGGCGCCGGGGCGGATTTCGATTTTGCGGGAGTTGCCGGAGGACGCGCCGTTGAGGGTCCAGTCGGCGCCGCCTGCCTGGTGGCGCAGGCGGTAATACCCGATCTGGTAGGTGCCCGGCGCGAGGTCCCAGCCGTCTTTGGCGCCGGCGTCCAGGTAACCGCAGCAACCGCGGCTGAGGACGGCGAGTTCCAGGTGGGGGGACTCTGGTTTCAGTTTGCCGGCGTCCATGCGGACCTCCTGAAGGAGCAGCGTGGAAGCGTCCGGCTCGGAGTTGACCTGGAAAAATTTTCCGGCGAGGGCGAGCAATGGGGTTAGCGGCAAGATTTCGCCCCGGTAATCGAAGCGTTCGTTGCCGTCGAGGTCGAGGGCGAGGAGATCGTAGCCGGGACGCTCGTCTCCGTCGGACGATCGCTGGTTGTAGGGCAGCAGGTCGAGCGTGAACCCGGCCTCGATGCGCCCGTTGTTGCTGGCGTCAGTCACCGCGGCGAGCAGTTTGCGGGGGCCGGCGGCGGTTTTCCCTTCCCAGTGGCAGGCCGGCGCGACTTCGAGGTAACCGGGGGTGGAGGAGTTTTGCGTGTACACCCGGCCTTTGAACTCGATCTCCAGAGGGACTTTGCCTTCCGCCGCTGACGACTGGATTTCAGCGTCGCCGAATTTGTAGTAGCCGTAGCGCTCGGCCGATTCGCCGGTGTACTCATTGGAGGCGCTCAGGACCTTGGCCTTGGCCAGGTCGCCGCTGCCATCCACATCGACCAGCAACCGGGCCCTGCCCAAGTTGTCGGCGTCCATGAGCATGAACACGTCCCGCCCGCCGATCTTGGCCGAGAAGTAGAGCGGCTTTTTCACGTCCGGCGCGTTTTTGATGCCTTCGGGCGGGGCGTAAAGCAGGCGGGCGTTGCGTTCCGAGGCGTAGGCGAGATATTGCTGCAACTCGGCGGTTCCGCGCTTTTTCAAGGGCGTCTTCTCCCCAAAACCGACCTGATCCATGGACCGGGAGGCGGGGGCCGATGCCGCGGCGGGCGCGGGGGATTGGGATGTTTCGGGCTTGGCCGGGGACGGGGCGGCGGGCTGTTCGGTCGCGCGCTGGGCTTGGAGTTCCCTCTGCCACTCGTCGTACCGGCGCCAGAAATCGGTCCTGGCGGCGTCGATCTCGATGGCGGTGGACCCGGTGGCGGCGAGGATGAGCTTTCCTTTCTCGATGCCGACCAACTCGAACTCCTTGCCGGGGGCAAGCTTCATCGAGCCGACGGTCTTGCCGTTGATATGGAGCGGCACCTCCGAAGGCGCGAGGACGGAGACGGCCTTGGGCCATTGCTCCGGGTCTTTGGCGATCTCGGCGAGCTTGGCGGCGTCGGCGGCCGGACCGGATTGCGCGGGGGCGGCGGCGGCCCAGGCCCAGGCCAGCGCGGCGGCCAGGATAAGAAAGGGATCGAGCGCGCTGGCTGGATTCCGACCCGCAAACACCCGAGGCAATGGCCTGATCCCCTGCATAGCGGCGCCATGGTGGCGGATTCCTGGCGCGCTGGTCAAGGCAAATTATTTGTTTTCTCCAAAACGTACGGAGCGGGGCGCCCGCGCCGCCGGCACGCCTTTCGGAGAAGCCGGCCCCGGCCAACCGTCCCAAGCGCCGCCGCCCGCGTGAAATGGAAAATGGAATCTTGATTCGGGGGTGGGACGGGGGCAGGATGGGGGCATGGACGGCATGCCGGACCCGGCGCTGTTGCGCGCGATTCCGCCGGTGGAGGCGTTGGTGGCGGCGAATGCGGGCCGGGAGGAATTTGCGGGTTTGTCGCGGGAGCGGTTGACGGGTCTGGTGCGGGAAACGGTGGAAGGCGTGCGGCGGGAGGCGCGGACGGGGTCGCTCGCGCCGGGGGGGGAAGGCGGGGAGGGATGGGCGGCGTGGGTGCGGCGGGAGATCGCGGCGCGGCTGCTGGGGCGTGCGCGGGAATCGGCGCGGGCGCATTACCGTCGGGCGATCAACGCGACGGGCGTGATTTTGCACACGGGCCTTGGCCGGGCGGTGCTGGCGGAGGAGGCGCTCGCGCAGGTGGGCGCGGAATTGCGCGGGTATTCGGTGCTGCAACAGAGCGTGGAGACGGGGGAACGGACGCGGCGGGACCTGGGAGTGGAACGGTTGTTATGCCTGTTGACGGGCGCGGAGGCGGCGACGGTGGTGAACAACAACGCGGCGGCCACGATGCTGGCGCTGGCGGCGATGGCGGCGGGGCGCGAGGTGCTTGTGTCGCGGGGCCAGTTGATCGAGATCGGCGGGTCGTTCCGGCTGCCGGACGTCATGGCGGCGAGCGGCGCGAAGCTGGTGGAGGTGGGCACCACGAACAAGACCCACCCGCGCGATTACGCCAACGCGCTCACGGAGCGGACGGCGGCCATCATGCGGGTGCATCCGAGCAATTACCGCATCCACGGTTTTGTCAGGGAGGTGGGCACGGCGGAGCTTGTCGCCATCGCGAAGCCGCGCGGAATCCCCGTCATCGACGACCTGGGCGCGGGCGCGTTGCTTGACCTTTCGCGGTTTGGGTTCGAGAAGGAGCCGACGATCCAGGAATCGGTGCGGGCGGGGGCGGACGTGGTGTTGTCGAGCGCGGACAAGCTCATTGGCGGGCCGCAGGGCGGGATCATCCTGGGGCGGGCGGCGGTGGTCGCGGCCATCCGGAAGCATCCGCTGGCGCGGATCGTGCGCGTGGACAAGGTGACGCTGGCGGCGCTGGAGGCGACCCTGCGCCTGTTTCTTGACGAAGGCCTGGCGTTGCGGCGGGTTCCGACGCTGCGGATGCTGTGCCGCACGGTGGAGGAGATCGGCGCGGAGGCCGCGGCGATGGCGGACTGGTTGCGGGCGGAGGGGGGCGGCGCGTTGCCGGCGGAGGTGGCGTTGGAGGACGGGGCGTCGTTCATGGGGGGCGGGTCGCTGCCGGAGCAGGAGCTTCCGACGCGGCTGGTCGCGGTCCGTCCGCGGGCGATGGGGGCCGCGGAGCTGGCGGCGCGGCTGCGGCGGGGCGTGCCGGCGGTGTTTTGCCGCGTCCGGCATGAGGGGGCGTTGTTCGACCCGCGAACGATGCTGGCCGGGGAGGCGGCGGAGGCGGCGCGGGCGGTGGCGCGTTGCCTGGTGGAGGCGCCTGGCGCGGAGAGCGCGGCGGCGGCTTGACCCGGATGGCGACCCGGCGGATTCACATCACCCTGGGCACGGCCGGGCATATTGACCACGGCAAGACGGCGCTGGTCCGGAATCTGACCGGGTGCGAGACCGACACGCTCAAGGAGGAGAAAGAGCGGGGGATGTCGATTGACCTGGGGTTCGCGCCGTGCCGGATCGAAGGCCTGGAAGCCGGGCTGGTGGACGTGCCGGGGCACGAGAATTTCGTGCGGACGATGGTGGCGGGCGCGACCGGGATGGACGGGGTGATTCTTGTCGTCGCGGCCGACGATGGCGTGATGCCGCAGACCCGCGAGCATCTGGACATCCTGTGCCTGCTGGGGGTGCGGCACGGCGTGGTGGCGCTGACGAAGATCGACCGCGTCGAGGCGGGGCGGGTGGAAGAGGTGGCCGCGGAAGTCCGCGGGCGGCTGCGTGGCACGTTCCTGGAGCCGGCGGAAATCTGTCCGGTGTCGAACACGACGTTTGAAGGCTTGAATGATCTCCGGGCGGCGCTGGTCCGGTTGATGGAGCGCGTGCCGCCGCGCGGGACGGGAGGTGTGTTCCGGCTGCCGGTGGACCGGGCGTTTGCGGTGAAGGGGTATGGCGCGGTGGTGACGGGGATACCGGCGCACGGCCGGGTGGCGGTGGGCGCGGAGCTGGAGATGCATCACCAAGGCGGGGAAAAGCCGGTGGCCGGGCGGTTGCGGGCGGTGCAGGTGTACCGGGAGGCGGGAGAGACGGCGCAGGCGGGCGAGTGCGCGGCCCTCAATGTGCCGCAATGGGACCACGCGCGGACGCGGCGCGGGGATGTCGTGGCGGCGCCGGGCTGTTTTGTCGCGGGCGAGTGGCTGGTGTGCCGCCTTGCGTTGCTCGGGCGGGAAGGGTTGGACCTCAGGAACGGCGGGCAGGTTCGCGTGCACACGGGGACCGTTGACGTGCCGGGGACGGTGTACCTGGAGCAAGGGCGCCGGATGAATGCGGGAGACGAGGGACTCGTGCAAGTGCGGGTGGCCGCGCCGATTGTGGCGGGGCCGGGCGATCCCTTCCTTCTTCGCGTCCTGGGTCCGGCGCGCACCATCGGAGGCGGGCGGATCGTGGCGATGCCGGCGCGGAGGTTGCGGCGGCAGCGTCCGGAGGCGTGGGCCGCGGCGCGGGCGCGGGCCGAGGCGCTTGGGGACCCAATACGGCTGGTGGAGAGTTGCTTGCGCGCGGCCGTGGGCGGCATCGCCCGCGAACCGGGCCTGGAGTTTGAGGCCAAACTGCGGGCGGACGAAGTGCGGGCGGCGCTTGGGGCGTTGGAAGCCGGGGGCGTGGCGGTGGCGGTTCCGGGGCAGGGGTATATCCATGGGGAGACCGCGGCGCGTGCGCGGGCGGCGGTGTTGGCGGCGGTGGGGGCGTTTCACCGGGAGCATCCGGAGAGTCCGGGCCTGGCGCGGGAAAGCGGGTGGGTGCCCACGCTGGGGGAAGGGCCACCTCTGGCGCCGGCGTTGGCGGAGTGGGCGGTGGCGGCACTGTTGGGGGATGGGGCGTTGGTGAGGGACGGGGCGACGGGGCGGATTGCGTTGCCGGAGCACACGGCGCGGGTGACCGATGCGGACAGGCTGGGGATGGAGGCGGTGGAGCGGGCGTTTCGGGAACATCGATTTGCTCCGCCGGACGAAACCGGGTTGGCGGCGGCGGGCGGGGTCGGGGTGGAGGAGGCGCGGCGGCTGACGCGGCTGCTGGAGGAGCGGGGGCGGCTGGTGCGGGTGGGGGCGGGGCTGCTGTTTCACGCGGAGGCGGTGGCCGAGGCGCGCGCGCGGATTGAGGAACACATGCGGCGGGAAGGGCGGCTGGAGAGCGTGAAATTCAAGTACCTGGTGGAAACGACGCGCAAGTTCGCGCTGCCGCTTCTGGATTATTTCGACCGCATTGGAGTCACGCGCCGGGTGGGGAACACGCGGTTTCCGCGGCGGTGATTTCATTCCAGAGCGCGGGGCCTTCGACGGCGGTCGGGGTGACGATCCGGAGGCGATCGGGGGCCGGGGCGGGCTGGAGGAGCGAGACGGCGGCGAGGGAGAGAGCGGCAACGAGGACGCCGGCGCCAATGTAAAAGTAGCCGTAGCCGCCGGCCAGCCAGGCGGGCAGGACGGCGGTGTAATAATGGGGGGCGCCGGGATCGGCGGCCTGAAGGAAGCGGTATTCCCAAAGATAAACCGCGAGGGTCGTCACGGCGCCGAGGACGCTGGCGGTGAAGGCGCCGCTCGCGGTGGCGCGGCGCCAGAAGATGGCGATGGCGGGGACGGCGATGGAGGCGGAAAGCACGCCGGAGGAAAGATAATAGACGTCGCCGAGGCGGTCGGCGATGGCGGCGTAACCCACGGCAAGCAGCAGGCAGGCGGCGGTGATGATCTTGGCGGGTAGCACCGTGGACTTGGCGGAACCGCCGAACAAGGGGCGGTAGAGATCGTAGGCGAGGGGCATGGCGGTGACGTTGGTGAACGTGTCCACGGTGGACATCTGGCAGGCGATGACACCGAGGAACATGAAGACCGCCAGCCCAGGCGGCATCTGGGCGAGGAACGCGGCGATGATTCCCGTGAAATCGGCGCCCACGGCCGCGGCGCCGGGGCCGCTAGGTTTGAAAACGACGAGCGCGCAGAAGGCGACCACCGCCGGGATGGCGATGACGAACACCGTGATCAGGACCAAGCCGATGAGGGCGCCGATGCGCGCCTGGGGCGTGGTGGGCGCGGCTTGGATGCGCAGAACGAGATCTTGTTCGACCAGCCAGCCGGGGAGGTACCCGATGAGCAGGACGGCGGGAAAAATCCAGTCGAGCGTGTTGAGGTTGAGGGCGGCGGGGGCGCCGGCGTTGGGCGGCGCGATTTCGCGCAAGGCGGCGAGGACGCCCATGGGCGCGGCGGCGTGGGCCTGGACCAGCGCCCAACCGCCGAGGACCGCCATGAACGGCGCCATGACGGCGAATTGCAGAAAGTCGGTGGCGACGATGGAGCGGAAACCGCCCAGCACCATATAGACGAGGACCGGGAGGATGAACGCGAGGAGCATCAGATTGGGGTGGGCCGCCAGCCCGAGGCTGGGGGCGGCGAGGGTCTTGACCATGACCAACTCGGCGCCGGTCCAGGAAAGGAACACGCCGAAGGAAAGAAAGGCGGCGAGACGCCGGAGGTTCGGGCCGAACCGGCGGCCGAGGGCTTCGGGCAGGCTCAGCGCGGCGGCGCGGCGGAAGAACGGGACCAGCAGGACGATGAGCCAGCAGAGGATGAACCAGGGGATGGGCAAGAGCCAGAGGCCGGTGGCGCCGTACCCGTAAATCTGGCTCATGCCAAACCCGATCCATCCGAGCATAAGCCAGCCGGAGGCCAGGGAGACCCCCAGGCGCCAGCCGGGGATGGAACGGCCGGCGGCCCAGAACTCGAAATCGGGATGCGCCCGGGCTTGGAGCAACCGGCGGCGGCCCCAGAAGCCGACGCCCATGACGGCAAGCGCGTACATCCCGTAAACAACCCAACACCCCGCGACGGTATTCATCGTTCGGATGAATCTGTCGGAAGGGCGGGGCCATGGCGAGTGGAAATGATGCGGCGCGGCCGCTTTGGGATTGCGCACGCGGCGGGTGGGCGCACGATGGGGCGCGTGTTGTACCGTGAACTTGGCGGGACGGGATTGAAAGTGTCGCAGTTGGGCTTTGGCGCGATGCGATTGCCCATGACCCCGCGGGACGAATCCGGGAAGGCGCGGGTGGACCGGGAAATGGCGGTTCCGTTGATGCATCGGGCGTTCGAGGCCGGGGTGAACTACATCGACACGGCGGTGGGTTATTGCGACGGGGACTCCCAGAGCGCGGTGGGCGAGGCGCTGCGCGGCTGGCGGAGGCGGATCGTGGTTTCGACGAAGAACCATTACTATGGGGAAGACGAGGGGGAATGGTGGCGGAACCTGGAGAACTCGCTGGAACGGCTGGGGGTGGATTGCATCGACATCTACAACCATCACGGCGTGAACTGGGACACGTTCACCCGGCATGTCGAGCCGCGCGTGGGCAAGTGGATGCGCAAGGCCGTGGACCAGAAGCTCGTGCGGCACGCCTGCTGTTCGTTCCATGACAACAACGCGAATCTCCGCCGGTTGATCGACACCGGGTACGCGGATGTCATCACACTCCAGTACAATCTGCTCGACCGGCAATTGGAGGACGGGATCGCCCACGCGCACGCGAAGGGCGTGGGGGTGGTGGTGATGGGGCCGGTGGCGGGCGGGCGGCTCGGCGCGGGCAGCGACGTCCTGGCCGACCTGGTCCCCGGCGTCAGGCGCGTGCCCGAGCTGGCGCTCCGGTTTGTGCTGAGCAACCCCGGAGTCGCCGTCGCGCTGTCGGGCATGAGCGCCGTGGAACAGGTGGCGGAAAACGCGGCGGTGTGCGCGGACCGGGTGGCGCTTTCCGAGGGGGACCGCGCGGCGATTGCGGAACACCTGGCGCGGCTTCAAAAAATGGCGGACCTGTATTGTACCGGCTGCAAGTATTGCATGCCCTGCGAGGCGGACGTGAACATCTCCGCAATCTTCGAGTTTTTCAACCGGGCAAAGGTGTACGGGCTGTGGGAATCGGCGCGCGCGTCGTATGCAAGCCTGGGGACCGTCCCGTGGCTGAAGGGGAACCGCGCGGACGCCTGCGTGGAGTGCGGAAGTTGCGAGGACAAGTGCCCGCAGCGGATTCCGATCCGGGACCAGCTCAAGCAGGCGCACAAGGCGTTGGCCGGGTAGGGGGAAACGGGACCCAGTCCTTCGGCTGTCCGGTCAGGCCGTGGCCGGGCGGCAGAGGGCTTCCGCGAGATCGAGATCGAAGGTTTCGCCCGCGTGCTCGAAGCGGCAGTGAAACCCGTCTTCGCGCCAGTGGGCGGGTTGGTCCGTGGGGGTGAGCAGGACGGCGACGCGGGCGCTGGGATGGTCGTGGCGCGGATGGTAGGTGAGCGTGTGGATGGGCTGGTTGTCCCATTCCCAGGAATCGATCCGGCCTGGGCGCGTGGCGCCGAGCCAGTGGCCGCGGAGGTTGAGGTGGCCGAGTTGGAGGCGGAAACCGCCTTCGTGAAGTTCGGGCGCGGCGGGCAATTGGAGGTGGCCCGCCGCGCCGGCGCGGAGGCCGTGGCGGGCGAGCAGATCGTCCACGATGAGGAGCCAGCCCTTGGGCGAGGCGAGGACATGGCGGTAATGAAAGTTGAGGATATGGGGATGGACTTCCGTGAGGTCGCAGGCGAGGTGGAGGGTCGTTGTGCCGGGGATTTCGCGGGCGCGGAAGAGGCGGGCGGTCGCGGCGGCGGCCTGGTCGAGTTTGCGGAGCGCGAGGCAATTGTGCTGGTGGGCGGCGGAGGCGAGGTAGCCCGGGTCAAGAAGGACGCGCCGGTCCTGGATGCCGAATATGATCTGGCCGAGGTCGCGGTTGGTGTGGTTTCCGCCGGTGGTGCCGGAACGGAAACCGAGCCAGGCGCCGCCGCGGCGCCAGGCGGCCCAGTCGATGCCGCGGAAATGTTCGAGGCCCGTCCTGGGCGCGGGCGGGGTTGAAGGCTGTCCGGGTTCGCGGAGCCAGAACGCTTCGAGGTCGAGGAAGACGCCGTTGGTGTCGCGCCAGTCGCGTTGATGGGCGTCTTCAAATCCCGTCCAGTCAGGCCGGTTGCAGCGGTTCGCCCACCAATAGACATGGGGGCAGCGCCATTCGTTGGAGCGCGCGTTGCAGTTGGAGAAGTTCAGGGGGAGCCCGTCGCCGCCGAGCATGGCCATCCGGAAATCAATGTTTTGGAGGAAACGGCGGTGGGTGGAAAGCCCGAGGTCGTCGCCGGTGAGGCGGTGCAGGGCGGCGGCGAAGTCGGTGAGATGGGCCAGGGTGGTGGCCTGGTACATGATGCCTTCGATCCAGCCGCCGCCCTCGGGATAGGCGTCGATCACGAATTGGAGGCCGTCACGGGCTTCGGCCAGGGCGCGTTGGGCGAGGGCGGGATGGGTGTCGCGGAGGGAAAGCGCCGCAAGGCCGGCGGCGCCGTGAACGGCGGCGCCCCAGTTGAACTCGGCGTGGCGCCACCATTCGCGCTCGTCGATGCCACGGAGGTACGCGGGGAGGAACCAGTCGGCGAGCATGGCGGTGAGCTGGGCGTCGCGGCTGGGGCCGAGTTCCCCGGCCAGGGCTTCGCGGGCGAAACAGGCGCAGAAGGCGAGGTCGCCGGTCTTGAGATCGGCGTGGTGGAGGCCGGAACCGGCGAACTGGACCTTCCAAAGGGAGCGGTCGAGCAATTGATCGACGGCTTCGAGGGCCATGGCGCGGGAGGCGGGTTGGGCGGCCAGGCGCCAGGAGACCGCGGCGCGGACGAGGCGGTGTTTGAGGATGCGCCAGTTCCAGGGGTTGCGCTCGCCGCCGGCGCCAAGGGTGGCCTCGACCTCCCAGAACGGCGACTGGCCAAGGATGGCGAGCGCCTTCTCGTTGTTCGCGTGGAGCGTGGCGAAGAAGGGATCGGAGAGGCGCTGTTTGAGGTTTTGCCAGCCGTCGGGGTCGAGGAACAGGCCTTGGGGCATGGCCGGAGCATGGCGGACGGGCGGCGGAGGGCGAGCCCCGTGTTCTGAATGCTGATACAGAGACGGAACGGCGGGAGGGCGGGAGCTGCGGTTCCTGGCGTTTTACTTGGGGAGGGCGCCGCGGACGAGGGGGAGGACGCGGGCGACAGCGGCGTCAAGGGGGCCGGGCAGTTCGGCGCCGGCGGCTTCGCGATGGCCGCCGCCGCCGAGGGTGACGGCGATTTCGTTGACGTTGACGCGGCCTTTGGCGCGGAAACTCATCTTGATCGTCCCGTTCTTGCGTTCTTCGAAGGCGATGGCGACATCGACGCCTTCGGAGGAGATGATCGATTCGATGAGGCCTTCGGTGTCTTCGGCGCGGGCGCCGGAGTCCTCGTACATGGCGCGGGTGATGGGGTACCAGGCGATGCGCTCGCCGCATTCGAAGGCGAGGTGTTGGAGGATTTCGCGGAGCAGCTTGGTGCGGCGGAGGGGAAACGAGCCGTAGCAGGCGTGGCTGAGCTCGGCGATGGGGGCGCCGGCGGCGGAAAGAGCGGCGGCGACTTCGAAGGTGCGGGTGGTGGTGTTGCGGTACTTGAAGGAGCCGGTGTCGGTGGAGATGGCGACGAAGAGGTTGGAGGCGATGGCGGGGGATACGGGCCAGCCGGCGGCGAGCATGAGTTCGAAGAGAATCTGGCCGGTGGCGGGAACGGAGGGGTCGATGAGATTGAGGGCACCGAAGCGTTCGTTGCTGACGTGATGGTCGATATTGAGCCAGACCGGTTTGTTCCAGGAGGTGAACGCGGCGCCGAGGCGCGGAGCGGCGGCGTTGTCGAGGGCGACGATGGCGTCCACGTCCGGCGCCGTTTGGGGCGGGCGCTCGACGCGGGCGGCGCCGGGGAGGAAGGCGTAGCGTTCGGTGAGCCCGTCTTCGAGGAACAGGCGGACGCGTTTGCCGGCGTTTTCCAGGGCGAGGCCAAAAGCGATGAGGCTGCCGCAGGCGTCGCCGTCGGGGCGGACGTGGGAGAGAAGGGCGAGCGAGTCGAGGCGCTGGAGTTGGGCGAGGGCGCTGGTCCATTCGCCGAGGAGGGCGGGATCGATTTGGGGGTTGCGGGCGGGCATGAGGCGAAAGGGGTTACCTGTTTGGCGCCGGAAAGGGAATGGCAAAGTCGCGGGTCGGAGGGAGGGCGCGGGTTGGGTGGCGCGCGGCGTGTTGTGGTTCAGTAGGCTTGGGTGGGGCCGGGTTCGGGGTGGGGTTGGGAGCGGGTGTGCGATCTCCAGGCGAGGATGGGGTGGAAGATGGCTCGGGCGGTGTTGCGAACGCCGTGGCGGAGGAGCGTGCCGAAGGCGAGCATGAGGCCGATGGCGACGATGAAGACGAGGTACCCGGAAAAATCGTGGTAGGGACCGGCGGCGAAGCCCTGGCTGAAGGCGACGGCGACAATGGCGATGGTGGTGACGCGGGCCATGTTGCCGATGACGGCGAGGGGGAAGGCGGAGAGGAAGAGGGCGAACTGCTTGAGGAGCGTGCGCTGGCTGAGGTGGGCGTAGAGCGCGGCGAGCATGGTGAGGGCGAAGAGCGAGCGTATGCCGGAGCAGGGGTCGGCGACGTCGAGGGAGAAGACGCGTCCGGCGGGGATGCCGAGGGGGGGGTTGGGGGCGGAGAGGAGGGCGGTGCCGTTCTGGAGGGTTTCGATGCCGATGAGATTGAGGAGGGCGGTGGAGGCGGTGGCCATGATCATGCGCAGGGGGAAGGCGACGAGATTGTCGAGGAAGAGCAGGGGCCAGGCAAAGAGGAGGAAGGCCCAGGGGAAGGCAATGAGGCCGAAGATGCGCCGGCCGAAGAACCAGAGGACAAGCGCGGCGGCGAGGAGTTGGATGGAGGCGTAGCCGAGGTAGTAGTTGTCGGCCCGGTACCCGGTCCAGTAGAGCAGCTCGGCGAGGCCCAGGGCGAGGCCACCGAGAATGGCGTCGGGGCGTGGCGGGGCGGACGTGAGAAGGGGGCGCTTGCGCCAGATGAGCCAGGCGACGAGGGGCGGCACGAGAAGGCAATGCTGCCAGTCGGTGGTGTTAGCGTAGGCCCAGACGAAGAAGCTAAGAGATTGGCGTTCGGACCCGGCGCCTTGGGCGTAGGGGACCAGGGCGAGATGGACGGCGAGCAGCCCGGCGATGAGAAGCCATGGCCACGGCGGGCCGGCGCGCACGCGCGGCTCCGGCAAGGAAATGGCTGCCTGGCTATGGTCCACGAACCGGCAATCAAAGCGTAAAACCGGGTCCTTGTCTAATAGCGGTTTTAAGCGGGAGAGGGGGAGTGGGGGGCGGCAAAACCCTTCCGGACAAACGTTAGGAAGCGCCTGGACGGCCATGCGCTCGCTCCACTGCCCTCGTGCGGACGAGGCGCCCTTTGAGAATGGCCGCCAACGTCCCAGGGATCATGCTCTTGACCGTGAACGTCATCCGGTCCAGCGGGGTTCCCACAAGATACTTGTTGCAGACTGGGAAAGCGCTGCGCCTGCTCCTGTCGATGTCACCTCCGGAATCCATGTACACATCGTAATCAATGAACAAGCCGGCCCGGTCCCTGTTCCTCAAGGGCCTGTGGCAGACAACACCGGTGCAATGCTCCCAGTATTCAAGGGGAAAACAAATCTGGCCTGAGCCGTCATCGATCAGATCATTTCGGATGAAAAACGCATCCAAGGCGGGAACAACCCAAAGGAGCGAGTAGCCGTGACGGGCGGCAACACTGTTTAGCGCCTTGAGGGAAGCCCCGTAGCCCCTGTCACCTTCCCATCTTTCATTTGAATCGTTCGGGAATGTGATGGCCGCGTGAAGCGGGAAGTGCGCGTTGTATTCAACGGAGAAGAGCATTGCCCTGTACTCGTGCAACAGGGCATCGAAGAGCCACAGGTCGGTGGAGTCCACATCAATCGAGATGTACTCGGGCTCCCGTGGCACATTGTGCAGCCTGAAGACATCACAGATATTGGATGATGTCAGAAAATGGCGGTGGAGAGTGATCTGTGGATTGTCATGCTCGCCATCCAAAAGAAGGGACTGCCAGTGTTTGTCGAGTATCAAGCGGGCGGTATTGGATCCGGAGCCGTGGGTGAGGCTGGTCGAATTGAATCCGAATTCCACACAGAACGGAACACGATTTCTGGTGCCGATGTTGTTGAACACGAAGTCGAGTAGTTGATCCTGATGGGACTGGGAATATACCCCGGTTTGGAAGGTCATTCGGCCCAAGTCTTGCAACCAAGCTTTCACCCAATCTATTCCGTTAGCCGCATGGCAAGCAGTGATAGTGGACAACACATTGGGACACGGAAGACTCCGGCCCTGCGGTAGCGCAAGGCATACGCAACTCCACGCGCCAATCCTGGCAGAATGGCTGGACGCGCGGGCGTGTCAAGCGTTTCGGGGGATTGTTTCGGGGGATTGGCGGCGGCAGTGCTCCCGGCACGCCTCTCGAAGGAGTTCCGGCGGGAACGGATACTCCCGCAGGGGAGACCGGGACAGGCATCAGCCGCGCTTGATCTCATGCGGAGGCTGGCGTTCCGGTGGTTTGAACTGTTCGCGGGCCCAATGCCAAAGGAAACGGGGGATCATGCGGGCGTAGCGGGGGCCGAGGCGCAGGGGTTCGGAGCATGCCCGGAAGAGCCATTCGAGGCCGGTGCGTTGCATCCATCGGGGGGCCTGGCGGACGGCGCCGGCGTGGAAATCGAACGCGGCGCCTGTGCCGATCATGATTCCGCGGCTTAGAGTCGGCGCAAGATCCGCCATGAGGAGTTCCTGTTTGGGGGTGCTTAATCCGATCCAGATGAGGTCGGGTTTGAGTTGGCGGATCGTTTCCAGGAAACTGGTCCGGACAGGCTCGGGCCATGGCCCGAAGGGGGGCGTCCAGGTTCCGGCGAGGTCGAGGCCTGGGAATTGTTCGCGCATGCGGGCGGCGAGGGCATCGGCGATGCCGGGTTTGCCCCCGGCAAGAAAATGCCGCCAGCCGTGCGCCCGTCCGCGATCCATGAGCAGGAGCATGAGATCGGGGCCGTACACGCGGTCCATGTCCCGGTGGCCGCGGAGGCGCCCGATCCAGACAAGCGGCATGCCGTCTGGGGTGACCAGAAAGGCGCCGTTGAGGGCGGCGCGGAGGGCGGGATTGTCAAGGGCCTCCGTGATGCCATGGACGCCGGTAACGGCGATGTAGCCGGTTCTGCCCGATGCGAGTGCGGCGGTGACGGCGGCTAGGGTGGTATCGAGGTTGAGGATGCTGACGGGGGTGCCGAGGATGGGGGTGGTCCGGGCGGCGGGCCGGGAAGTGGTGTCGGAGGTCATGTGCGGCGTGTCGTTTGGGCATGGGCGAGAATGGCGCGGAAGCGCGCGAGCCATTCTTCCGGGGAGGCGTGGGTTTCGAGCCAACGTCTTCCAGCTTCTCCCATGGTTTGAATCCGGTTCGGCTCGGCCTCGAGCCGCGCGATGCTCCGGGCGAGATCCCCGGCGTCGTTGGGTGTGTGGAGAAATCCGGTGGTTCCATCGGCGACCGTTTCAGCCAAGCCGCCGCTGCAGGCCGCGAGAACCGGGCGGAAATGTTCATACGCTTCGTACACGACCAGGCCCAAGGGTTCCCACCAGACGCCGGGGACGATGACGCCGCGGGAGCCGGCAAGGAGCCGATGTTTGTCCGCGCCGTTCGTCCAACCCACGAGGGAGATGAGGGGATTGGTCAGTGCCGCCGAGTGCACGGTGGGCGCGAGTTCGCCCGTGCCGGCGATAACGAGGCGTGGACAGGCCGGGCCAAGCTGGCCGCGAAGCAGAGACCAGGCCCGGAGGAGGCACGGAACACCCTTTTCGGGGATCAGGCGGCCGAGAAACAAGTAGTAGTCGCCGGGCGGGGACGGGGCATGGACGGCGGGCTCCCAGAAGTGGCGAAGGGCGAAGACGCGGTCCGGGAGCAGGCCGGCCTCGACGAAACGCTTCCGGGCAAAGTCGGAGATGGCGATCCAGGATTGCACACCTTGATGCCAGCGGCTGGCGCGCAACCGGGCAAGGGCAACGCCGAGGAGGGCGGTTGCTGCGCGCGAATGCCGCCAGGAGCGATGAAGGAGTTCGCGCAGGAACGCGGGGCGCAGCGGATCGGTTGCCACCGCGCCACGAAGCCAGTTGGAACCGCTGATGGAGTAGGGGCGCCAGTTGTGGAGGAACTGGACGGCGGGAACCCGAAGCCGGCGCGCTTCCTCGTAAACGGAGCAGGAGGCGGCCGGGAAGACATTATGGATGAGCCAGATATCCGCGCGATTCTCGTTGTGGAGAGAGCGAAGGATACGGGGTGTGCGGGGATTGGAGAGTGTCCAGAGCGCCTGACGCCAGCGGGGTGGGGCATCCGGGCCGGTCCAGTCGCGGCTCTGAAACCAGGCGATGCGGGAAGAAAAATCGGGTTGCCGGTTGAGGAAGGCGTCGAGGCGGCGCACGAAGATTTCTTCACCGCCCGGTTCGGTGTAGGCGTTGAAAATCTGGAGGATGCGGATCACGGGGGAGGGTCTGCTTGTGATGGAACACAAGAGCATGCGCGAAACTAACGCTCAACGGCAAGACGGAAGCGGCGGTTGGCCTGCTTTTCAAACATCTCCGAGTGCTCGGAACGATTCACGCTCAGGCTTGGGATGGCATCCAAGGAGCGTGCAGGGTGCACGGCGCAGATTTGCACCAGCGACCATGCCTACAGTCGTCGGAACGTGCCATCGATCTGCAGCAAGCGGCCGGACTTGGGATCGAAGAACTCATGTTCGAGAAAGACAAGGCTGTAGCCTTTCCGATTCATCAGCATGCATAGGTCCGGGAAGAGCATCTCGCCCGCGTACATCGGTACAACTGAAATCTCCATTTGCACGATTTCGATTTGTGAAAGCGCGTGTTCCGCTCCCTTCAGGACGCGGCTCTCGAAACCTTGGGTGTCAATTTTTAGATAGACGCGGCTGCCGGAAGGACAGAGGCTCCCGAAGACAGAGTCGAGGGGTTTCACGGTGACGGACTCCTTTCCGACGTACCGGGATTGGGGGGCGGACTCCAAGTGGGCGGGGAGCATTTCAAGGATCGAGCTGCTGTAGGAGTTTCCCGCAATATTGATGTCCGTGGCCACCGCGAGGTCGCCAAGGGCATAATTGAAGACCTCCCATGCCGGGTCGCCGCTTGCGTTGGCCTGGAGCAACTGAAATGCGGCGGTCTGGGGTTCAAAGGAAAGAATCCTCTTCGTGTAGCGTAGATCGGAACGGAGCCTTTGGGCGAACTGCCCGGAGTTGGCGCCGACGTCCAGGACGACATCGATGCGGTGATTCGCCAGCAGTTGCCGGCGCCAAGCAATCGGATGGGAGGCCGGGGTGAATCGCGTGATGTCGTAACCCGTGTTCCAGAGGAGCGTTCGGAGTTTGTGCGTGATGCTCACGCCGCCAGTTTCGTGATCGCTGGCGCCGGGTCAAGGCTGGAAGCGCATCGGATTGGGCGCCGCGCAAAACTTCTTTCCGGTCCGGGGCGCGGTGGTATGGTCGCGTGATGATTCATGCCGGCTTGGCCCGTCTGCGCAAGGCGTGTTCCGTCATCAGGTTGAGACCGTTTGACACTGCGACCGATGAGGGGCAAGGGAATGAGAGGCATCGGCGCATTGCCATGACGGCGGCGGCATCGGTTGCCTCGCGTGGGGTTTCCGTGTTGACCGGCTTGGTGACGGTGCCGGTGACGCTCCAGTATCTGGGTGTGGAACGCTACGGGCTGTGGATCACGATTTCCTCGTTGTTGCTCATCTTGAACGCTGCGGATCTTGGGTTGGGCAACGGGTTGCTGAGTTCCATTGCCATGGCCCATGGCCGGAACGACCGGAGCGAAATTCGAAGGCTGGTTTCGAGCGGGTTCTTCATGTTGGCTTGTTCAGCGCTTGCGGTGGGATTGGCTGGTTTCGCAGTGCTGCCTTGGCTGGATCTGGGGGCTTTGTTCCGGCTCGGATCGAATGCGGCCATTCTCGAGGCGAGGCAATCGATCATGGTGGTATTGGTGGTTTTTATGCTCAGCCTTCCCGCGACGATTGGGATGCGCCTGCAGGAGGCGCTTCAGGAGGGGTATCGATCACATTGCACCTACATGTTTGGCAATTTGATGAGCCTCGGGTTCCTCGTGGCGGGGGTACACTGCCGGGTCGGGCTGGGGTGGCTGGCGCTGCTGCTCCTGGCCGGGCCCTGCTTGAGTATCTGGGGACTCTGGGTGCTGGAGTTTGGGCGGGACAAGCCTTGGGCGCGGCCTTGCTGGCAAAGCGTCTCCGTGGGGACCATCCATCGTCTGTTCAAGACCGGAGGAGTTTTTCTTGCGATGAACCTCCTGACAGCCTTGGGTTACCAGACAGACAGCATCATCATCGCACGGATGCTGGGAGCCGAAGAAGTGACGACATTCGCCGTGGCGCAGCGCCTTTCCATGGTGGCGATGCTTTACTGGGCCTTCATCCAAGCGCATTGGCCGGCTTACAGCGAGGCCATGGCCCGGGGGGACCACGCCTGGATTCGGAAGACGATTCGGCGTTCTTTGAAAGTGAGCATCTGGTGTGGAGGCGTGATCGGCGGCCTTTACTGGTTGCTGGGTGAGTGGATCATCGGCATTTGGGTTGGCCCCTCGGTGGTTCCCGGCAAGGGCTTGCTTGCGGGTTTTGCGGTTTCGATCCTGGTGACCGGTATTGTTGCCACGCACGCGGTTGTGTTGAACGCTGGATTGCTGCTGCGCAGGACACTCCATCTGTTGCTGATCACCGCTCCGGTCTCGGTGCTGTTAAAGGTGCTGCTTTGTCAGCATTGGGGAAGTCAAGGGGCCATCTGGGGGACCAATCTAGCCTTCGGCCTGCTGTTCATTCCCGTCGCGAATCGACTCATTCGGGACGCATTCTGCCGGGAGCCGCGCAAGCCGGCATGAAATCCCCACCTTGTCCTGTTTGCCGGAACACGTCAACACGCCCATGGGGTGTGAAAGACGGTTTTGGACTCTTTCATTGCGGGAGATGCAGCCATTTGTTTGCCGATGTTGAATCCGCTCCAATGAATTTCTCCGATCCGGACCGGTTCCGGGAACGGATAACCAACGCCCTTCGCGCGTCCGACGAGGATTACTACCGGCTTCTCGTTGCTGGTGAAGCCCAAGGCTTCCAGACCCGGATCACAACGGACATGATCCTGGGACGGACTGAAGGAAGCGATGGGCGCGGCCTTTCGTGGCTCGATATCGGCTGCGGGTCCGGTTATCTCCTGGCTCAGGCTGCCTTGCGGGGTTATGAGGTGGTAGGAGTGGAACCAGGCGGGTGGGGTCGGATCGCCGCTGAAGCAAAGAAGGTCCACATCGTTGCGGGGCCCCTCACACAGAAGACGTTTGAGGGAACGTTTGACGTGGTTACCGCAACCGACGTGCTTGAGCACCAACCTGATCCGCATGCGTTTTTGGACTTGATTCGCCACTACTTGGCCCGGAACGGCCGGAGCCACATGTCGTTTCCATGGGCTGGATCGCCACGCCGATGGATGCAGGGACCGGGCTGGAGCATGATCCTGCCGCCAACGCACTGCCAGTTTTTCACACGTCGCAGTTTCACCCGGCTTGCACGCGAACACGGCTTGGAGACGGTGAAGTTCCAAGTGTTTAACTCCGACTGTTTTCGCGGCTATCACCGTCTTGGGTTGCCGCGGGCGGCGGCCAACCGGATCGCTTCGGCCTTTGGGTGGAGCGACCAGGCACTCGTGACCGTGTGCCACGCGGTAGATTGCGGGGGTGTTTCGCGTGGGAACGATGGCACCCCGTGAAGCGGTGGTGGTGTGCCCTCGCAGGTGGCGGCGTCCGGTCTTTCGGCTTGAGGAGCGGAGCCTTTCCGGCAGGCTGCGGTCGTGAGGAAGCACGGGAAGCATGAATGGAGCGCCACTTGCCGAGGGAGACCGGAACGCAACATTCCGGTGGGCAGGACGGATTAGAAAAGCAGGCGGCACGCGGGCGGGATTCATGAGGTGGCTGCTGGCAGGACTCACGGGGACGGCCGATGTGCTGTTGTTTTTGTGGGTTTGTGGCGCGGCGATGTTGCTGAAGCTGGTACGGTGTATCCGGGTCGAGCGGATGCCGCTGTGCCGGCGGGCGTTGATGGGTGTCGGTGTATTCCCGATTCTTCGGCATTACTACGAACCCCAGTTTGACCATCGGACGCTGCGGCGGGCGCTATCGGAGGAACGGCGTTTGCCTGGAATCGAATGGAACGAGGCGGGCCAACTCGAGGTGCTCGCGTCATTCCGATTCGCGGCGGAGTTGGACGGGCTGGCCCAGGACAGGCGCCCGCCGCCGGAATTCCACTTAAACAATGGAAGCTTCGAGAGTGGGGATGCGGAGAGCCTGTATCAGGTCATCCGGCTCAGGAGGCCGCGGCGGATCATGGAGATTGGAGGCGGCCACTCGACATTGATGGCCGCGCGGGCGGTGCGGCGGAACGAATTGGATGACGCTGATTATCGCTGTCGCCATGTTTGCATTGATCCATGGGGGCCGCCATGGCTTGCGAAGTCCGGCGCCGAAGTCATCCGGCGCCCGGTTGAGGAGTTGGGGACGGTTTTTTTCGATGCGTTGGACAGTGGTGACCTGCTGTTCATTGATTCGACACACATGATCCGGCCCCAAGGGGACGTGCTCTTTGAGATTCTTGAATTGCTTCCCAGCGTCCGCCGCGGTGTGCTGGTTCATATTCATGACATATTCAGTCCGCGCGACTACATCCGGGAGTTCTTGATCAACCAGGTCCGATTCTGGAATGAACAGTATCTCCTGGAGGCCTTGCTGGCGGAGAACCCTCGGTGGCGTGTATTTGCGGCGATCAACTTTTTGAAGCACCGCCACTACGACGCATTGAAATTGCGGTGTCCGTATCTGGCCCCGGATCGGGAGCCTGGTTCCTTTTACTTGGAACGAGTGTGAAGAGCAGGGCCGGAAGCGTGCGGCATGCGGATGCGAAGGGGCGGCTGCGGGTCATCCCGATGGGTCAGGTGGCATGCGTGGAACTGGCTGCCACGAGTGTGCTGGCGTAGATGCGCGACATTTCGGATGCAAGCCTCGCAACGTCGTGAAGACGGGCGGCCGAACAGCGCAATTGCCAAAGCGTGCTGGAGGGTGTGGAATCACGCAGTGCGCGCTCCATGGCGGCTGCGACCGGTTCCGGGGAGGGCTGTGCGGCATGATGGATGCCGGCGATGGCCAGGTCGCCGGGGTAATCGTTGATGAAGGTGTCGGGCAGGACGACCATTCTGACGCCGGCCGCGAAAGCTTCCAAGATGACGATGCCGAACGACTCCGGCGATCCGAGGTGCACAAAAATGTCGCCTGCCCGGAGGTGGGCGGCCCAGTGCGTGTCCCAAGCATGAACCACCACCCCGGTTTGGGAGGCGGCGAGCCGCCGGATGCGCATCTCATGGCGTGTGGGAGGGGGTGTTGGCGAGCTTCCGAACAGGTGAAGGCTGCCATAGGCATGCCGCATCCGAAGCATGCTGAATGCGAGGATGAGTGTCTCGAGGTGTTTCCCAGGCACGAACGCCCCGGCAGCGAGAAAACGGGGAGGTGTTGCGGGCACCTTCCGGGGAGGCGCCTTGGGCCAGTCCAGGATGGGCGCAATGATCGTGGCGGAGGGCGAAGTGTCACTGTAATGCCGGGCCGTCCTGCGGGAGTTGTAGATGACTTGAGCGTGGGTTGCCTTGGCCAGCGCGCGATAGATCCAAGCGCGCCGGGCAAGAAAGTGGAGGTGGATGATAAGGGGAATTCCGGTCAGCCAGTGGGCGATGGCACCGGCAAGAATGCCGACACGACTGTGGGCGTGGAGAACGACAGCTCCGTGGGCAGCGGACCAACGGGCAACCCGCAAGGCCTCAACGATTGAACCCAGCAAGTCAATGGCGATTCCGCGGTTCGGAGAGACCACCCAGCCGTTCCGGACGAAAGCGGGGTCGCCGGGGTGTGCCGTGCAATCCCGATGCACCCAGATCCGGTGCTCGAACTCCGAGGCGGCAAGGCGTGCGATGTGGTACACGGAGGCCGCAAGGCCTCCGTGGAATTCCTTGCCCGCCACGAGATGAAGAACCGGCATCAAGGGCGAAGGATGCATGGCGGCAGGAAGGAGGCAAGTTCCAGTCCGGTGATTGCTGGCGGCTTCCACTTTCTGGCATGGGAGCGATGTCCAGCGTTGGACCAACGGTCAGAGCAGCATCGTGCGCGGTTTTCACTCCGTGGGGCGATGAACTGGCGCCGCGCAAAGAGCGAAGCGAGGGATTGCCAATCAGATCATCATGCCCGAAACTGACCCTCGTTGGCAGTGCCGATGAACAACGGAGCTTGATGAGGATGTGATTGGGCCCACGCGATAAGGCAAGGATGGAAGACGTAGAATTGAGCAGCGGATGCGCAAGGGCATCGGGCGGAGCATCGTTTCTGGGATTTGTCGATCCCGTCTGGCGCGCAAGATTGATCAGCGCGGCTTCCGCGGTGGGATGTTGGAAGGCGGGTGAATGGGTCGCGCACGGACGGTGGCTGGAGACCGGCGCATTGGTGGTATGCCTGCTGGCGCCGTTGGTCTGGGCCGTTGCGGGCGATATCGGAATCCTGAGCGTGGCGTTGTGCCTTGATTGCAGGATCAATCTGCCGATGGTTGGACCAATTGCCCCGGCGTTTCTTGTTTGCTCCGGAATGGTCGGCCTTTACGCGGTCCGGAGAATGAGTTCGCGCTCCGTGTCCTTCTCGCCGGCCTGGAGCGTGAACGCTTGGTTCTCGATTCTCTTCCTGTGGATTGGATTCAGATGGCTTATGGATCCGACGCTGCCGCGCGCCATCGCCGGCGCGAGTGGAGACGTCACCGGGTTCCGGACCTTCTTTGACTACCTGACCTGTTTGATTGTGTGCGTGGTGTTCGGGGTCATCATCCGGTCCCGACCGGACTTCGTGCGTTTTCTGCGCGGCTTGGGCTGGGTGTCTGTGGGCGCCACATTTGTGCTCTTGTGCGTTTCGTTTGCTCCCATCCCGCTGCCGAGTCTGGCGCTGAGCTATGTCGGGGTTTATCCGGTAAGCGGGACGGTGGGCAGCTACCGCTACGTGTCGTTGCCTGGTTACGGCATGAACCTCCTGGCGCTTGCCATGCTGCCCACAGTCTGCGGCGGCGGCATTCTTCGCCGGCTGGCATTCGTTTGCATCAGTGGCTGCGCGATTTTGGCGGGCGCGAACCGAATATCAGTGCTGGCAGCAGTCGTTTGCGTCCTGGTCATGCTGGCGTTGTCGCGGCGTCCGCTTCAACTGGTCATGCTTGTGATGGCGCTTGGGGCGGCAGGCGGAGGGATGTACCTGTACGGGGAATACGGAAACATTGATCCAGAGGCGCGATTCACCCGGCTTATTTCGCTGGTCAGCCGCCGTGCGGAGGATTTGTCCGGTAGCAGTGAGACAGTGGAGTGGCGGCTGCGCCGATGGCGGCGCGCCTACGAAGACATCACCAAGAGGCCGGTTTCCGGACACGGTTTCCAGCCGGTCAAAGGGATATTCAACGCATCGTACCAGACTTACGAGCAACGGGAGGCCCTTCGGGAGGAGATGGACGTCGCCATCGGGGGAACGCACAATGGCTATATTTCGATGGCGAGGTTGCTGGGAATTCCTGCAGTTATCCTCTTTGTTGGCGGGTCGGCCGCGGTCTTCATGGGGTGCGCAAGGGCTGGTTTTGACAAACGGCGGCCCCAGTTGGACCGTGAGCTGTGTATTTGGTGTGCGGCGTTGTTGGCTTTCATCGGCGTGAGCCTGATGGGGGGAAGCGAGATCCACTTTTACAACGGGTGGATGCCAATCGGGCTGGGGATTCTCCTGCTGCGGTGGGAGCGCGCGGGAAAGGCGGCGAAGAATCGGAGGGCGAAATGAGAAGTTGGCGGATCGCTCCGAATTGGACGTATCCCCGATTGCTTCCTGTTCAAGACATGGGGTGGGTTGGCGCTTTTCCAAAGAGATGCTTGATGCGGCGCACCGCGCGCCTCAGCCAGTGTATCCGTCGCAACGGTTCGGTCCAGATGTAGAAACGGATCCGCCATTCGCCAAGCGACCACGGGCTCTTTCCATATCGGCGCCGAACGCTGAGGAAGGTGCGGAAGTGGTCCGCCATGCGCGCGTCCATGATCGATCCAGGTCGGCGCTGGTAATAGGTGAGGACGTGGGGGATATAGGTGCAGCGGAACTTCTGCATTGCCCGCACAGTCCACTCGTAATCCATGGCCTCGTGGATGGATACATCCAGAAGGCCGACGGATCTATAAACGCCCCTATGAACAAATGTTGACGCTTGATTGATTCCGGTTCTTGTCCCGAGCAGATCTCCCAAGTTGTAGTCCCAGCCGGGGACCAATCCTTCCACCGTGCCATCGTAACCCAGAATGATCTGGTCGCCGCAGAACACCTTGATGTCCGGGTGGCTCCGGGCATGTTCCAGGAAGGCTGGGAGCGCGCCTTCCGCCAGACGGTCGTCCGCATTGAGCCAAATGATCCACTGGCCGGTGGAACGCTGGATTCCCTTGTTGACCGCGTCCGATAATCCGCGGTCTTTCTCCGAGATAAACCGGACGTGGGGGGCCTGTTTAAGGAACTCGACGGTGCCGTCGGACGAACCGCCGTCGATGACCCAGTGCTCAATCTCCTCTGGAGGCAGGCCTTGCGATCTCACCGACTCTAGGTTTTTCGGGAGGAATCCGATGCAATTGAGTGATGGCGTGATCACCGAGAACAAAGGCGGGTGGGCCAGCGCCTTTTTGACTTCACCAGGGTGCATTCACACCATCTAGGATGTCCTAAGCCGCAGTGTCAAGCAGAGCATAAATCGGGTTGTGCGCCGGCCAGCAGTCGGGAATCCGGCGGAAGTTAGAGGAGAGGCAGTGGGACGGGCTTAGATCTGGCGCTCACCGGGGGGAGCATCCCCTCATGGAATCCGGCGTGCTTGGCTTGGAGCCGTTCTGGCGACCCAAGACTTGACCAGGGGCCCAAACTGTTCCGCAAGAATTTCGGCATTTGGGAATAGGGCAGCCAGTTGGGCCCGAGTAAGGAGTTGTATCTGGCGTACGGCAGCCGTCGCCTTTGCGAGATCAGGCTCCCGCGGCATCCAACCGAGGTTGAAGCGCTGGTGAAGGCGGACCCGGAGGGTTTCAGGCAGGAACTGCCATCCGGGAACAAGGAAGTGGGGTTCCATGGGGAAGGCGCGGTTGGGGGTTTGAATGAAAAACGCGCGGGCGACGCGCCGCACTTCGGAGGCCATCGCCTGTTGATCCCTGAAGGCGCCAACGTGCTCGATGACCGAGTTGGAAAAGCAGATGTCAAAGGCCAGATCCGGTATGCTCCCGAGGGACCGTCCGTCCGCGGCGATGGACGCCACGCAGACGGCATGATCCGCGGGGACGGGTTCGGGCTCCAAGTTGCCGAGGGTGACCCGACAACGCCGCGTCAGGAGGGGCGCTGCGCGGGACCAGAATCCGAGCGTTCCGCCGACGTCCAGAATGCTGACGGGCTCGGGGAACGCCTCAAGCAACGGCAAGAGCCACGCCATGCGACGCTGCCGCAGGCGGTACGCCCAGGACCCGGGCCGGGAGTGGTCGGCAAACAGTTTGAGCATGCCGGCGCCGTTACGCGGCCACAGCCCTGGGATACGCGCTTGGCGCCACCTCGTGCGGGCGCGCGGCATGGGCAAGGATTTCCTGATAAAGGCCGGTGCAGCGCCCCAACCGCCCGGTCAGGGAGCGGCTGGAATTGAGGCGGTTCCGAAGCTGCAAGACACGCGCCGCCCGTCGAGGTTCCGGTCTCGGGACGGACTTGATATTGACGTCGCCATCGTCATTCCGAACGGCTTTCTCAAGGTCGATGGCGGCTTGCCGGGCGACATCCGCTGGCAGGGAAGGTGGCGCAATCCCGTGGAAGGCGCAGAAAGCGGGAATCATCAACCCAGGATTCGTTGAAGCCAAGGTGAAATCGGCGATAAAGAGGCGGGACGCGTGCGGGACAACAAGGCTGTAAAAGCGATCGTAGTAATCGATCGCGGTGGCGAGGTGGTGGCCGGTCATCACGCAGTAGGAAAGGATCGCGGGAAGGGGGTCGCGGACCAGAAGGACACCCGGTTTGCCGGTGCCAAGCGCGTCAAGGCAGAGGAACGGGGCGTGGATGTGCGAGACGATGCGGCGTCCGGGAAAGGCAAGGCGCATTACGTGCAGCGTGAACGTGTTCGCCGAACGCGGGAAACCCTCGATCCAGAAATCGAAGCTGCCAGGGTCCGGCCGCCGGGTGCCATACCGGAAATGCCTGTAAAACCAGAACGCTGCATCCGTTTTCCACAACCATCCGCGAATGAACGGGACCAACCGGCTCGCAGGCGTGCGATTCACGCATTCAATAAGATTATGGAGGGCTCGTCGCAACATCAGCTACCGTGATTCAATCTCTTACCGCCAGCCAGCGCCCGATGCACGCAAATAATGGCGCTCAGGCAGCGGCCAAGCCCACTTGCAGCGTCCTCGGCAGGGAATCGAAGACCGCAAGCGCCTGGCCAACGACTTGGTCCATGTTCAGACACTGGTAGCTGGCAAGGCGCCCGGAAAAGGTCACGCCCGTTTCCGCTTCGGCACGCACGGCGTATTTCTGAAAGAGCGCGCGGGCGTCGGGGGCGGGGATGGGATAATACGGTTCGCGCCCAGGCCCGTGGTCCTGGGGATATTCGCGGATGATCGTGGTGACCGGAAGTTTCTGGCCCGTGGCATGCTTGATCTCGACGATCCGCGTGAACGCATGGTCGTTCGGGTAGTTCACCTGCATCGCCGGCTGAAAGAACTCCCGCTCCAGCGTCTCGGGCTCGAAGCGCAGGGACCGGTACGGAAGCGGGCCGAAGCAGTGGCCAAAGTATTCGTCGATGGGGCCGGTGTAGATGACGTGCCGGCAGCGGACGCGGGGGCGGATGTCGCGGAAGTCGGTGTTCAGCCGGACCTCAATGTTCGGGTGGTCCAGCATGCGGCGGAACATTTCCGTGTAGCCGCGGTCCGGCAGGGCCTGGAACGACTCGGAGAGGTAGCGGTCGTCGCGGTTGGTGCGGATGGGGATGCGCCCGCAGACGGAGGGGTCGAGGTCCTTTGGGTCGCGGTTCCATTGTTTGCGGGTGTAGTTCTTGAAAAACATGTCGTAGAGGCGGCGGCCCACCTGGGAGATGATGACCTCCTCGGAGTTTTTCGGGGTCTGGATGGGCACGCGCCAGATGTCGAGCGTGGCCCGCATCTCCTCCTCCGTGGAGGGGCGCCCGAGGAGTTGCTCGAAGGTGTTGAGGTTGATGGGGAAGGGCCAGAACCGGCCTTCGGTCCAGGCGAGGATTCGGTAGTCGATGTGATGCCAGCCGGTGAACCGGGAGAGGTATTCAGCGATGCGCGGGGAGTTGGTGCGGAAGTAGTGGGGGCCGTAGGGGTGGATGAGAACGCCCGCGGCGTCGGTGCGGTCGTGGGCGTTGCCGCCGACATGGTTGCGGCGGTCCACAACGAGGCAGCGGGCGCCGCGCTGGGAGGCGAGGCGTTCGGCCAGGACGCTGCCGGCGAAGCCGGCGCCGGCGATGAGATAGTCGCAGTCGATGGGGAAACGTAGCGGGCGGAGCGGAGTTTGGAAAGGCGGGGGACGGGGGATGGGAGATGGGAGATTGGACTTTTGCCGCGAAGAAGAGGAGTGGGGAGGCGGAGCCACAATGCAACTGTGGGCGGCTGGCGGTGTAGAAATGGGTTGTGAAAAACAGGCATCTGGCGGCGGCATTGGCGGCGTGGGTGGCGGGCGGGGGCGGTTGGGCGTGGGGGGCGGGGTTGGGGGTGAGCCCGGTGTTCTCGGACAACATGGTGGTGCAGCGGGAGATGCGATGGCCGGTGTGGGGAACGGCGGCGCCCGGCGCGGAGGTGACCGTGCGCATGGCCGGCGTTTCAGCGTCCGAAAAGGCGGACGCCGCGGGGAAGTGGCGGGTTTATTTGCCGGAGTTGAAGGCGGGAGGGCCGCACGAGCTGAGTGTGGAGGCGGGGGGCGAGCGCCGGACGTTCACCAACGTGCTGGCGGGGGAGGTCTGGATTTGTTCGGGGCAGTCGAACATGGAATGGCCTTTGTCCGGCGCGTCCAACGGGCCGGCGGAGGTGGCGTCGTCTGCGCACGAAGGGCTGCGCCTGCTTTCCGTGCCGCGGCTGGCAAGCCGGACGCCGGTGGACACGTTTGCGGGGTCGTGGGCGGTTTGCGGTCCTGAGACGGCCGCGGGTTTTTCGGCGGTGGCCTATTACTTTGGGCGCGAAGTTCACAAGGCGCTGGGGGCGCCGGTGGGGTTGGTGAAGAGCGCGTGGGGCGGGACGCGGGCGGAGGCTTGGACGCCGGCGGCGGTGGTGGAGGAGTTCGAGTCGCCGGCGGCGTTTGACGCGTCCGTGGAGGAGGCGAAACGGGACATGGACGGCGCGAAGGCGCGCTACCGGGACGCGGTATCGGCATGGAACGACGAGGTGCTGCATCGGGACGAGGGCATCGACCCGGCGGCGGCGAGGTGGGGGACGGAACCGGCGGGGGCGGCGTGGGAGGAGACCAAGGCGCCGGGCGCGTGGGAGAAGGCGGGGCTGGAGATCGACGGGGCGGTGTGGCTGCGGCGGGCGGTGGTTTTGAAACCGGACCAGTGCCGGGGACCGGCGGCGTTGGAGCTGGGGATGATCGACGACTGGGATGTGGCGTGGGTGAATGGGCGGGAAGTGGGACGGACCGGAAGGGAAGTGGACCCATTGCCCAGCGAGCACGCGCGCACGTACACGGTGCCCGCCGGAGTGTTGAAGCCGGGAACCAACGTCATTGCGGTGCGGGTGTTCGACCGGGGCGGTCTCGGCGGGTTCCTCGGACCCGCGGCGGAGATGCGGCTGGCGCCGGCGTCCGGAGCGGCGGTGCCCCTGGCGGGGACATGGACGCGGCGCGTGGAACGAAGGCTGGAGCCGATTCCCGCGGGCGTTTGGGCGCGGCGGCCTCGTCCGCCTGGGTTGCTGGGCGAGCATGCGCGGCCGTCGGCCTTGTACAATGGCATGATCGCGCCGCTGGTTCCGATGGCGTTTCGCGGGGTGATCTGGTACCAGGGCGAGTCCAACGCGAGCCGGGCGCGGCAGTATCGCGCGCTGTTTCCGGCGATGATCCGGGCGTGGCGCGCGGAATGGCAGCGCGGCGACTTTCCATTCTATTATGTGCAGCTCGCCAGTTTCATGGCTCGGAAGGAAGAACCGGCGGAGAGCGCATGGGCGGAATTGCGGGAGGCGCAGCTCAAGGCGTTGGACGTGGCCAACACGGGCATGGCGGTGGCCATTGACATCGGCGAAGCGGAGGACATCCATCCGAAGAACAAGCGGGAGGTTGGGCGCCGTCTCGCGCTATGGGCCTTGGCGCGGGCGTACCGCCCGGCGCCGGCGTGGTGGGAGGCGGCCATGGAGCGGATCATGGGGCCGCGCCCGGACAATCCGGAGTGTTCGGGCCCGTTG
This sequence comes from uncultured Verrucomicrobiales bacterium, assembly GCA_964435495.1. GTDB lineage: Bacteria > Verrucomicrobiota > Verrucomicrobiia > JADLBR01 > JAIBCM01 > CAYSZK01. Next base: position 59,860 of record CAYSZK010000003.1, read on the forward strand.
TTTGAGGGGTGGGCGGTGGAAGGCGTCGAAGCGCGGGTCCGGTTCCGGCACGCGGCAAACGGGCTCGCGACTTCGGACGGAAAACCGCCGCGCGGGTTCGCGTTGGCTGGTGAGGATCGGCGGTTTGTGTGGGCGCACGCGCGGATCGAGGGGCGGGAAATCGTGGTTTCCTCGCCGGAAGTGGGGAATCCCGTGAGCGTGCGCTACGGGTGGGCCGCCAACCCGGACGTGAACCTGGTCAACGGGATGGGGCTGCCGGCGTCACCGTTTCGGACGGATGATTGGGTGGCGGCGCGGTAAGGGTGGCCGTGGCTGGGTGGGGAGGTCAGGAATACCTGGCCTTGAGAGCGCGGCCAGCCTTGGCGCTGCGGGCGGCGAGGTCGATGATGTGGATGGGGCGGCGCGACCATTCGCCGGTGATGGCGAGCTCATCGCCGTTCACGAGATGGGCGGCGACGTTTTTGTAGTAGAGCTCGCCGGCGGGGCTCGCGGGATTGCGGCCTTCGGTGACACGTTTTTCGCCTTTCCGGTGCTGGATGATTTTGTAGCCGCCGCCGTCCATGACGTAGGTCCCTTCGGTGCCGGTGATTTCGAGCCAGCCTTCCTTGCCCTTGGAATCGATGCTGCTGATGGCGAGCGTAAGCCACTGGCCGGACTTGAAACGCACGACGGCGAAGGCCTCGTCCTCGTTGCTGTCCTTTTTCCACGCGGTTTTCGGGGCCCAATACCCTTCGTGGGCAAACCCGGAGACCTCGGTGATCTCCGAGCGGATGAGCTGGAGCGAGTATTCGAGCAGATGCACGCCCCAATCGTAGAGGATGCCGCCGGAGATCGAGCGCGACGTGCGCCACCAGTCGCCAGGCCGGCCATACCCGCCCATGTGGGCTTCGATGCGGATGATGTCGCCGATGGCGCGCTTTTTGTGGATCATCTCGAGCGCGCGCAGGATGCAGCCGTCCCAGTGCCGGTTGTGGTAGGTCGAAAGCATGACCCCGGATTTTCTTGCGGCGGCGATCATGGCGTCCACCTCGGCGGTGGTGATGGCGAGGGGCTTCTCGCAAATGACATGCCGCCCGGCCCGGAGGCACTCGAGGGCGAGCGGGGCGTGGGTGTTGTGCGGGGTGATGAGGACGATGAGATTGACGTCGTTTCGTTTGAGCATCGCCTTGACCGACGTGTAGGCGCCGATCCCGGGAAAATCGTCCTGGGCCGCGGCGAGCCGTTTTTCATCGACTTCGGCGACGGCGACGGGAGTCATGCCAACGGCTTGCATATGGCGGAGATGCTCGCGCCCCATGTTGAAGGCGCCGCCGTAGCCTGCGACGCCGACGGTGATTTCGGAGGGTTTGGAGTAGCGTTTCATAGAGGCGGGGGATGGCGGGCGCGGACTCAGTCGAGGGCGCCCTCGGGCAGATCGGCGCGCATGGGGGCGGGGCGTTCGCATGTGGACAGGAGTTCGACGTGGCGTCCGGCGCCGGAGGCTTCGTGGACGGCCTGCATGATGTCGAGGGCGTGCATGGCGACGCGCTCGTTGCAGCGGTGCTCGCGCCCGGCGCGGATGGCCGCGGCCATGTCGGCGACGCCGACCCCGCGGGCGCCCTCTTGGTAGGGATGGGAGTGGGGGACCTCGGCCCAATCGCGCCCTTTGCCCAAAAACACGGGGCCATTGGTGGCGTTGGGGTCGGGCACTTTGATCGAGCCTTCGGCGCCGTAGATTTCCATGGCGACATAGGTGTAGGGAACGCGGATGTCGAAGCTGGTGGTGAGCGTGCCGGTGGCGCCGCAGACGAAGTCGAGGACGGCGACGACGTGCGTGGGGACCTCGACGGCGACCTTCTTGCCGGCCTTGGGCTCGCTGGTGATGGTGCGTTCGGGAAACGTGATCCGGGTGGAACCGGTGACGCGCCGGACCGGGCCGAGAAGCGTGATGAGGGCGTGCAGGTAGTAGGGGCCCATGTCGAACATCGGGCCGCCGCCCTTCTCGTAATAGAATTCCGGGGAGGGATGCCACGTTTCGTGGCCGCCGCAGAGCATGTTGGCGGTGAACGCGACCGGCCGGCCGATCGCGCCTTCGTCGATCAATTTGCGGCACGTCTGGATGCCGGCGCCCAGGACGGTGTCCGGGGCGCAGCCCACGCGCAGGTTCCGCGCGGCGGCGGCGTGAACAATGGAAAGGCCTTCGTCGCGGGTGAGGGCGAACGGTTTTTCGCTGAAGACGTGCTTGCCGGCCGCGAGGGCCGCGAGATCGACGGGCGCGTGCGCCTTGGGAACGGTGAGGTTGACGACGATGTCGATGGACGGATCGGCGAGAAGTTCGTCCACAGAGCAGGCTTTGGGTACGTTGGCCGAAGCGGCGAGCGCGCGGGCGCGCTCCATGTCGAGGTCGGCGACGGCGGCGAGGTCGAGGATGGGGAACTTGCGGCAGGCGGGGACGTAGGCTTTCTCGGCGATGTTGCCGCAGCCGACGATGCCGATGCGGAGGGGTTGAGGGGAGGGCATGGGGATGCGGGGAGGCGCGGCGTCCGGGTTCAGCGTGCGGCCCAGAGCAAGCCGCGGACGGTCATGGCGCGGACGTGGGGAAAGTCGAGGAACTCTTTGGGTTTGTGGCCGAGGGAAGAGTAAAAGACGCGGCCCCGGCCCCAGGACTTGGTCCAGACGACGGGCATGCGGCAGCGGCGGCCTTCGTAGGTGTAGAGCGTGTCGGCGAGGACGGTGACGGCGGGATCGACGAGCATATAGTACTGTTCGGAGTTGTAGGGGAACTCGCAGGGCAGCCCCTCCGTAATGGGATGGGAGACTTCGGTGAGCCGGACGGAATACTCGCCGACGTGGGGATGGCCGACGAAATGGCCGCCGACCATCCATTCATATTCCGTGTTGCCGCGGAAGGCGTCGCCCATGCCGCCGTGGACGCCGCCAAGGCCGCAGCCGGAGCGGACGGCTTCGTGGAGGCCCTTCCCCTGTTCGGGGGAGAGCTTGTCCATGGTCCAGCAGGGAAAGATAAGGTCGTAGGCCTTGAGGGCGTCGGCGTCGGCGAGGGGTTCGAGCGAATTCTCGACGCGAACCTCGAACCCGTTGGCGGCGAGGTCTTCGCGGAACGTTTCGGCGGTCTGGCGGGGTTCGTGCCCGTCCCAGCCGCCCCAGAGGATGATGGCCTTTTTCATGCGCGCGGTTTTCGCTCCCGGGGGATTGGCCGGGACGATTTGCTCATGAAAGAGGATTGCTTTTTGTGGGGGAATGGATTTCCTTTTCGAAAACATGGATTTTCTGATCAGGCACTGGGCGCCGTTTCCGCGCCGGCATCCGTCGGGGCTGCCGGTGCAGACCATCGGGTACATGGCGGCCAAGGATCATTGGGTGCGGCACGCGTTCGGGACGTGCAACTTCTCGTTCATCCTCTCCGGCGGCGGCGAGTACCGGTGGCGGGGCGGGGTGTTCGAGGTGCGCCCGCCGTGCGTGATCACGCAATGGCCGGGGGAGCGGGTGGCCTACGGGCCATGCGGGGGGCACGCGGTCTGGGAGGAGCTGTATCTGGTGTATCCGGCGCGGTTGCGGCGGGTGTTCCGGCAGATGGGGTACGAGCGGGCGGACCGTCCGGCTTGGCGCATCCGGCAGGCGGGCGCGGTGCGGGAGGGGTTGGAACGGTTGCGCGATCTGGCTTCGGCGCCGCCTGGGGAGGGGGTGGCGGACCGGGTGGACCGCGTGTGCGAAGGAATGGTTTTGGAGAGCCTGCTGGGGGCGCAACCGGCGGCGTTGGGCCCGGCGGAGCGGGCGGTGGCGGAGGCGCGGGAGGGGTTGCGGACAGCGTTGGGGGCGCCGGTGGATTGGGGGGCGCTGGCGGCGGGGCGGGGGATGGCGGTTTCGACGTTCCGGCGGCATTGGCGGCGGCTCGGCCAAGCTCCGCCGGCGCGGTTTGTGGCCCGGCTGCGGATGCGCGAGGCGCGGCGGCTGCTGGCGGAGACCCGGCTTGCCGTGGCGGAGGTGGCGGCGCGCGTGGGGTTCGAGGACGCGCTCTATTTCTCGCGGCGGTTCCGGATGGAAACGGGGATGGCGCCGCGGGAGTACCGGCGGGCGTATGGGCGGCAGGGGTAGGCGCGCGGGGCGGGTCCGTGGGGTGGGGGAGCGGGAGGCGAGTGGCGATTGCGGTGGCGATTGCGGCCTTGTCTTGCGGCTGGTTTGGGCCGACAGTAACGCTCCGGATGCGACTGACCATTTGCGAAGTCGAAGGGCATGCCCGCCCATTCCGTCGCGCCGGAAATCTGTGTCGAGGTGTGTTCTCCCGGCAACACGGAGAGGCAGCTTGACGAAAAGCGCGACTGGTATTTTGACGCGGGCGCCGAGGAGGTCTGGCGGTGCGACAGCGGCGGGAGAATGGCTTTTTTTCTGAAAGAGGCGCCCTCTGAAGACGCTGGAAAATCCAAGCTTTGTCCGGAGTTTCCGGCCATCGTCAACAGGTAAGGCGGACTTCATCGCGCGGAAGCGGGAGGCCCGCCGGTTACAGGCGGGTTCGCGGCGCCCGTCCATCCCCAGGGTCCCGCACACCGGGCTGCGCATCGAGCTCAGGCCGCGCGGCCAGTGGGAGATTCTTGAAGCGAAAAAGCGAAATTCACACCGTCCAAGGTGGCGGCGGGTTCTCGTTTTCCGTTTTCCCGCCTTCCTGCTTTCCTCATTCCAGAATGTTGCAACGCCACATCGCGCCGCACACGCTCTGTTTCATGTCCCAAAGCGCCGCGCCAGGGCAGAACCGGTCGGCCCGGCTTCATGGCAGCCCGGAACCTTGCTCCGGCTTCCACCTATTCACATCCCAGGAGACGCTGGACGAAGTCATCGCCGAGGTGCGCCGCCACAAGGAGGAGATCGCGGCTGAGCGCGATTTCGATGTGGACTCCCTCCGGCGGGACCTGCGAGAACGCGAGGAGCGAATCCCAGGCTGGTGTCCCGGATCACCAGAAGCGAACAAGACACTTGAGAGCCACCTCCATACCACTGCCGCGGCATCGAGGTGGCTTGCCGGCACGTTGGTGGGATCACTGAGCCACGCGCCAGTCCACCTCCTGTGTGCAATTCGGCGGACGATCTGTTGGGGAAGGGAAAACGGTTTTCAAGGAAAGCCCGCCGGCCCTCGCGAATGCGGGATTGGCCCTTCTGAACCGCGGAACGCGGCTCAGTACTCCACGGCGACCCGGAAAAACATCGTGGAATTCGTTACTCCAGAATCGACCATGGAGACATGGAGCGTGTCGGCATCCTCATGCACGGTTATCTTTTGTGGATCGCACTGGGTCCAGTGGATAAGGTCGGTCGAAGCCTGGAGGCGAATGACCGCGTCTTCGGGCGCGAGGAGTTGATCGAAAGACACCGACCATCCGAGCGGGCCGCGGGCGTTTGTGATTCGGGGCGACTCTGTGGCCTGGAGCGGGGAAGTTTGGAAAATATACTCCAACGCGTTGCAGGCGCCGTCTCCGTCCGCATCCGCCTGCGGCGCGGAGATCGCGGGGTCCGCCTGTTGTTGCGGGGTGAAGTTCGCCGCTTTCCAGGTTCCGTAACGTGGCGCCGGGCTGGCCGCAAAACATGTGGTTCCGCCGGCGAAAATCGCGCCAGCCACCAGATTGGGGACCGCCACTGGCACATAGGAATCCGGCGGCGGAGCGGCTGTGGGCTCCCCATAAAGCGCCGCGACGTCGGATGCGGTCAACGGCCGATCGAAGATGCGCACTTGGTCCAGGGTGCCAACGAAGAAATCGGCGGTGGACTGGTTGGCGTGGCCGAGGACGACCCGCGCTTGCTGGGTGGAAGTTGAAGCGGCGACCGAACCGCTGGCGACGAGATGGTTGTCGATGTAGAGCTTTTGGCCGCCGATACTCGCGCCGTAGGTGTGGACGACGTGATGCCACTTGCCATCGGCGTAGGTTCCCGGCGAATTAATAATCTGGGTGGTCGAACCGACCAGGCGGGCATAGACCTTCCCGTTGCTCAGGTAGAGTTCGCGGTCGTGGATGTTCGCGTCGAAATCGGAGCGGGGCGCGTCGAAGATGCCGCCGTTCGGGTCGGTTGTCTTGAACCAGAGCGACAGCCCGTGGCGGTCTTCGGGAAGATCGATGCTGGCCCCGGCGTACTCGCCCGAGCCGATGGCGGCGTTGGTGCCGTTGAAGGCCAGCGCGCCCCCCATCTTGCCGGTTGGGGTCCAATTGGCATTTGTCATGTTGTTGAGAAAGATGCTGTAGCCGACGCCATCGTTGCACGCCGTGGCGCCGGAGGTTTCGTCCAGCCGCCAAAGGAGCAGCGGTTCGGGGAAGGTGGCCGGTCCGCCGCCGGCGCCGATTTGGCCGGCGTCGCCCCGGCCCCACGCCATCACTGTCCCGTTGGCGAGCAGTGCCAGGGACGTGCCGTCACCGGCCGCTACGGAGGCGGCGCCGGCCACGGCGAACACGGCCGCGGGAATGGTGGCGGAAGGCGTGGTGGCGGGGTCGCTCCCGAGCTGGCCGTGCGCGTTGTTGCCCCAGGCGCGGACTTCGCCGGAAGCGAGCGCGGCGAGCGCGTGATCGGACCCCGCCGCGATGGCGGCAGCCCCGGTGAGGCCTGTGACCGCCACCGGGGAATGCCGGTCGCTGGTCGAGCCGTCGCCGAGTTGGCCGAGATCGTTCCGGCCCCACGCGGTGACGGAGCCGCCGCCGAGGAGCGCGAGCGCGAAATCGCGGCCGGCGGCGATGGCTTCGACGCCGTTCAAGCCCGCGATTTGGAAGGGCGCGTACCGCCCGGCGGTTGATCCGTCGCCGAGTTGGCCGCGGTCGTTCTTGCCCCAGGCGTAAACCGCGCCGGTCTCGAGCAAGGCGACGGTGAAATCGCCGCCGCAGGCCACCGCCACGGCCGCCGCGGGTAGCGAAACCGCCAGCGGCCACGGGCAGCCGATGGCCGATCCGTCGCCGAGTTGCCCCTCGCTGTTGTCACCCCAGCAATAGACCGTGCCGCCGCACACCGCGGCGGCGTGGCGGGCGCCGGCGGAGACTGTGGAAGCTTCGGCTAACCCGGGCACCGGACGGGGCACGGCGCACCCGAGATAGGTGCCGTCACCGAGCTGGCCGCTGGCGTTATCGCCCCATGCCCACACAGTACCGTCCCAGCGACAACCGACGGCGAAACTTTCACCCGCGGCGATCTCAGTGAAGCCCTTCTGGATTTCCGCCGGGGCGAACAGGTTGGAGTCGCCGCCTGCTCCGGCTTGGCCGTCGGCATTGCCGCCCCATGCGGCGGCGATGCGGTAGGTGGCCGCGCCCCGGTCGAAAAACGGATCGTCGGCGAGGGAGGAGCAGCAGACCAGCTCGCCTGCGGCGGTCGCCATGTAGAGGCGTCCGCCCGCGGCCGCCAAACCGTCGAACACCGGGCGGCACGGGAGCCGGTAATCGGCCAGGCGCGCCCCGGTGGCTGGATCGACAGCCCAAAGCATGCCACGGGTCCGATTGTCGGATGGGGCATGCAGGTCGGTCGGGTCGTCGGGGTCTTCGGCCCCGGCGATGAAAAGGTTTTGCGCCCTCCCGCCGCCGTCTTCGGGGGCGCTGGCGGCCAACACCATGGCGTCGATGATGAACGGGACGTTTGTTGAGTACAAGGCGGGGGCGGTCCGGCACATCTCGGCGGGGTCTTTTTGGTTGGTCCCGACTTCATACTCGGAACGGGCGAGCGTGGTGTTGGCGTCGCAAATCAGCTTGCTGCGGTCGCCGGGCGCGTAGCTGCCGAAACGCCCGAAATCCCGTGGCCACGTCTGTGCGGCGTAGGTTTTCTGGCCGTCACACACCAGCAACCGTCCCTGCTTGGCGCCTCCGACGCCGTAGAGCCAGCCGTGCCAGCGGTCGGAGTGGACCCACCATTTACGGTTGTTGAGCGTGTCGTCGAGGAAGCCGTCGTTTGGGGCGACGTGAGGGAACGATTCGCGTTGGCCGGCCGTGTTGACCACCGAGTTCGTGCCATTGGGGGGCAGGACGATGAACGGGGCAGGCAGCTCGGCCAATGCAAGGTCGAACATTTTCTGGAAGAGGAAAATCCGCTCGCCGTCGGAACTCAGGATGTCGGTCCGCACCCCCGGCACGGCGTAGCCCTTGCCTTCCGGCGGCAGCGGGGCGGTCACTTCCGCAACATTCGCCGGGTGGGGACCGTCGAGTTGGGCATGGTGGACTTGCGCGCCCGTGAGGGGGTCGAGCGCCCAGAACTCGATCCCTCCGTCGAGGTAGCTCGAGCGCCCGGCGAGCACGTAGGCCAGATCGTTTTCGACCAGCACGCTGCCGTGTGCAGGCCAGACCGATTCGAGCCGATGCAAGGCGACCAGTTGCCGGTCGTTTGGGGCGGCGCGAAATTTCCAGACCAGCGCCCCATCCGCGGCCCTAAGGCAGTAAACATGCCCGTCGCGGCAACCGAACAGGATGACGCCCTTATACGCCGTGGGCGGCGAATCGACCGGGCCCCCCGCTGTAAACTGCCAGAGTCCATCCCCGGTGGCGGCGTCCAGACAGAGGATTTGGTCGGCATCCTTGCGGACCACGAAAACCCGTCCGCCGGCGATCACAGGTGGCGACAGGTTGCCGCCGATGGCGCAGGCCCAGCGCTGACCCAAGAGGGCGGGAACGGGCGTGCTGGTGTCGCCGCGGCGGGCGGCGTTTTGGCGGTAGGTGGGCCAGTCGCCGGGCAACACGGCGGGCGTCGCGTAGGGGGCCGAACCGTACGCCGGCCCCTGTTGGAGGCGCGCGGCCGGGCTGATCGGGGGCGGGTTGCCGCCATAGGGTTGGTGGTCGCCGCGGAAGGCGACGAAGCCGGTCATTTTGCCGCCGTTGTAGCAAGAGCAGGGCGAGGGCGGAACGTAGAGCAAACCGTTGGCCGGCATCACGCCGTGGCCACAAGCGCCGCGCAGCCAGTCGGGCGCGAAATGCTTGCCGGCGACAAGATCGACAAACTCGGCCCCCCGATGGGGAGTGATGATGTAGCGCTCCGTGGTCTTGCCGCGGTAGCAGCGGATATGATGGCCGCGGTCCAACATCGACCCAAGGGCCAGCGCGCGGTTCTCGACGCCCGTCAACGGGTTGTAGCCCCGGCCGGGGCTTTCGCTTGGCCAGATGCTGCCGGCCGCGATCCGCGAACTGGACACCGAGGAGAACCCGGTGCCCGCGCCGAGCGTCGTGTTGGTCCAGAGCGGCACGCCGGTGGCGGCGTCGAAGCCGTGGCCATCGCCGCCGATGAACACGACGATGTCTTTCTCCGTGCCCGGACCAGTGCCCGGGTCACGATACATCATGAGATTGCCGGCGAAGCCGCGCAGAAACTCGGTGTTGGGCACGACCTGCCGCCGCCACAGTTCGCGGCCATCGGCCGCATCCAGGCAGACGACGAAGTAGTTGGCCGGCGTCGGCGCGGCGTCGTCGTGGTAGATGAAAAACGCGATCCGCCCATTGTGTGCCGCGAGCGTTTCGGGCGCCAGCGCCGATGTGGTGGTCACCTGTCGGCTCCACAGCACGGCACCGGAGATCGCGTCGAGGGCGACGATCCGCTCCGGCCCGGCCGCCCGCAGGGAATTGTTGACAAACGCGGTTTTGTCCATCGTTCCGTCGATTGCCGTCCGCACCGGGATGGTCCGGACCCGCAAGATCAGCTTGCCGTCGGCCGTCAGCAGTATTTCGTCCACCGCCTCGTTACCGTTGAGAAAACCGCCCCACGAAGCGAGAAGATCGCCCGTGGCCGGGTCGATCACGCTCACCGGTCCCCGGTAGGTCAACGCAGCATAAAGCCGGGTCCCGCCGGGGTCGGCCACGACCCGCCGGTTCAAATGGAGCGGCGCGCCCCAGTTGTTGTTGATCCCCCAAGTGGTCGGTCCGGTGTCCTCCCACGCCAACCAGCCGTATTCGGCCAAGGGCCGCTGCCAGAGGAGCAGCCCGTTGAACGCATCCCGCCCGCAGAGCGACCATCGCTCGGGGAGGCTCTTGATCGGGGCGGTCTCGTCGATCACCAGCACGCCGACCGGTCCGTTGTCCTTGATGTAAAACAGGCGGTTGCCGGCCGACACCATCGCGTTGAATCCGGGATTCCAGTTGTGGCAGCGCAGCCAGGCCGGGTCGGCTTGCCATTGCAAGAACTGCGGCGGGGCGACCTGCTGATCCTTGGAAACGGGGTTGCCGGTGGCGTCGTAAAGGTAGTGCGTCCAGTTGTCGATGTCGGCCGGGCGCGCTTTCGTCTGCGCGTCCGCCCCGCCGCTGGCCCGCGTGCACCATTTGCCTCCCGGGACGAGAATCCGCGCGATTTCCGCCGGGTCGGGTCCAGCCGCGCCATCGACGATCACCAGGTTTGCCGAATTGTCGATGAACGGCAGTGTCGTCCCGTCGAACGGGCGGACTGTCACTGGCCCATACAATCCCTGGTCCAAAATCTCCGCTTGAGCCGCCTCGATGCTGTTACGGTTGGTGCTCAAACCCTGAACCAGCGTGTTTTCGGACTGCCGCAGAGCCGCGGCGAATGCCCCGTCGGCGCCGCCCACAAGCACGATCAGCCCTCCATGAAATGAGGTCGCAGCGAGCAGCGCCGCCGCTTCGGATACCGGGTCCGCGACAGCCGGCGAAATGTGAAACCCAAGCAGGAAGATCGACGCGGAAAAGGATCGCAACCACCCGGATAAAGAAGGCCGTGCTTCTTCCCGTCGCCAATCTTCACCGCCACGGGGAGAGCTCCGAGCGAACAAAATTGAATCAAATATCATATCCGGCAGAATACGGCTAGTGGCTCGATGAATCAACCCCCTAACAATGGGGGCATTCGAGAATGGCGCTTAAACAAGGCGCAATATTCCGGCAGGGCGCCTTGAAGATTCCGGCCAGCCGGAGAACTCCAAAAAGCTTCTCGCGTCAGGTCGCAACCGTGCGCTCCCCGGACGGCGCCCTACAGATTGATCCGCCCGGTAAATACTTTCACCGCCGGACCGGTCAGCCGCACGTTGGCGATGGCGCCGCGGTTGGTTTCGAAGGCGACGTCGAGGATGTCGCCGCCCTGGACCTGGACGCGGACGGGAGCGGGCACGCCCTTGGCGAGGTGGGCGAGGATGGCGCTGGCGGCGACGCCCGTGCCGCAGGCGAGGGTTTCCCCTTCCACGCCGCGCTCGTACGTGCGGACGCGGATGGCGCCGGGGCCGGTGACCTGGACGAAATTGGCGTTGGTGCCGCGGGGTTGATGGTCTTCGTGCCAGCGCAATTCGGCGCCGATCTCGGCCACGTTGACCGATTGGACGTTGTCCATGAACAGCACGGCGTGGGGGACGCCGGTGTTGCAGTGATGCGCGACGGCGGCGCCCTGGCGCAGGACAATGGGCACGTTGAGGCGGATGTCCTTGGGCGGGGTGAGATTGATGGTGACTCTGTCGCCGTGGAACTCGGCGCGGACCAGGCCGGCGCCGGTCTGGAAATTCATCGCGGGCGCGGTCCATGCGGAGATATCCGCGGCGAACCGGGCGAAGCAGCGGGCGCCGTTGCCGCACATTTCGGCTTCGCCGCCGTCGGCGTTGAAATAGCGCATGGCGAAGTCCACGCCTTCGGCGGGGGAGGGCTCGACAAGGAGCAGGCCGTCGGCGCCGATGCCGAAGCGGCGGTCGCAGAGCCTGGCGATCTGGGCGGGGGAAAGCGCGAGGCGGCGGTCGCGATTGTCGAGCATGACGAAGTCGTTGCCGGCGCCGGTCATTTTGGTGAAGGCGAGTTCCATGGCCGCAGTGTCTAGCATCCGGCGAGGGGTTGCTCAAGCCGCGCGAGGGCGGAACCGGGAACGGGCGGGGGCCTGCCGCGAAACGGAAAACCGCAAAGGCAAGAAAGGGACAACACCGTTTCAGCGGATATGCCGGTTCAGGATGTTGCCGCCCGTGCCTGGTTTTGGGGAAAGCCTGGACCGCGGAGGGAAACGGAAGGATTCCAGCCACGGCGGAAAGCGTATGCGGAAGGCGTCAGGCGGGGCGGCGCGCCCAGCGGAGTTTGGCGGGGGCGGCCCGCGGGTTGGCGGCGCACTCGGAGGGGGTGGGGCGGATGGGCTCAGGGGAGAGGGCGGAATAGGCGCCTTCGCGGAGGCCGGCCTCAAAGGCTTTCTTGACGCGCCGGTCTTCGCCGGAATGGAAGGTGAGAATGGCGGCGCGCCCGCCGGGGGCAAGGCAGGCGGGGAGCGCGCGGAGGAGTGTTTCGAGGACGTTCAGCTCGTCGTTGACGGCGATGCGGAGGGCTTGGAAAACGCGGCGGACGGAGGCCTCGCCGTCGGCGGCGGGAACGGCGGCGCTGATGGCGCCGGCCAGCGCGGTGGTGGTGGCGAAGGGGCGTCCCGCGAGGCGGGGGGCGAGGCGTTCGGCGTGGGGTTCGTCGGCGTGCTCGCGGAGGATGGCGGCGAGGGCCTCGGGCGAGAGGCGCGCGAGCAGGGCGGAGGCGGGCTCGCCGCGGCGGGGGTTCATGCGCATGTCGAGCGGGCCGGCGGATTTGAAGGAAAAGCCGCGCTCGGGATTGTCGAGCTGCATGGAGGAAACGCCGAGGTCGGCGAAAATGGCGCTGGCGTTTGGCCAGCCGAGTTCGGCGAGGACGGACGGCAGGGCGGCGAAGTTCGTGCGCCGGACGATCAAGGCGCCTGGGCCGGCGCCCTCTTCGAGGAGGCGCGATTCGGCGCGGGGGAGTTCGAGCGGATCGGCGTCCAGACCAAGGAGCCGGCCGCCGGGCAGGATGCGGCGCAGGATTTCGCAAGCATGGCCGCCGTGGCCGAGCGTGCAATCGGCGGCCCGGTCGCCGGGCCGGAGTTCGAGGGCGGCAAGAACTTCCGCGACCATCACGGGCCGGTGGGAACCGGCGGGCGTTTTGCCGGAGGCGATGACCTTGGCGATGGTCTCCGGGTGGCGCGCCGGGTCGCGCTCCTTGTATTTGTCGGCGAAGCGGCGGGGATGCGTGCCGGCGTAGCGGGGGCGGCGGCGCCAGGGTCGGTCCGGGCCGGAGGGCGGCGGGGAAGCGGGAGGCGTCACGGGGAAAGACTCACTCCCTCGGGTTGGCGTTCATGGGGCTGGGTTTGGATGCCGCGCCGTTTGTTGGAGTTCTTGGAGAAACGGGCGGCTGGCGGCGAGGACTTCGTCCAGCGGAGCGAGGTAGGGGTGCCATTTGCGCTCCCATTCGAGGCTGAACGCGCCCGCATAGCCGTCCGCCTGAAGAATGCGGATGAGGTCGCGCAGGGGATAGACGCCCTGGCCTGGCGGGACGTAGTGATAGGGGTAGTGGAGGATGGGTTCGCGGATGGCGTCCTTGAAATGAATGTGGACGACCCAGGGCCGGATGGCGGTCCAGGTTTCGGACGGGGTTTCGCCGTTCTGGAACCAGATGTGGAACGAATCCCACAAGACCGGGATCGGCACGCCGAGGCGGCGCTGGAAGCCCTGGATCAGGCGGCTTGCGCACAGGAAGTCATGGGTTTCAACCGCCAGATCGACTTTCCAACCGTGCCGTGCCCGTTGCCGGCGCCACCAGGCGATGGCGCCGGCGGGAATGTCGAAGGCGCCCTCGCCGGCGCTGGGATCGAACTTGCCGCCGTCGAACACGCGCAGCCATCGGGCGCCGAGGGCCTCCGCCCACGGAACGGCGTCGAGCAACGCCGTGCGCGCGGCTTCGTCTCCTGCGTGAAGCGAAAAGCTGGTATCAAACATGGGAACGGCGATGCCGTCGGCGGTGGCGCGGGCGGCGAAAGCCTCCGGCGTTCCGAAGGTTTCGTGTAGATAGGCGGGAAGATCGGTCCGCCCGCCCAACGCGCGCAATTCGATGTGGCGGATATTGTGTTTGCGGGCGAGGGCGGCGGCGGCGGGCCAGTCCATCTCGTCGCAACCGAGGGTGGAGAAGCAGGGGTTCATGGCGGAGAACGGCGTTCCGGGCGGGCGGGCCGTGGGGGCAGCATGCGGGCCATGGGGCGGGAATCAAGCGCGGGGTTTTCGCGAGTGGATGGCGAGGTAGAGGACCGGGGTGACGATGAGGATATGGAGCAGGCTGCTGGCCATGCCGCCGACGACGGGGGCGGCGAGGGGTTTCATGACTTCGGCGCCGGCTTTGGCGCTCAGGAGGATGGGAAGCAGGCTCGCGACGGTGGTGATGACCGTCATGAGTTTGGGCCGGAGCCGGAGCATGGCGCCGGCGCGGATGGCTTGGACGAGGTCGGCGCGGCCGAAGCGCGCGCCGAGGCGTGCCCGGCTTTCGGCGACGGCCTGTTCGATATAGGTGACCATGACCACACCGGTTTGGATGGCCGTGCCGAAGAGGGCGATGTACCCGACCCAGACGGCGACGCTGAACGGGTAGCCGAGCGCCCATTGGAGCAGGAATCCGCCGGACAGCGCGAACGGCACGGCGAGGAGGACATGGGCGGCTTCGAGGGCGGAGCGGAACGCCAGGAACAGGAGGAGGAAGATGATGCCTATGGTGGCGGGAACGACGACAGCGAGCGTGCGTTGTGCGCGCAGTTGGTGCTCGAACTGGCCGCTGAACTGGAGCGTGACGCCTTCGGGCAGCGTGAGGGAATCGCGGAGGCGGCGCTGGAGTTCCTCCATGAAACCGCCGAGGTCGCGGCCGGCGACATTGGCCTGGACAAAGAGGCGGAGCTGCCCGTTTTCGCTGGCGATTTCGCTTGGCCCCACGGCGCGGCGGATGCCGGCGATCTGGCCCAGCGGCACGCGCGCGCCCGTCGGCGTGGCGACGAGGAGGTTGCGGATGGTTTCGATGTCGTTGCGTTCGTCCCCGGCGAGGCGGACCTGGATGGGGTAACGGACACGCCCTTCGATGGCGGTTCCCACTTCCACTCCGCCGACGCCGGCCTCAATGTGGCGCAGCACCCCGGCCATGGTGAGGCCGAATTGCGCGATGGCGAACCGGTCGGGCCGGATTTCGAGATAGGGCTTGGCCTGGACGCGTGACGGCGCGACGCCGATGGCGCCGGGGATTTGGCGGACGACGCGTTCGACTTCGTACGCTGTGCGTTGGAGGGTGTCGAGATCCCCGCCGAGGATTTTGACGCCAACCTGGGCGCGGATGCCGGTGCTGAGCATGAGAATCCGGTTTTCGATGGGTTGGAGGAAACCCGGTACATACCCCGGCACGGCGGAGAGCTTTTCCGTGAGCTCGGCGACGATTTTTTCCTGGGTCATGCCGGGGCGCCATTGGCCTGGGGGTTTGAGCGTGATGGTGGTCTCGATCATTTCGACCGGGGCGGGGTCGGTTGCGGTGTCGGCGCGGCCGAGTTTGCCCGCGGCCATCTCGACCTCGGGAACCGTGCGGATGACGCGGTCCTGCCAGGCCATGACGCGCTGGACTTCCGTGAGGGACGTGCTGGGGACGAGGACGGGCATGAAGAGAAGGCTGCCTTCGTGGAGCGGCGGCATGAATTCGCCGCCGACGCCGCGGGGCAGGAGACTGGCGGCCCAAGGGAGGCGGGATTCCAGCGGGGCGCGGAGGGCGCGGGGCGTGCCGAGGACGAGCCAGGCGGAGACGGCGAGGACGGCGGCGGAGGCGAGGAGAACTTGGGCGGGGCGGGCCATGGCGGCGTCCAGGATCAGGCCGTAGAGTCGGCGGGCCGGGCGCATGAGGCGGTTGTGTTCCTCGTCGTGGAACGGTCCGCGAACCAGAAGCGAGCAAAGGACGGGCACAACCGTGACGGCGAGGAGGGTTGCGCCCACCATGGCGAAGGTCTTGGTGAAGGCGAGCGGATGGAAGAGCTTGCCCTCTTGGCCGCCGAGGGCAAAGACGGGCAGGAACGCCAGGAGGATGATGCCCATGGCAAAGAGGACGGGCCGCCCGACCTCGGCCGAGCCTTCCAGAGATGTTTCCCAGGTTTCGCGCGAGGTAAGGGGACGGCCTGTCTCCGCTTCCAGCCGTCCGCAGCGGCGCATCACGTTTTCCGTGATGACGATTCCGGCATCGACGAGCACGCCGATGGCGATGGCGATGCCGGACAGCGACATGATATTGGAGCTGATGCCGAACTGGCGCATGAGCAGGAACGAGACGAGGATGGAGGCGGGCAACGGGATGGTGACGATCAGGATGCTTCGGAAATGGGCGAGGAACAGGATGTGGACGAGGGTGACCAGGATGATTTCCTCCAGCAGGGCATCCTTGAGCGTGGCGATGGTGCGGTCGATCAGATCGCTCCGGTCGTAGAACGGGCGGACCTCGACGCCCGGCGGCAGGCTGGGAGCGATTTCCTTGAGGCGTTTCTTGACGGCTTCAATGGTGCGCCTGGCGTTCTCGCCGGTCCGCATGACGACGATGCCGCCGACGACCTCGCGCCCGTCCACGTCGAGCGCGCCCCTGCGGAAGGCGCCGCCGACGCGGACCTCGGCGATGTCCTGGATGCGGATGGGGGCCATGCCCTGGGGCGCCCGGACCACGGCGGTTTCAAGGTCTGCCGCGCTCTCGACAAGGCCCAGGCCGCGGACGACGAATTCCATGCCGTTTTCCTCGATGACGCGGCCGCCGACGTTGAGGTTGGCGGCGCCGGCGGCGTCCATGACTTCGCCGAGGGAAACGCCGGCCGCGCGCATTTTGGCCGAGGAGACCTCGATCTGGTATTGGCGGACGAAGCCGCCGATGCCGGCCACTTCCGCGACGCCGGGTACGGAGGCGATCTGGTAGCGGAGGAAGAAATCCTGGACGGCGCGGAGATGGCCGAGGTCGTAGCCGCCCGACGGGGCTTTGGCGGGATCGACTTCCAAGTAGTACTGATAAATCCAGCCCAAGCCGGTCGCGTCGGGGCCGAGGCGGGGTACGACGCCGGGCGGCAGCAACGCGCCGATGGAGCTGAGCCGTTCCAGGACGCGGGTGCGGGCAATGTAGTTGTCGAGGGTGTCATCAAAGATGATCGTGAGCAGGGAGAATCCGAACATCGAAATGGCGCGGACGGTTTTGACGCCTGCGAGGCCCTGGAAACTCACGGACAACGGGTAGGTAACCTGGTCCTCGACCTCCCGCGGCCCGCGCCCCGGCCAGTCGGCAAAAACGATCACCTGGTTTTCGCTGAGGTCGGGGATGGCGTCCACGGGGGTGGTGACGACCGCGCGCCACCCGAATCCGCCGAGGGCCAGGAGGGCGCACAGCACGAGGAACCGGTTGGACAACGACCAATGAATGAGGGCGCGGATCATGGGGCAGGCTCAGGGTTGGAGTTCCGCGCCGCACTGCAGCATGCGGGCGCCAAAGTAGGGGTTTCGCGCCGTGGCGCCCTCCTGCACCCAACGGGCACTGGCCGGGGCGCCGGGAAAGGCGGAGGCCGTCATGGGGCAGGCGAATACGCGCGGGGCTTTCGAGCCCGCGCGGCGCAAGGCGAGTGCGGCGTCCGCGGCGGCTTCGGCGAAGGGCATAAACGCCTGGCGCGCCGCGGCGAGGTTGGGCGCGGTGGCGGGGCGGAGGCTGTCTCGAAGCCGCTTTCGGAAATCGTCCGGCAGGCCGGGTGCTTCGGCCGCGGCCGGCGCGAGTCCGGCGAGTGTGCGCGCGGCATTGTTGAAGGCTTCGAGGTCGTCCCGGGCCAGGGTTTCCGACAACGCGGTGGCGGCCGCGAAGAACGACGCGAGGGGTTCGGCGAGTGGCACGCGCGCATCGCGTTTGTCTGGTTCGTGGGAAGGAGCGGTTGCGCCGGGAAGCGCGTGTTCCTGGGGCTGGCCGGCGCGGCGCATTTCGGATTCGCCGTCGAGGATGAGGTTGGCGGACACGGCGACTTCGTCGCCTTCCTGGAGTCCGGCGGCGATGACGACGGAGTCGCGGGTGCGAAGGCCCACGGTGACGGGGCGGCGTTCGAAGGCCCCGCGGCCCATGGCCAGATAGACGACGGCTTCGGCGCCATTGTCGAGAACAGCGGTGCGGGGGGCAAGCAAGGCTTCGGCGCCGCGCGACTCAATGACGGCCTCGGCGTAGGCGCGGTGGGGCAGGGGGCGCTTGGGGCCGTGGGGGGTTTCCTCGATGGGATTGGGAAGTTCGATGCGCACGAGGGCCGAGCGGGTGGCCGGGTCCATGTTGGCGTCGATGAGGGTCACGATTCCCGTAAAGGCGCGGCCCGGGGCGGCGGGGGTGGACACGGCGGCCTTCTGGCCGATCTGGAGCCATGGGAGGTCTTGCTCGTAGGCGCGCACCAGGAGCCACATCTTGGAGAAGTCGCCCATCTCAAAGAGGCGGGCGCCCGGCTCGACGTACTGGCCGGCGTTGACGAAGCGTTCGATGACCACGCCGTCCATGGGGGAGAGCAGCTCGATGCCGAATTGATCGGCCTTGAGGCGGAGCACGCGCGAGACTTGCGCCGGGTCGATGCCAAACTGGACGAGCCGCCGACGGGAAGCCTCGGCGAGGCCGCTGCCGGGATTGTCGCGGATCAATTGCGCCTCTTTGACGACCGCGAGCAATTCGGGGCTGTAAACTTCCGCCAACGGCTGGCCGGCGCGGACCTCTTCGCCAACCTGGCCGATGAACGGTTTCTCGACGCGGCCAGGGAAGTGGGCGGCGATGATCCTGTGGCGGGTGGCGTCGTCTTCGAGGGTTCCGGCGAGGCGCACGAGGCGGACGGGCGCGGCGCGGGTGACGCGGGCGGTGGCGACACGCAGCGTTTGCTGTTGGGCGTCGTTGAGGGCAATGACATTTCCGGCGCCGCCGAACCCGGCCTCGCCTTCGTACACGGCGACCAGTTCCATTCCGCAGATGGTGCAGCGCCCGGGTTCGGTTGCGGTGACCCAGGGATGCATGGGGCTTTGGTAAAACTTGATTTTGCGCCCGTCCCCGGGCGCTTTCGAGCACGCGGCGAAAATCAGGCCGCTCAAGAGAATCAGTTCAGGACGAAATTTCATGGGGAACACTCCTTCTGGAAAGGATGGCAATCACAGACACAAACCGCCACCGCTCCGCGGGGCGGGCATCGACCCGTTAGGACGGGGATTGTGTCAGATCAGGAGTGTCAAGTGGCGGAGGAACGGCGGCGGCCCCAAGGGCCAGGAGAGGTGTGATGGCGCCGGGAGCGTTTCACGGCCCGGCGCGGGGTGGGGTGGCGGGGTCGCGCGAGATGGCGGCAGGGCGGGGACCTGGAGCGAGGCGGGGAGCGGGGGGAGCGCGGAGGATTCGTCCGCGCCGGCGGCCGGTGTGGAGGGAGCGGCGGCGCAGCAGCACGGAGAGCCGCCATCGCAGGCGCAACACGGGCAGGGGCGATGGAGCGACGCAGCGCAATCGGGGAACCCATGGGCCGCGGCCGGGATTGGGGAAGTCGGCGCCCACAGCGCCGCCGCGAGGGCTATGGCCCGGACTGCGAGCGGCGTTTTCACAGGACAAGGATAACACTATTGAGGCGGCCCGCAACCATGCGGGATTGTCAGCGGCGTTTTGAGTGGCACGGAGAACTCCAATCCGGCTGTCGAAAGCGGCAGGGGACTGCCGCAGTCCAAGACGCGCAGAGCGTTGTTGGGAGCGGGTGAGGATCAGGGGTTTTGGAGAACGAAGGGCTCGGGCAGCACGGGCGGAACGATCTGGAGGTCTTCCTCGGTTTCCGGTGGCGGGAACCAGCGGCAGAGGGCGCCGTCCCAGCGGAGCAGGCAACCGGCGTGGGCCGGGGTGAGGGCGGCGGCGGCTTGGCGGATGCCGCGGACGGAAGTTTCGGCGCTGAGCAGGTGGCGCCCGGCGGCGTGGCCGCGGGTGACGTCGGTTTCAACGAACCCCGGATTGACGCCGACCGACGTGACGCCTTCGGCCTGGAGATCGGCGGCGAGCAAGGGGAGCAAGCGATGCATGGCGGCTTTGGAAGCGCAATAGCCGTACGCGCCGCCCTTGGCGGGTGGCGTGGGCGGGAGGATGCCGGTTCGGGATGTGAGCGTGAGGACGCGGCCATGGGGCGCGGCCTTGAGAAAGGGCAGGAACGCGCGGGCGACAAGCACGGGCCCGGCCGTGTTGACGCGGATCACGTCGAGGAAGGCGTCCAGGGAAAAGTCCGCGAAATGATCGGCGCGGGCGAGGGTGGCGGCGTTGTTGAAAAGCGCGTCGAGATGGGGAACCCGCCCTTCCAGCGCGCGCGCGGCGGCGTGGATGGACTCGGGGCTGGCGGCGTCGAGGGCGAGCGGAATGAGATGGCCGCCGGGGAGATTGGCGAGGTCCGGGGCGGGATTGCGTGTTGCGGCGACGACCGTGGCGCCGTCGGCGAGGTATTGGCGGACGAGTTCGCGGCCGATGCCGCGGGCGGCGCCGGTGACGAGGAGGATCATGGCGGGAGGATGGGCGCGGGGGTTGCGAAAGGCGAAGGCGTGTGCTTGTATGCTGATACACAAGCGCGGCGGCGGGCCGCGTCCATCCCATGGCCAACCACCGGCAGATCGCGGCGGCCTGCGGCGTTTCGACCGCGACGGTGAGCCGCGCGCTGGCGGGGCATCCCCATGTGCGCGGGGAAGTGCGGCGGCGGGTGGCGGCGGCGGCGCGGCGGCTGGGGTATGCGCCCGACCCGCGGCTGGCGTATTTGAGCCGTCTGCGGTGGGGCCGGGGCCGGAAGCCGGACTCGGTGACGATAGCCGTGTTGTGCGACCGGTTCACGTCGCGGGGGACGGACAAGTTCCGGGCGCTGGCGCGGCGGGCGGGGGAGCTGGGGTATCAGCTTGACGTTGTGCCTGTGGAGGGGGCGGCGGCGGCGGGGCGGAACCTTGGGCGGGAATTCTTTCATCGCGGCATCCAGGGGCTTTTGATCAACCTGCACGATCCGTCGGCGCTTCCCGAAGTGGACTGGAACCGGTTCAGCGTGGTGATGGTGGGAGAGGAGCGCCCGGAGCTGGCGTTTCATCGCGTGGGGACGGACTGGCGGCAGGCGTTCGATTTGGTGTGCGAGCGGGCGTGGGCGCGGGGCCACCGCCGGATCGGTTTCAGCCTGGCGCGGTTTGAGGGCACAGAGCTGAACCGGTTGATGTTGGGCGAAGCGCTTTTGCACCGGGACGAGCTGCGGGGGCGCGGCCGGGCGGCGCCGCCGTTGTTCCGGTTTGGCGCGGACGCCCCGGGTGTCCGCGAGGCGTATGAGGGATGGCGCAGGGAGCACCGTGTGGCGTGCGTGATCGCGAACAACGGGCATCCCTTTGCCTGGCGCGAGGCGGCGGGGCGGCGGAGGCCGGAAATCCTGCATGTTTGCCTGACCGAAGCGCTTGTGGCGGCGGGGGCGGAAGGGGCGGACGCCCGGCTGGGGCCGCGGTTTGCGGCGGCGCTGCGGTTGTTGCACGAGATGATGCTGGTGGACCGCCGGGGCTTTGCGCCGGAGTCGACGCGCACGCTATATCCGGTGGTGCTGCGGGCGGGGTGAGCGGGGAGGCGGGAGGATTTTCACCACGAAGGACACCGAGGCCGCGAAGGGGGGAACCGCTCGCGGAGCGGGACAAGGGGTCGAGGGTCGAGAGGCGAGGGTCGAGGGCCGGAATTCAGAGGCCTGGCGTTCTCCCTCAAGCCCGCGGCGGGGATCACCGCGTCCGCCGCATAACAGCGGTGTGCCGGCCGAGGGCCGTCCCACCGCACGCCATAGCGCTGGTTGTGGCCGCGCTTGCGCTGCTGGCTTCCGGCCTGGCGCCCGCCCTGGACCAGGACGGTGGCGGGGTCTCCGATGTGTTCGAACGGTTCTGGGGCGCCGGCCCGCTTGCCGGTCCGGAGAACCAGTTGCGCGAACGCTTTTTCATGTCGCCGTGGCTCGCGTTCACCAACCCGGTATCGATCACCGCGTCCGGAGTGTGGGCCGAGGTCCGGTTTTTTGCGCCGTCCGGCCAGCGGTTCCAACTGGAACGCGCCGGGGACATGCCATGGTTCCTGCCCGTGGGCGGGGTCATCACAGGCGAGGGGCAAGTGGTTGCCTACAACGAAGACGGTTCAGGGGTGCAATCGGGCGTCTTCCGCGTCGCGGCGCTCGGCTCCTGGGACGAGGACGGCGACGGCTTGGACGCCGCCGAAGAGCTGCTGTTGAACACCGACGCGCGGGACGCCGACAGCGACGGCG